>CAZUCT010000025.1:19459-24726 GCA_964619285.1 uncultured bacterium | reverse complement strand
TTGTTAATTGTTAGTTGTTAATTGCCAGAAACCCACCTGTAGGGGCAACAGCATTCGGGCGATAACTGTGGATAATAATCGTTAATTTAGATGTCCGAATGCTTTGCCCCCACCACGGATTAAATCCGCCAAAAACGCCAATTTGTTAATTGTTAATTGTTAGTTGTTAATTGCCAGAAACCCACCTGTAGGGGCAACAGCATTTTAATAACAGAAAGGTTAACGGTGGGGCGGGGTAAAGCATTCGGAAAGATAATTTAACGGTTTTTCCAAAAACTTACCGCCCGAATGCTTTACCCCTACAGATTGTTGTGGTTAATTGTTAATTGTTAAAGGAAAAATTGGGTCTTCGGTACTGAGTTTGCTAAAATGATAATTTGATGATTTCGGTAATGGGTAATGGGTAATGGGTAATAGAGGAAAAAAAAATAAAAAATGACGCAATCGCCATTGAATTAATCTTTTAAAATAATCAAATGTGCTGGAGAGAAAAAATCCCAAATCCCTTGCCTGTTCCCCATTCCCTGTTGCCGAAATTAATAATTTTGCATAATTTGTACTGAAGAGCCGAAAAATTAGATGCCAGTTATATCCCAGTTTTACGGAATCATAATTCGGATGTTTTACAATTGAACCACTAGAATAAACAGGAGTAAATTATGCCGTACATTATTACCAGCGTAACTGTTGAAAACAACTATAAACTGCGTTTAATTTACTCAAATGGTGGCGTAGTTGTTGTCGATTTTACACCCATTATTCAACAAGGTGGGGTGTTTGAAAAATTGGGCGATCGCGACTTTTTCTCCCAAGTAAAATTAGGCGAAGGAGGTCGATATATCGAATGGCCTGGGGGATTAGATTTTTGTGCAGATGCCTTATGGTTTGAAGTTCATCCTAACGATAACCCCTTAAACCTTTCTGCTGCTAATTCAATGTAAAATTGAAAGGTGCGCGCGTTGAAGAGGTCAAAAATGGTTAAAAAACCAGAAACTAGAACCTATAAAAGAAAAGATTGCATCACCTTTCGCAAAACAGCGGAAAAATTTGGCGGTCTTTCTAATATGGCCCCAGGCTATCCTTTATTAGTTAATGGCACGGGAATATTAACCTCTGAAGCGCTCTATCAAGCCTGCCGTTTTCCCCACTTGCCAGAGGTTCAAAAACTAATAATCGCTCAACGGAGTCCCATGACTGCCAAAATGAAAAGCAAACCTTATCGAGACCAGTCTCGTTCTGATTGGGAGCGAGTAAAAGTTGAAATAATGCGTTGGTCTTTGCGGGTAAAACTCGCTCAAAATTGGGAAAAATTCGGCCATCTTTTGTTGTCAACAGGAGACAAAGCTATTGTCGAAGATTCTTATAAAGATAACTTTTGGGGCGCTATTCCGGTGGATGGAGAAACCCTTGTTGGTGTCAATGCTTTGGGTCGGTTATTGATGGAGCTTCGAGAAAAATTTAAACAGCAAGATGCCGATTATTTGCGAGTTGTCAAACCTTTATCTATTCCCGATTTTTTGCTTTATGGGGAAGAAATTGGCACTATTAATATGAATGTCAATAGGGAAAGAGAAACTGCCAAAATAGAGTTACAAATTCCAGAAGCAGTAAATTATATTTCGGAGGAAAAAACAGAAGCGATCGCGACCCAAGAAGCAACTACCGCCAACCAAATAAGTACCGATGCTGAAGCGGATAAAAAGCAAGTAGAAGAGAAAGATGATTTAGTTAAAGATTCAGAAGAGTCAGCTAGGGAACCAAAAGAATATGATTCGTTTAAAATTATTTGGCCTCATATCGAACCGTTATTAACAACAGAAAGAAAACATAAAGAATTGGCGGAAATATTCAACGTTCGACCGTCCCAAATGAGCGACTGGCTCAAACGTGGGGAGGAACTTGGTAAAGTCAAAAAACTTTCTAAACCCGTGAGGTATGTTGCTACCTCGACCACAGATTGCGAGCAGTTATCTTTGAGTTTAGAGCGGAATGCAAGTTAGGGCTGGCAAGCAGTAAAATTGTAGGGTGCGCACCGCCTGCACTGTCAAGGTGGTAAACAGATTTAGTGGTGGGGGGAGGCAAAAGGCAAAAGGCAAAAGGCAAGAGAGGGGAATTTTTAAGCAAAAAATTGGTTTAAAAAGAATTTTTCCCAGTCCCGCAGATAGCCTAAAGTAACGTTTTTTCGTTCTCGTGGCTCCACCTTGACAGTGCTGGGTGCGCACCGCGCACCTTACCAACCGAATTGACATAATAAATTAGCCGTTCCAAGCTCGATAAAACTCTAAATAATTCATCTTTTTCCCGTGACTCCAGAGGAAGTTTTCTGCCAACTGATAAACAAACGAACCGTTGGGGCGCTTTAAGAAAAAAGGATTCATTTGCCGATAAAAAGACTCGTTAGAATAGATGTAATAAGGCACTTCTCCCGGACAATCTTTTTCTTCCCATTCTTTATAATATCCCCAATATTCCGTTTCCCATTCTTGATGTTCCGAACCATACCTTTTTATAGCTTTAACTGCTGTTAAAAAGTCTCCAGCAAAAATACCTTTAATAAATTGCGCCTCTTCTCCAGAGAAAGTCAAGATTTTTTCCGAGGAAAAACTATCAATTTCTATCAAACTATATTCATCCTCGTTATCATTAATAGTTTTAACAATAACCCAACCTTCATTACTAAAACTATCCTCTAAGATTACAACTCCTACTTGATAAGGTTCTGGCAGATTCAGCAAATACAATAAATCCCCATTAGCAACGTGCATTAAAGCTTGTAGCGAGTCACCGCAGCGAGTAAATATGTTAATTTTTGCCTGGCGAATTGGGTTAACTAAAGTTGAAATTGCTAGAGGATGTTTGGGGTCTATTTCTGCTAAAATCCAGGCAGCGCATAAACGAGTATGCGCGTCTTCGTCTTTGTTGTTTTTTAATAAGCTATTTAAAGTAGAAATTGCCAGTTGATTTCCGGGGGCGATCGCCCATAAAGTATCGGCAGCTTGACAAGATATCCAATCGCTTCTATCCGGTTTAGTTGGTAACAGTTTGGTCAAAGCTTCAATTACTTTTTTATTCCCCGCGCCTACAACTTTTAAAATATCCATTGCGCCCACAATAACGTTGTGTTCTTTGCTATTTTCTAATAAATTAACTAAAGCATTAATTAATTTAGAAGAACGGTCTCCACTCGCACCTATTTTACGGAAAATCTTCGTCATTTCCTGTTGGTCGGTATTAACATCAATTCTGTCTATTAATTCGACAACTTCTCCAGGGCTGCAAGTTTCTCCATCCCATAATAAATTTCTCTGACGCCAAGAAGATGTGGGTCGCCAATTATCTCGAAAGCGATGGTATTTGCCGCACTCTCTGAAAATATTTTGCATAAAATTACCATCGCGGTATTGCTTTAACTCGCACAGACAACTTTGAGCTAAAAAATAAGCTTTAATTCGATAAAAGTTGCCGCAATTATCTTCAAACTCTGCCAAACAATTCAAAAAACCATCTCTCTGTTTCTCCTCAATATCCTCTCGCCCCAACCATAACAAAATTACTTCTTGCCATTGGGGTTCAAAAATGCGGTAGATACCAGCATTGGGATTATCCCGAACGTGGTTAATAAAAAACTGCCAACCCTCAATGGCGGCAGCGGCAAAATATTCTTCAAAGGTAGGATGAAAAAAAGCATAAACCGGTTCGCCTGGGTCTTCGGCAGCGACTCCAACTTGATTTAACCAGCCTAATTTTGTTGCTAATTGAAATAGCGGCGCGTCGGTTTCTCCAAGTACCAGACAGACTTGGCGGCGAGGGATTCTAAATCGAGAATGAGAACGAGATAGCGCTTCTATTGCCAATTTTCCTAAAGCTAAATTTAACTCTTTTCTCGTGGCAGAAGTTGTCGGGAAAAACTCCTCTTTCCACTCGTAAAAAACTTCAATAAATCGCCGATAAAGGGCGGCCTTAGTTTTCGGCAAACTGCCTTGTCGGCGCTGCCAAAAATAACACAGCAAGGCCAAGCGTAAAGGATTTTTGATGGTATCGCGAATCCGTTGTTTGTCGGGATTTGCTAATTGCGATCGCAACTTTTCTCCTAGTTCTGGATAACTGCCGAACCACCGACGGATAAACTCGGTAACTTGCTCTTCGGAAAAATCTAAATTCCGATAAATGTCGAAACCTTCCAAAGCATTTTTACCGCCATCCCAGACGTTGAGGCGACAGGTCAAAATTACCTTTGCTTTGGCAACCCAACCGCGTATCTGAGAAGCAATACTGCCCAATGAGTTATCCGCCCCCATCTCGTCGACACCATCCAACAGCAACCACGCCCGCCCCCGGTTGAAAAGTTCCACCAGGGCATCTTCCATTTCTGGGGTAACTCGGGCGGTGGAGAATGCATCTTTTAACCAGACTTGCAAGAGATACTCTTCTATAGTTTTCCCCTGCAAGTCTGCCAGGGAAACCCATAAGGCGACATCCGGTTCGGTTTCGGCGAAGAGGCGATCGCCAAGATGCTGCAAAAGGGTAGTTTTCCCCGAACCCGGTTCGCCAATAACGGCGATACGTCGGCCTTGACTTTTGGGAGTTTGGCCTTGGAGGAGGACGCGATCGAAAAATTCGTCGTTCTCGAATTGCTGGAGAATTTCGTAGTCGGTCGGTTGATATAACTTAGAACCGGCCTCGGCACAAAGATTATCGGGACGTTGGGGCTGTCGTTTGCGTTCTATCAGTCCTAGAGGTACATATAGATTTTGGCGATCGAAACTGCTGCCGTCGTTTGCGGTTAGAGGATTGGTAGTTAAGCGCCGTTTTTCGGCCAGCATTTGTTGGCATACTTGCCGATGAATTAAAAGAGTTTTTTCCGATTGCGTATTAGCAATTTCTGGTTGGTTATTGCTGAGTTGAATAACTTCTTCTAATTCCAAACCTAAAGCTTTAACAATCGATTCTGCTGAGGGAATATCTACAGCTATTCCTTTAAAAAAACGCTTAACAGTTGATTCGGAAACGTATGCTTTTTCTGCCAGTTTCTCGTAAGTTAAGCGCTGAGAATTTTTTGCCTCTTGGAGTTTTTCTATTTTAGTAGCTTTAATGCTTCTCGAAGAACTATTTTGCATAATTTTTTTCCCTGTTTTTTGGTATCTCGGAAACCCGGTTTTTCCTTGCTATCTCAGAAACCCGGTTTTTGGGAAAAACCGGGTTTCTTAAATGAATTGTAGTGGAACGGAGTGGAACCCGACATAGAAATTTTCGCCCCAAAGGGAAAA
>CAZUCT010000025.1:16565-19359 GCA_964619285.1 uncultured bacterium | reverse complement strand
AGAACCCGACATAGAAAGTTGGGTTCCGTTTCACTTCACCCAACCTACAAGTTTTCGCCCCAAAAGGAAAAAGAACCCGACATAGAAAGTTGGGTTCCGTTTCACTTCACCCAACCTACAAGTTTTAGAGCTGATTTGAATCGCTAAAGCGATTACTACGAACTTTACCTATTATACCATATTTTTTAATTTTGGCAAGGTCAGTTCGGTTCAGTTAATTCTGAACCCATCTGCTCTGGGCGATGCTGAGAATAATCACTAAACTGGAAATTGTCAACCAATTACAAAGAAAAAACTTCTTTATTATGGATTATTCTACCGCCATCGCTCAAATGAACGACCAACTAAAACAATTCTCAGAAGAAAACCTAGCTATTGCCAAACAAATTCCTCCAGGCCCTCAACGAATTCGCGGCATTGCCGGTTCTGGTAAAACCGTTTTACTCTGTCAAAAAGCTGCTTATATGCACTTGCAGCATCCAGAGTGGGATATTGCTTTAGTGTTTTTTACGCGATCGCTCTACGATTTAATGGAAAAACAAGTCGATTTCTGGTTGCAAAAATTCAGCAACGGCGAGAAAAAATACGACCCAGAAAATTCTCGATTAAAAGTATTTCACGCCTGGGGAGAAGTAGGTGGTCAAAACGGTTTACACCAAATAATTCGTGATGCTCATGGCTTCAAACCTTTTCCTATGGATAATACTAAAAACGTTCCCCCAGAAAAGCTTGCGGATGTAGTTATTCAGTTACTAGAAGAAACAGAAATTGAGCCGATGTTTGATGCCATTCTCATCGACGGAGGACAGGATTTAATAGTTCGCAATGAATTAAAACATGGAGACAAACAGCCGATTTATTGGATGGCGTGGCAAGCTTTACGGCCCGTTGATGAGAAAAATCCCCAGCAAAAACGCTTAATTTGGGCTTACGATGAAGCTCAAAGTTTGCACGCTTTAAAGATTCCTACGGCCAAAGAATTATTTGGCGAGGAATACAGCAAATTAGTCCAAGGTTTGCATCGTGGCGGCATTCAAAAAAGCATAATTATGCGGCGTTGTTATCGGACTCCCCATCCAATTTTAACTGCCGCTCATGCAATTGGTATGGGATTGTTACGTTCCGAGGGGATGCTGTCGGGATATACCCGAAAAAAAGATTGGGAAAATATTGGTTATCAAGTAACGGGTAATTTTAATAACGGTCAAGAAATTACCCTCCACCGACCGTCAGAAAATTCCCCCAATCCCATGCCTGAAATTTGGCAAGAACCGGTTTTGCAATTTAACGTTTTTGAAACCCGGGAAGCGGAACTAAATGCCTTAGCAAAAAACCTCGAAAACAATCTCGAAAATGACGAATTTAAACCCTCCCGAAATATTCTGGTAGTGGTTCTCGGTTCCAACCGCGATGAGGCAATGGAATTACAAAAAGAGGTGGGACAGTTTTTGATAGATAAAGGCATTCCTATCTATATTCCCACTGCCAAAAATGTTGACGATGTAAAAACCAACGATAGTAAACGAAATCAGTTCTGGCATCCAGAGGGAGTCACAATTTCTCTCATCCACCGGGCGAAAGGAAACGAGGCAGATATGGTGTATGTAGTTGGGTTCGATCGCATTGCCCAAAATGAGAGCAAGATTAAATTGCGCAACGCCATCTTTGTTGCCTTAACCAGGGCGCGTGGATGGGCAGTTTTGAGCGGTATCGGGGAATATCCGATGTACGACGAAATGCGGCGAGTTATTGCCAGTGGCGATCGCTTTACCTTCACCTATCGGCAACCGTCCAGAAATCTCGGCGAGTAAATCTGATATAATAGTAGGGTGCGCGTCGCGCACCAACCAGTAGGGTGCGCGTCGCGCACCAACCAGCGCGTCGCGCACCTTACCAACTAACAAACCCAAGGAGGTAAAGATGACAGAACAGATTAAAGAAAAAGAAAGCGGTCCTCAAACAGCACCGGCCCCATCGCCGCCAACAACTGCGGCCCCGTCGCCGCCACCAGCAACGATGGAATCGTTAGTGCTAGAAATCAATAAAATACCCAAAGAATACTGGCCTAACCTGATGGAAATTATCCGCCTGTTTGGGGAAAGCGCGGCCATGAACTCGCCATCGGAAGACCCCTATAAAAAAGTTGTGGCCGAACTTAAAAACCCCGACCCAGTGCTAAAAGCTGCCCGACAAAAGGCTCGCAGCGAATTGCTGAGGTCTTGGCGAGAAGAGGGAGACGAACAGGAACAAAAAGAAACCTGGGAGTTTCTCAAAAAAGCCTTAGATGAAGACCGTTTGTCCTCCAATCGACCTTTGTTCCCTCATGAGTAAAATAGTGTTATTGGATTCTGGCCCTTTAGGGATGGTCACAAATCCCAAAGCAACGCCCATTTCCTTAGAATGTCAACTGTGGTTTGATTCTCTCGAACCAAGAGGTTATGAAGTGACAATTCCAGAAATTGCCGATTATGAAGTTAGGCGCGAGTTAATTCGTGCCCGTAAATTGGCAGGTATCCGCAAGCTTGACGGCCTCAAAGCTACTACGCCCTATCTTCCCATTACCACCGAAGCGATGCTCAAAGCGGCTGAGTTGTGGGCCCGAGCCCGGCAGCAAGGCACGCCTACGGCGGACCCGAAAGAAATTGATGGGGATGTAATTTTGGCAGCGCAAGCAACGGTATTGACGGAAACAGAGGGAAATGAGGTTATAGTCGCCACCACTAATGTCGGGCATTTGTCTCTCTTTGTGGATGCTCGCGAGTGGCGGCTTATCTAATTGTTCGTTGGTGCGCGG
>CAZUCT010000025.1:0-16465 GCA_964619285.1 uncultured bacterium | reverse complement strand
TGCGCACCCTACAGGAGTCTACTGGTGCGCGGTGCGCACCCTACAGGAGTCTACTGGTGCGCGGTGCGCACCCTACAGGAGTCTACTAAGAGGAGCGAGGCTAAATCTAAGAGGGGGGAGCCCAAACCTAAGAGGAGCGAGCCCAAACCTAAGAGGAGCGTGCCCAAACCTAAGAGGAGCGTGCCCAAACCTAAGAGGAGCGAGCCCAAACCTAAGAGGAGCGAGCTCAAACCTAAGAGGAGCGAGCTCAAACCTAAGAGGAGCGAGGCTAAATCTAAGAGGAGCGAGGCTAAATCTAAGAGGAGCGAGCCCAAACCTAAGAGGGGGGAGCCCAAACCTAAGAGGAGCGAGCCCAAACCTAAGAGGAGCGAGCCCAAACCTAAGAGGGGGGAGCCCAAATCTAAGAGGGGGGAGCCCAAACCTAAGAGGGGGGAGCTAAAACCTAAGAGGGGGGAGCTAAAACCTAAGAGGGGGGAGCCCAAACCTAAGAGGAGCGAGCGGCTCGCTCCTCTTAGTTGGAGGCTCCCTAAGATTAGCGAGCCACTCGCTAATCTTACATCAATTAACAATTGAGCCGGAAGGTGTGAGAGGTCGTGGCAGAACCTAACTTAGTTCGTCGTCCACCCGTTGAGCTAGACTACAAGAATCCACCAGTTGTCGGTTGGTGCGCGGTGCGCACCCTACAGGAATCCAAAAGTTGTCCGTTGGTGCGCGACGCGCGCCCTACAAATATGAACTCGTATCAACTATTTTACTCTCACCCACGGGGCGAACTTTGGAACGGGGAGGCGATCGCCTGGTTATCGTCTTTACCCCCGGCATCGGCAGACTTAATCTTTGCCGATCCTCCTTATAATCTCAAAAAAGCGGACTGGGATAATTTTCAATCCCAGCAACAATACGTTAACTGGAACTTGCAGTGGATAGAACGGGCGGCGAGAATTTTAAAACCAACCGGCACTCTTTACGTTTGCGGTTTTTCCGAAATTATCGCCGACCTCAAACTGCCCGCGATGCAGTTTTTCCATAGCTGCCGCTGGTTGATTTGGCATTACAAAAATAAAGCTAATTTGGGGAAAGACTGGGGGCGATCGCACGAAAGTATTTTACACTTCCGCAAAAGCAAACAATTTACCTTTAATCTCGACGATATTCGCATTCCCTACAACCATCATACTTTAAAATATCCCCATCGGTCTCAAGCTCCAACCAGTCAATACAGCAATAAAAAGAAAAACCAAAACCATTCCTGGCAACCTCACCCCCAAGGGGCAAAACCGAAAGATATTATCGAAATACCTACCACTTGCAACGGGATGCACGAAAAAACCCCCCATCCCACCCAAAAACCCGAAGAACTTTTGAGGAAGATTGTGTTGGCATCCTCCAACCCCGGGGATTTAGTTATAGATCCGTTTTTGGGTTCCGGCACCACCGCCGTCGTTGCCGAACAGTTGCAACGACCATGGATGGGGTGCGAGCTTTCTTTGGAGTATTGTCAGTGGGCGAAGCAGAGGATAGAATTAGTCGAACCCAAGTCTATAGAAGAGTGGATCGAGAGCGATCGCCAAAATCTGCAAAGACGGCAATCTATTCGATGAACCAGTCATGTATATTTACCCGCTCGGTCATAAGTGAGTTGGGTGTTGTTCTTTCTAGGGGGCGGCAGGGAAAATTTGCATTTGGTAGTTAAGACTACAGCTAATTGCGCAAAAATAGGGTTGGGATTGGGGAGGTGGCGATCGCTTTTCATCTCCTTGACAAACAGAAAGAAGTAAGTTAAACTAAAAAGTTTTTTGGTAAATAAAGAGGGAACCAAAATCTGACTGCAACGGCTCCTTGCAATTTTCAAAAATTATGATATAATGGAAAATTTGACAGGGAGGATTAACCTACTCTTGACAATATTCTATAATAGAAAAGGTTAAGTACAAAAAAATTAAAAAGTGGATTCAGGCAACCTAGAGAACCCATCTCAAACAAACTTTGTTAATAATAAAGCAAGTCTGGCAGACCGCCAGATAGTCAAACCACCGGCGAGTGCCGAATCTTCACAAAAAAAAGCCCATTTTCAGGAGGACTCCAAAATGAATCAGCAAGCTGTAACTTCCCGCGTAGCAGATTATCAAGTAGACTCGGACGATGCGGTGGGAATGTTGTTCAAACAAATGGCTCGTTATCCTCTCCTCCAACCCAGCGAAGAGCTAGAGTTGGCCCGTCTCATCCGAGAGCTAGTAGCTATCGAACAGCTCCAGGAAAAATTAAAAGCAGAGTTAGGGCGAGAGCCAATAAAAGCCGAGCTTGCCTCGGCAATGGGCTGGAGCGAAGCTCAACTAGATTATCGATTACATAAGTGTCGTTCGGCAAAAAAAAGGATGATAAGTTCCAATCTTCGGTTGGTAGTTTCCATTGCCAAACGCTATCTAAATCGGGGGGTACCATTTCTGGATTTAATTCAAGAAGGAGCTATAGGTTTAAACCGAGCGACGGAAAAATTCGACCCCGAAAAGGGTTATAAATTTTCGACCTACGCTTACTGGTGGATACGCCAAGGAATTACTCGCACCATTGCCAATCAAGGACGAACTATTCGACTGCCGGTTCATGTGGTAGAACAGATAAACAAGCTAAAAAGGGTTTATCGGGATTTAAGGCGATCGCTCAATCGCCCCCCCACCGAAACCGAGCTTGCAGAAACAATGCAAGTCAGTTACGAACAATTACGAAAGTTACAGCAACTGCGACGCAAAACTCTCTCTCTCAACCATCGCCTCGGCATCGAAGAAAATACAGAACTTCTAGATTTTCTCGAAGATAGCGAAAATATCACTCCTGAAGGGCAAATGAACGACACGATGATGCGTCACGATATTTTGAGCGTCTTGGAGGACGTATTGAGCGATCGCGAACAAGATGCGATCGTCCTGCGTTACGGTTTGGTAACTGGAGAGCCTCATACCTTAGACGAGGTAAGCAGCATTATGAACTTATCTCGCGAACGGGTGCGTCAAATTCAAGCAAAAGCGATGCGCAAGTTGCGACGACCTCAAGTTGCCGAACGCTTAAAAGACTGGTTGAGAATTTAAGGTGGAGTCATAAAGCAGATGTTAGAGGAAATAATCGCGCGATCGGCAACGCCTGCAGACGTGCCGGCACTCTTTGAACTAATTCAAGCTCTAGCGGAATATGAAAAGTTATCTCATGCCGTAACGGGCAGCTCGGAACTTCTCAAAGAGCATCTTTTTGGCGAAAAACCCTTCGCCGAGGCCATTGTTGCCGAGTATGGAGGTGAAGTAGTTGGTTTTGGTTTGTTTTTTCACAACTATTCTACATTCTTGACGCGACCGGGTATTTATTTAGAAGATCTGTTCGTCTTGCCCGAATATCGAAGGCAAGGTATTGGCAAAAAACTGATAACTTACCTGGCAGGGTTAGCGGTAGAGCGCAACTGCGGGCGTCTGGAATGGAGCGTTTTAGATTGGAACTCTCCAGCGATCGCTTTTTACAAGGGCATCGGTGCGAAGATTTTAGATGAATGGCGCATTTGTCGGGTTACGGGAGACTCTCTCTCTACTCTGGCATCCCAGAAAAGCTAAGGGACTTTTATCGGGAGCATCCCATATTTGTAAAAATAGAAAATGGCTAATGGCTAATGGCTAATGGCTAATCGCTAATTGGTTCTGTGAAAAATGCAAGCTCGCAAGCTCGCAAGCTCGCAAAAAGCGTTAAATCCTTGGTTTTCAAATTGCATTGAGATGCACCCCTTTTATCTCTCTGCTAAAAGAGCGATCGCCTAAGCGATCGCTCTTTTTTTTAGGGAATTGGAAACTACTCATTATCCTCGCAAAGAAAGCGATCGCTCGTCTCTACTTTATCGTTAGTTTTGAGATAAGCCTGCAACCATTCGCAACTGCGATCCACAATATCCTCCAGGGCCAACTTATTTACCTCTTTCCAAACGATCGCCTTATCCTTACTGGCAATAACAATGTTATCCCCTTTCGGGCTAACGGCCAGGTCGATAACGCGGTCCTCATTTTCCAGGATAACCGGCAAAGCATCTCGTTCGAGACCAAACTTGCGACCGTCGAAGGGCAACAATTTGACCTTTTTCTGAGCCGCTATAACTATCGTCTTGCCATCGGGACTAAAACTGACCTTGTTGGCGATATCGGTATCCTCGAAAGTATCGATTAATTTGCCCTCTAGGTCGTAAACTTCAACCTTTCTGCCCAAAGCGATGGCGATTTGCTGGCTGTTGGGGCTAAAGCTTATGCTATTTAACTCCGCTTTCCCGTCGAATGGGAGATTCGGGATGGCATTACGATTCTCAGACCAGAATCTAACTTCATTGCGAGTGGCAATAGCGATCGTTCTGCCGTCGGGACTATAGCTAATGCTCTTCAGGTTATTGCCATCCGTCAGTCCCGAATATTCGATGCTATATAATAACTTACCGTCTGCCAGCCTCCAAATTTTCAAGCTGTTCTCCTCGCCGATAGAAGCGAGGCGATCGCCATAAGGATGAAATGCTGCAGTCACAACCTTTTCCTCGTGACCCTCTAAAGACCTTAACATCTCTCCCGTTTCCGCGTTCCAGAGTTTAATCGTCTTGTCATCGCTCGCAGATGCCAAAATCAGACCGTCGGGGCTAAAACTCACCCAGTTTACCTGTTCTTCGTGGCCCGCTAGAGTATCGAGCAACTCCCCCTCAAGACTCCAAAGGTTAATCGTCTTATCCCTACTGGCAGTAGCGATCGTCCTGCCGTTCGGACTGACGCTAACTCCGTAAACCCAATCCGTATGACCGGTGAGAATTTGACGTAAAGGAGTGCGATCGCGACTCCAAAGATGAACCGAATCTCCACTCGCAGAAGCTAGAGTCCGACCGTTAGGCGAAAAACTCACCGCCCAGACATCATCCTGATGCCCTTCTATCGTCTTCAGCAAACTGCTATTCTCCCCCTCGCTGCTCCAAACCTTAACCGTCTTATCCCTGCTAGCAGAAGCGATCGCCTTGCCATCCCGGCTAAAAGCCACCTCCAAAACCTCATCGCTATGCCCCTTCAGAGTTTTAATCTCCCCACCGTCAACGCTCCAAATTTTAATCGTCTTATCCGCACTAGCAGAAGCGATCGTTTTGCCATCCGGGCTCAAACTGACGCTATAGATCCAGTCGCCATGTCCCGAAAGAGTTTGTAGCAACTTACCGTCAACGCTCCAGAGTTTAACCGTATTCTGAGCGCTAGCAGACTCGTCGCCGCTGGCAGAAGCAACAACTTGGCCGTCCGCACTAAAACTAACGCTCGTTACTTCCCCCTCGTGAGTTCCTATATCTTCCAGGAAGCGACCTTCCTCAATACTCCAGAGCTTGACGATGCCATCGGCGCTTCCCGAAACTAACGTTTTACCATCCGGGCTGAAACTAACGCTAGTTACCCAATCCCCGTGACCCTCGAACGCTATCGCCAGTTGAGGAGCCGCTGGATTATCTAAGTTCCAGATTTTAATAGTCTTATCGCCCCCTGCAGACGCTAGGAATTTGCCATCGGGGCTAAAAGCAATATCGATCGCGGCAATTTTATCCGCTTCTATAGTGGTAATATCCCTACCATCCGGGTAGAACAGTTTGATAATACCGTCGGCACCCGCAGAAGCGAGGAAACGTCCATTCGGACTGAAACTGACGCTCAAAACGTTCTTAGTATGTCCGCTAAAGCGATTGATTTCTTGTACCCTGGAAACTGCTAGCCTCAATCCTTCTGCGATTTCGTTTTTTTGGCCGATCGTTGTGTTAGTTTGAGCTAAAAACTTTTGACCTATTTTAACGCTGCTTACTAACCTTCTTAAAGGGTTGTCGTAGTTAAACAAAGCTAGAGCTTCCGAACCGGCGCTCAATGCCAACCTTTCTGCATTTTCGGCTCGTTTTCTTTCGCTAAACGCCCATCCTGCCAATGCTAAAACTACAACCAATGCCAGACTTAAACCGATTGTTCGTTGAGATTGCATTTTCTTTATCTGAGTATCTTTTTCTCTTTCCTGCATTAATTTGAGATTGCGATCGCGCAGTTCTTCTTCTCTCTGGCGAGCTGCTTCTAACTCTGCTTCTTGTCGCTCTTTTTTCTCTTTTTCTAGTTCTTCTTCCTCCTGTCTTCTAATAAAATCCACCAAATAATCGTGGAATAATTGATAGGGAGCGGAAGGTATTTCCGTCCACCTAAATACTAACCCCGATTCTTCTAAAATTTCTAAAACCAACTCCAATTTCTCTGGAGGCGTTCCCGGCAAAGATGCCAGCAACTCCCCCTGAGTATTCAAAGGACGAGTTTCGCGCTCGTCCGTTAATAAATATAACACCTTTTGCGCCGTTCGTTCGTTTTCCGGCCCGCAATCTTTAACCACTTCTTTTAAAAAACGCTCTACCAGTTTTTGTTTTGGTTTTTCCCCAAGCTCCTTGTACTTAGTTAAAGTTGCAATTTTATCCGCTTGTAATTGCGCCCCTACTACTTGCAATTCGATGGGGCGAACTTCTCCAAAATCTCCCGCCAAATCTTTGACTAATTCTTGAATTAAAGCCCGTTGCAAGTAAAAATGAGACCGTTTTGTCAAGCTATCTATTACTTGATAAGCTTGTTCCTTGGAAAAGTTTCCTAAGTAAAATAAATTATCTTTAGAAAGAAGATCCGCGAGCAAATCGTTATGAGTATTTGCTCCATTGCTAAAGCGACTGTACTCTAATAATTTATGCAAGTAATCGTCTCGCAAAGCTAAGATTACTTTAATAAAAGGAAGATTGAGGCAGGCACTCAAAAAATCGAAAAATTCCCGAGTTTTCTGCCTGTCTTGGCAGAAAAAGAAAAATTCTTCAAATTGGTCGAATATCAAGACAGTTAAACGATTATTTTGAGAATTTTTTCTTAATTTTTCTAAAATTCCTTCTCGCTCTTTTTCTTCTGCATTACACCTAATACTTACCTCAGTATCGGGGTTTTCTTTTGGGGAGATATCCGCAGAGTTGGGAAGATTTTCTAATTGCAATCTCTTGTAAATGCTAGAGAACCCAGTCTCTTTAGCTCTTTTTTGGTCCTTAGTTCTCCTGGTTTTTCGTCCTTTTGTAGGAGGAGCGATCCAGAGTTCGTTGGTCAAGGTTAATTGTCTGTCTAATTCCCGACTCCAATCTCGATAAACTTGCAGCAGGACCGGTACTACTTGACGGGCACCGATAGTTTTGTCTTTGAGTTCGGGTACTAAACCTGCTGCCACAATAGAGCTTTTGCCCACCCCAGAAGGACCGTAAATAATAGTTAATTTGTGCTGCGTACTTTGTATTCTTTGGATTAAGCGCTCTAAATCTCGTTCTCTTCCCGAAGCCGTAATCTCTCGGGCAATATTAGGAGAAATAACTGGCTCCAAGGGAGGATTAATTATGTGCAGTTGGGGCTTGAGTCTGACCGCGCCGACAAAGGCAATATATCCAAACTGATGCCGAACAGTCCGATATTCTTTTTTAATGTCAAATGCTTCTCGATATTTGCCTTCTTTAAAGTAGAGGTCGTGCAAAAATTCTAAGATGTTTAAATACAACTGGGGATCCAGTTGCGGATCGGTTTCCAAACGAGCTTTTTTTAAACAGTCGATCGCCCCCTCTCGGTTTCCCAGTTGCTCTCGGGCCCGCGCCAACAGACAGAGGTACAACCCCCGATGTTGCGGTTTGACAAAAGTTAACCTGCTGTCCTCATCGTTGGGAGCTTTATCGAGAATCTCCAGAGCCATACTCGCCCGCTCTTTCGCATCTTCCCATTGAGAGCGGTGGATCGCAACTTCGGCAAGAAAACCGTAATCTTGAGCTAGCTGTACGGAAAATTGAGGGCGACTTTGGTGTAAATTGCGGGCGGCGATCGCTAATTGTTCCAAAGATTGCCATTCCTCCGTTTTTCGCAAAATCTCTCCCAATTGATTGATAAATTTCGCCACTATATCCTCGCGCCCAATTCCGCGAAAAACATCGATACACTCTTGGAGGTTATCTCTAGCGGTTTCCCAATTGCAATCTCTGTTCGTTCGATGCTGTTCTGCCTGATAGCGATAACACAAACCAATATGAAATAAGACCGCACCCAGTCGCAAGTGGAACTTTTGGTTATGACCGTTTTGAGCGATCGCCGAGCGAGCGACGTGCTGCCAAAACCGCAAGCTATCTCGATAAAAGTAGAGAGCTCTCTCGATTTGGTGATGGGTGTAATAATAGCGACCTTTCAGAAATTGTAAACTCGCTTCCAGTTCCGGCTCTACATTTATCTCCCAATGCTGCAAATCTTCATAAGCTAACTCTATTTCTGTAGAGTAATCTGCCCCTAAAATAGCCCTATTAGGCAGAAATTTTTCCGCGCCTGCCTCCAAAACTGTAGAAAATACCTTCTCTGCCTTATGTTTGAGAAAGTTAATTACTTGCCCGGGGCTGAGGGAAAATTCATAAGTAGTTGCCCAACTCTCGATATCTGGCACTAAGCGAATTAGCTTTTTTGAAACCGCATCGTTAACCCACCAAACTACCGGAAAGGGAAAATTTTTCCTAAATTCTTCCCTAACGGTATTGGTGGAAGTTAGAAGTTTGTCAAGGGCATTTACTCCTTCTAAACCCAAGACCATTAAGGCCCATTGTTTCTCCGGAGAATACTCTTTTTGTTTGTAGTTGTCTAAAGTAGTATAGAGAGTTTGCACAGAGGGGGGCAAAAAAATTTCTCTAATTTCTACCCCGCGAGCTAATACCATTTTTCTTAGCTGCTGCACCATTTCTTGTCTGAGCATTCCGTAGTTGCAGCGGGCTACAATTAGCGAAAATTGTCCTTGAGACAGTTTCAAGCTTCTGGCTATGCTCTCCAAGGATTCTTGATTTTTTACTATGGCTTCTTCTGGTTGTTGTTTGTTAAGCATAGATGTTTTTAGGGAATAGGAAATAGGGAATGGGTAATGGCTAATTGCTGGTTTTCCAATTCAGCGATCGCCCATTACCCATTCTAACAGCAACCAGAAAAGAAAATCCGGTGGCTCGTACCACCGAATTTTTAATCAAAAACTGTTTATGAGGAACCTTTAGCCCTTAACTTCCCTCCTTAAAATAAGAGGCAGCCTAAATTGTTATTTAAGGGAAGCATCGAATATGCAGCAAAAAAACCGGAATGGAGGAATTAACAATTAACAAGTTTCCAATTGACAATTGACAAAAATCGTTAAGTTCTTGGCTCTCTTCAAAATTGACATCCAACCTTGTTTAACTCTCGCAAATGCCATATCGACGACATCCCGTATTTTTATCGTCGCTTATTAAAAGCCTCTCCTGTGATTCTATCCCGAGTTCGTCTAGAGACAAAGCTCTGGGGAATTGTCCGTCCAATTTTAACCAGTTGTCTGCTGCTTCTACTAGGTCGGATGCCACTCTTAGACTTAATTCTGAATTATCATTGATGGCCTGGTTGCCGATGTCTATTTTCTCCTCGCCACTAGCAGGGAAGCTTTGACCGAGATTGAGTACCAGCATTAGAGGTAATGCTAGGAACGACATTTTTGATACCTTGTATTTCATTTTTTTCACCTTCTCGAACTTGATAATAGGGATTATTTCCCGAGTGGGGGTTCGGGTTTGTTTGTCCGTCGATTCTTTTTTCAGATAAATTAGTTTCTGCCAGGATTATTGCCCAAAAAAATCCCGACTAATGGGCTTTGGTTTAAACGAACCGGTCAAGAAACCCGGTTTTTTTTTAAAACCGGGTTTCTGACAATACTTGACCGGCTCTTTAGAAGTAAAGGGAAGCACTTTAGCTTTCACCTCTTTTGCTTTCTATTCTGCGGATTTTTTAATAAAGTTTTCTTTATAGTTGTGACACTCTTTTAAATTGCTAGCAGGTAGCTTTCGGTTTGGGTGTCAGCTTATAATCGTTAAAATCTTTAATTACAGCTATTTCAACAGCCAACTGTTTGTCTTTCTAGCTTTAAGGCGATCGCCTCTCGACTGTGGTTCGGTTTCTCAGTTGGCACATTATTGATAGCGCCGATTAATTGCCGCGTTCTTTTTGCTTTTCCATCGTAGTTGCACCTCGGTTAAAATCATCAACTTTTGCTGTAGTTTGGCAAACATTTTTTGCCTTTATTTCTATTATAGCAAATTTTTTTTAATTGCCAGATCTACTGACCCTTAGTGCCGCTTTTTTCAAAATCAATTAACAATTAACAAGTTCCCAATTAACAATTAACAATTCCCCATTAACGAAGGATGCCGCGCCACAGTCCAATTAAGGCAACTCCGGTAATTCCTGCTACCAACACCCAAGTCAGGGCCAAACCGAAGACTTCGCAGAGGAAGAGATGGGCGATCGCGTACAAAATCCCCCCCACGGTCCAACCGCAAGACAGGCCAATGGCCCAGGCCAAACTATTGAGCAAAATCCACCAGTTGGCCTTGGGCAGGGGTCGAAGGACCAACCATTGCCCCAATCCCAAAAAAAACCCGATTTGAGCGCCATCAATGATGCCGGCGATCGCTCTGACAACCAAAATTTCGCTTCTGGGAGCAATCCAACCAACGGCGCCTAAATCGCTAGCTCCCACCAAACTCCAAGTAACTATACTCGCCACGAACCACCACTTGCCCCCAGAAAAATACTTTCTGAGGGCAAACCACTGCGCTAACCCGGTGACTGCGCCGCCGATCGCTCCTGGCAAGACTCCCACATAAGGTCTGATCCCGATTTCTACAAATAGCAAACTCCCTAAAAACCCGAGTAGGGAAAACAACACCCACTGAAACCAAAAACCCCAACCAATTTCGACCGGGAACCCGTAAGAATGGTTATCAAATCTTGTTGCAGTCATAGAAGTTTTCCTCAATTATAGTTTTATAGCGAACAGACAAGATGTCTGTTCTACGGGTTATCGCTCGACGGGAGTGGGAAAGAGTTGTTGGAAAGCGAGGCGACGCTCTTGGGGAGAGTCGGGAGTCATATAACTCCAGAGGGTGTCCCAGTAAAAGAAAGATACGCCGTCGAAACCGCGATCGCGGGTTTCCTGAACTTGTTCTTTAATTTGGGCGATCGCTACGGGGTTTTTCCAAGTTCCGCTTAAAATGCCAACTCCCACTGGCACTTTACTGCGAGCAAATTTTACTGCGGGTTTCTCTAATTCTTGCTTGAATTTATCGAGGTCGTAGCGATAGATCTGCAAAATTACCTCGTCTGCTATTCCTTTTTCTACCCACGTCTCCCAGTCTTGCAAATATAGTTTATAAGCAAAATTTTTGGGGTTTGGAGAAATGGAGACGATACAATTAGGCTTAACTGCTTTAACTGCTTGATAAATTGTTTCCAGAAAAGCAGTCAGCTTATCCGCCCGCCAGCGCATCCACTCCGGATCCCGAGGGTTGTCTGGAGGACTTTTTCCCCGATGTTCTCGTAGATATTGTCTAACTGTAAAAGGATCGTAGCCTAACTCTACGGGCATGGCGAAGCGATCGTCTAGTTGGATGCCGTCGATGTCGTAGTTTTTGACCACTTCCAGAATTAAATTCAGTAGAAATTTTTGCACGTCGGGATGGATGGGGTTGAGCCAGACGTTGTTTACAGAAAAGGTATATTGAAATTTTTCTAAGGGGGAAAGTTCTTTTGAGTCTGGGAGCAAGTCTTGAAAGTCTAGTGCGAAGATATCTTTTGGGAGGTTGTCGGTGCGATCGCGGGTTGCCGTCACCCAGTCTGGATGTCGTTTTACCAGGAGGGAGTTTATCGGTACCATGAAGCCGTATTCAAACCAGGGAATTACTCTCAAACCTTGACTGTGGGCTTTGGTTAACATTTCCCCTAGCACGTCTCCCCCCAAACGAAATAGACTTAAAGCGGTATCTTGAGAGCGGCCCGTGACTTTAGCGGCGACTTTACTGGGGTAAAAAGTGCGGCCTCGGTTCCAGACGACGGGATAGATAGTGTTAAAGTTGAGTTGGGCGAGCTGTCGCAAGGCGCGATCTATCGCCCAAGGCAGGAATAATACTCCACTGGCGACGTTGGCGATCCAGACGCCCCGTATTTCTGCCGGTTGGGGGGCGGCGTTGGTGGCGGTTACTGGTGGCGGGGTGGAAAGGGGGAGGAGGGAGAGGATGCCCAGGGCGATCGCTATTCCCAAACCCAACCAGAATTTCCATTTCCTGTAGAATTTCATCTCGATGGTGGTTGTCGTAGTTTTCCTGTTATATAATAATTGAAGTTGGCTTTATTTGACGGCGATCGGGAAAAATTATTATGATTCAAGAATTAATCGATTTAAAACAGAGTATTATTGAGGGGCGAACCGATGATGCTTTAGAAATAATAGACGATTTAAACCAGATGGGTAGAAAGTCTCTAATCAGAAACATTAAAAGTTATTTAGTCAGGCTGTTAATCCACTTAATTAAAAACAAAGTTGAACGGCGGTTAACTAATTCTTGGGCCGTATCTATTCGAGAGTCTGTTTTAGAAATTCAGGATTTAAACTTGATGGATAATAATAATTCTTATTACGTTAAAACCGATGAGTTAAATAGTCTTTTAGAGCCAGCTTTTGATTCTGCTCTTTATAAGGCTAGTTTGGAAGTTAATAACGGGAAATATAAACCGATACAACTTCTCAAAATCATAGATAAAGAAGAAGTAATGGGGATAGCAAATCAATTTTTGAATTTGATTTATTCTTATTCTCGGGAAAACCTGGGAGACGAACTCAACCAACAATTAAGCCAACTCCCAGGAGGCGAAGATTGGAAACAATTGTAGGTTGGGTGGAGCGCAGCGGAACCCAACAATCAAAATTTTTCGGTTTAATTAACTGACAAACTTAAGGTGAAAAAACATGATTCAAGAGTTAATCGATTTAAGACAGAGTATTATTGAAGGGCGAACTGATGATGCTTTAGAAATAATAGACGATTTAAACCAGATGGGTAGAAAGTCTCTGATAAGGAACATTAAAAGTTATTTAGTCAGGCTGTTAATCCACTTAATTAAAAACGAAGTGGAACAACGCTTGACTAATTCTTGGGCAGTATCTATTCGAGAGTCTGTTTTAGAAATTCAGGATTTGAACTTGATGGATAATAAGAAATATTATTACGTTAAAGCAGAAGATTGGGATGAGTTATTAGAGTCGGCTATTGACGATGCCATTGCCAAATCTAGCGGGGAAATTTATAATGCTGCTTATAAGCCTTTTCAACTTTGGGAGATGGTAGATGTATCTGAGATTATGAGGAGAGCAAATCTGTTAATTAATTTAACTTATTCTCTTTCAGAAAAGGATTTACGCTCTCAAATTTACGAAGAATTTAGCCAACTCCCAGGAGGCGAAGATTGGAACGTTGAAAACCTTTCGTAGTTCGTAGTAATCGCTTTAGCGATTGTTCGTAATAAATCTCTTTCGCAGCCAAATTAAAACAGATAAAAACAACCATGATTCAAGAATTAATCGATTTAAAACAGAGTATTATTGAAGGGCGAACCGATGATGCTTTAGCCATAGTTGACGAATTAAACGAAATGGGTAAAAAGTCGATTTTACGGAACATTAAAAGTTATTTAGTCAGGCTGTTAATCCACTTAATCAAAAACGAAGTGGAACAACGGCTAACTAATTCTTGGGCTGCTTCTATCGGTTACTCGGTAGTGGAAATTCAGGACTTGAATTTGATGGAAAATAAAACATCTTATTATCTGAAAATAGATGAATGGGATAGTTATTTAGAAAATTCTTGGAAAACAGCTATTTTGAAAGCTAGCGAAGAGGTAATGGGTGGAAAATATCAACCAAGGCAGCTTACGAATATGGCGGATAAAACTACGATATTTAATCGGACGATGCAACTTTTACAATTAACTTACCACTGCTCCGAAGATACCTTATTAGATGGAGTTTACGAAGAATTTAGGCAATTACCAGGAGGCGAAGATTGGAACGTCGCTAGAGAAGATTAATAGTTATTAGTAAGCACGAAGAGTGCTAAGTAGGTAGGCAAAAATATTTAACGATCGGAGATGCCCGTAGAACAGACATCTTGTCTGTTCAGTATCTAATTAATTTTGCGCAGGTACGAAATGGTTGAACGATGATTATGTAAAATTTATCCGTTTTAGTCAGTGGCGCATTAGCTTTTATTACCAATCACGGTTATTTGGATAATCCTACTTTTCGGGGAATGCGTTACCACTTAATGCAGACTTTTCATCGAAAAATTGGTTGAACAAGCTTTGTAAGGAGACAAAAATGGGGTGCATCTCAATGCAAGAAGAAAACCAAGGATTTAACGCTTTTTGCTAATTGCTAATTGCTAATTGCTAATTGCATCTAGCCATTAGCGATTAGCCATTAGCCATTAGCCATTTTCTATTTTTGCAAATATGGAATGCTCCCAAAAAATGTAAGGAACAAGAGGAAAGGCTCAATTTAGTAACCAAAGGGTGGTTCTTGATGGGGCGATCTTTAAAATTCATTGGTGTAGAAAAAATCGCCTTTTTTAACAAATCTGAAAAAAGGGTGAAATTTTCAGATTATAATAAAAATTGACCTTCCACTAATCAACTGTAACTAATGACCAGAGGGCCAATTCCCGACGACGTTCCCATTAATCTGCAAGAACAAATTCTACTAGAAGATGCCCGCTCTCAACCGGGCATCCAGATTCAAGGTGGCCGAAAGAAACCTTTAGGAGACGTTCCACGACTGGTTGCTAACTATGGCGGTTCTTCTGAAGATTGGTATAAAATATCGAGTAACCAAAGCGCGGTTATTGATGGGGCGATCGTTGAAATCCATTGGTTTAAAAACAATCGTACTGGACAAAATGTCGAGTACAAAATCAAACGCACATACCCCAAAGCTGCACCTAAAAACGAGTGAGGTAAATTGATTATGAAAATTCGTTGTATTGCCAATAAGGGAGCCGATCTTCCCGAAAAATACCTCGATCCTTCTTTGTATCGTACCAAAGAAACAGAGTTCAAATTAATAGTTGGCAAAGAGTACGTCGTCTATGCTCTTTATGCATGGGAGGGAGAAATTTGGTACTACATTTGCGACGAACGCTACACCTATTATCCCATTCACAATCCCGCGCCGTTGTTTGAAGTAGTTGACCCAACTCCTTCTAAATATTGGCAAACTAAAATTGCACCGAATGGTTTGTTAGAAATCGCTTTCGAGCATTGGTTTTCTGTTCCTTATTATTACGATAAATTGACAGACCAAGAAGAAGAAGCGGTGGCGATTTTTGAGAAATATAAAGAGTTGATGGATGCGGAAGGGGCATCGACTCCACCGCCACCTTTAAGCGTGGAAGAATTGCTGGCAATTTCTTTACCTCAATCTGAGAAAATGGCGGTGAAAACTTAAATTAACTTGTAGGTTTGACAGTAAAGAAACCCGGTTTTTTCCGACAGTAAAGAAACCCGAAAACAAAGAAACCCGGTTTTTTCAAAAAACCGGGTTTCTGGAGGTGGCGATCGCTTCAAGTTGGGGACAAATTTAAGGCAATAGATAATGCACGATCTAATTGAGTTAAAGCAGACTCAGAAAGTATGCCACGGCGATCGCAAATACGACTTTTAGATATAGCCCTAATTTGTTCTCCCAATGCCACAGAATCTAGATCGAATCCTCCATCAGGTGCCATAATAAGCACCTGACTTCGATAAAGACGGCGACCGTTTCGATAGGTAGTACAAGGTACAACAATGACAACCTTACTCGACCCATTAATCAAATCGTTACTGACAATAATTGCAGGACGAATTCCACCTTGTTCGGAACCTTCAACGGGTTCAAAGTTAACGTCGTAAACTTCACCGCGTTTCATATTCAGACTCACCTAATTGTAGTGCTTCCCAATCGAACTGTTCAAATTCTTCACAAATCGCTAAAGCTTCTTTTTGATATTCGGTATCGATCGCCATTTCTGAAAAATCGGCATAAACTACTTCATTCTGTTTAACAGTCTCCTCCTGGGAAGAACCGACATAGCGATCGACTGCTTCAGCTCCATAAGCAATACATACCAAAATATCCTCTCGTTTCATGCCAGAATACTTTTTAAGAATATCCTCCATTGTCATACCGCTAGCCAAGTATTCAAGTATTAAAGAAACCCTAATTTGATATTCTCGAAGATAGGGTTTGCCCAAGTTTGGTTCTATCGAAATTCTATCTTGAAAGTTTTCTATCTTCATAATTATCCTCCTAATTTATTTCACCATTACTGCAATCCGAACCTAACCTCTGTAATTTTATCCTCTCTGACAAGCGATAACATATTTGTTCCTCATAAGCTTTGACATCCCTATTATAGCAACCCCAAAAAACAAAGAAACCCGGTTTTTTGAAAAAACCGGGTTTCTGGAGTCCTACCGGGACTTGAACAGAATTTAATGCCAAATAAAGCCTAAACTAGCTTTATAAG
>CAZUCT010000024.1:0-40377 GCA_964619285.1 uncultured bacterium | reverse complement strand
GAACCATCCTGGCTAGATGCCCATAAACTTGTGTTAGGATTGCATTGATTTGAAGAAAGACTATTATTAATCCAAGCCATATATGACGTTCCTGGAGTCAGTCCGCTCACGCTGAAATCATCTACTTCTCCACCGGAACCCAAACTGTCGGAAAAACTTTTTACAATTTGAAGGGGACGTATTTCATTTTCCCACCCCCATCTGACACCATTGTAAATTTTGACTTTCCGTGGTGCGATTTCCTCAACTAGGTAAGTCTCAGCATAAAAGTAATGCTCTAAATGTGGATTTGGATTGACTGGAGTGTCTATAAAAAAGGTGGGTCCTGCGTCTCCTACAGTATCGTAATACGGATCTTGCTGCAAAATGGGAATGTCGATAATATCTATAGGAAGGGGAGATGGATCGATTCCTGGAAAATGGCTAGCAATGACTCGTTGAATCCAGTGAACATTGTCGTCTTGGGGATCGGAAGAGAATGGCCTGGGACTATAATTTAACTGGAAATGAGCGCCAATACGACTGTTACGAAAACCTCCGCACATTCCAAATATGGGAACGGGATAGTCTGGAGCGCAAGCGTAGTATTCCTGAATATCAAAACTACCTTGTAAGTTTCCCGTTTCTTCAAAATCCCAGTCGGGAAACAAACTTCCTAGTAAATTATGCAATCCTACAGTTCCGCCTCGTTTTATCTCAATAACTTGCCCTCTATATAAAGTTCGCCTAGGATCCCAGACTGGCCATGGGTCTAACCGCGTGCGGCCCCATATACCCAATTGTCGATCGACGTAAGGCACTGAGTACCTGTAGTTCCACGGACGATTAATGGAGAATGCCAAACTTAACCTGCTTGGTAATATTGTTAGAAGACCTGTTGCAAGACAGAGTATTAACGTTTTTCGCTTTTGCATTTTTGTCGCTCCTATGTGCGTTTTTGTTAAACAAAATAGTAACTGTTTTTTTGGAACTAAATCAAACTAAAAGTGACAGATGGAGTACATACCATCCCTATCAAAATATCTTCTAATAATTCCGTCTTCCTCCTTTCTCGCTCTGGTATTGTTACTGATGCATCTTTATTTTTGTATGTAAAATTAAGATTATAGGTTCCTAAATTAAGCGATCGCAAGCCCCAACTACCCCCATCTCCTGCAGGAATGCTCAGAACAAACGAATCGCCCCTGCTCCAAAAAAGTTGTGCTACTTTAGGACAAAACGTCAAACTCTCTCCAGACTTAACTAGAGGAAAATGCGATCTTTTTGGTCTTATAGTTAAGTGGCGACCGTAGTCTGCTTTTATGGGTTGACCGTCCGTTCCCACAACTTGGGGAATCAAACTTCCAAACAAGCTGAAGCGAAAACAAGTATTCGTATTGTTGCTAATACGAATGCCCAATTCTACAATAGTATAAGCATTTAACTGGGAATTCGGAACTCTCAAAGTTGGTTGCGGCACTACAGTTTCAAACCGAACCCCATCCACTTCTACCGCACTGCCGTCAGCCCCCACAGGCTCTAGCAAGCGCAGACTTGCCAATTGAGTAGTCAAAGAGGGGGCGATCGCTTCGGTTTCCCGGTTAGAGTCAGACTCGCGAAGTTCCCCCGAACTGTTCCTGACAAACCTAAGTTGATATGCACCAACTTCAAGCCCCTTGAAATAATAACAGTTCTTAAGCTCAAAACTAACGGGCAAGCAGCTAGGTTCTTTAAGAAATTGTAACTCTAGTTTTTGGGTGCACCAAAGGAGCCTTAGAGTTGGAGAAGTTTTTTTACCCTGTCTGGGTTCGAGCGAGCGATCGTCAAAATTTATTCTCTTGCTATCCCCGAACCTAGAAACTAAATTCGAGAGCCAACGAGTAAATAGAAATCTACTCGGGCGCGATCGCTCCTCAGTAGCGTGAATTTTCTCCCCATATTCCTCTATAGCTACTTCTGGCTTTAATGTTTGACCGTCTGAGGTTATCACTTCGGGCATTAGAGTATCATTTGGATGGAGACGAACCGATTCGAGGGTGTTGTTGATTATATAAACAAGAATCTGGATTGAGATACTGACATCTGAGACATTTTTGGGGATTGGCAATACTATGGGTTCTGGCTCTAAAATTCCCATGTTGATACCCTTTTCTTTAAAAAAGTTATTAAAAAGCTCTTCGGGATTCATATTTTTATTCTCTCGAAAATCGTTTTTTCATTGTTACAAGGAAAATCTTTACTAGAGGTGTATGAACTTCACTGTGAAGTTGCTCTTCAAAGATTCCTAATGTTTAAGATTGAACTTTGGCAATACAATTAGATTAGCATCATCTTCTTTAAAAAATATACTCAATTTTATTAGCATTTTTTATCTATATCGACCCACTCTCTTTTTTTAGTTATTCAGTAGCTTACGTTACAGAAACTCCTCCGGTAATCTGCTTTATTTCTCAAAGCCTGACAAGTTGGTTATCTTAATTACATAAATTGACTCTAGTTTGTAGCCTGCAACACATTAACTCTGCCTCACTTCAAAATCTAACGCTGTGACAATAGATATCTCCAGAAAAGGCCACTGTTCCCAAATCAGTATTTTTACAGAAGTCTAATCGTAATTTCAATTTTCCTCAATAGTTGGACTCCCAGGCCGAGGTTGGACGTTGCCCAGTCTAGGAGTTTGTCGTCTTGGGTGGAGGTTCGCGGAGCCCGACCTACATTTTTTTTAACTAATTTTTAGCTTCCGATGGGATGACAGCGGATAGACTCCACCAGGCAAGATGTGTAAATTGAGCGCATTCAAACCAGGTGAGGGTGAAGGTTAAATAGGCGATCGCTACTGCCAGCATTCTCCTGGAAGGGGATGTCAGGCTCAAAAAAATATAGTATCCCCAGAGCGCTGCATAAGATAGAGTTCCTAAAAATCCCACAGATAAAGTAGTATCTAAAATCAGATTGTGTGCTTTATAAGTAATTAACGTTCTGGTTCGCAATTTCCCTTTTTTGCCGATAACATCGTAACTCGCATTTCCCAAGCGAACTACATTTGGGGTTTGGTTAGAATTGCGGACGTAAGGATAAGCGATGCCGAAACCATCGAAGCCCCACCCGAATACAGGACGTCGGGCGATGCCGCGAGTTGCGATTTCCCAAAGGTAGATTCTATCGGAGGTAATTTGTCTGAGGAGAGGCAAACCGGAAATTTGTCTGGTGGTGGTGGTGAAGCTAATAAGTAGCAGGCAAACTAAGGTTGCTGCGGTTAAAAGTTTCTTGTGTTTCCGTCCCCATAGATAAGCGATCGCCACCGTTGCCGCCACCAAGGCCGTTCGAGTATTTGCCTGCAGCAATGCTATCGTTACCGGAATTGCAATAGCGACGGTTATTTTGGACGACAGCAATTTCTGCTGCCTGCCGGCAATTGCTAGTGCTAAAATTGCTGCCAGTACGAAAGCGGCGTGACCGCGATGGGAGTAGAAACCTATAGGTTGATGGTTTTGAAAAATAGTGCTAACTAGCACGTTATCTAAAAGTAACCGTCCGCTGGTAGCGGTGTAGTCGATGCGCCAGTCCGCGAGCTGGGGGAAGATTGCGAAAGCGTTTATAGTACCGCCGATAAGGAAACCGTGGAGTTGCGTTCGCAGCAGTTGGGGACGTTGGGTTAAGAGAAGAGAATTGCTGAGGGTGAAGGTAGCGATAAGTATCCAGTAGAGGAAACCGTCTCCCATCTGGTCTTGGCCGAAGAGCGAGTGTAGCGGGAAGGGACTCAAGAGAGTGGAGATTAAACCGATGAGGAGATATAGTTCCCAGAGGTGTCGGGCTCGGGAGAAACTTTTGGGGATTTTGAGGGTTTGGCGGTGTTGCCAGAGTTGGTAGAGGTTGAGGGCGAGGATGAGGGCGATCGCGATACATTTTGGTTGAGTCCAGATTTCCCCTCGACTGGTTCCCATAGGATTGATGAGAACGATGCTGAGGGTAAATAGTATGGTGTAAATTGTTTGAGTCATTTGGCTAATGGGTAATTGGTAATTGGTAATTAGGACTTACGCATTCCGGCTCCCTTTCTGTCATTGCGAGCGACAGCGTGCGCAATCTCAATGGGTAAGTCCTGGGTTTTACCTACTTACGATTCTTCCAACCTCTAATCTTCCACAAACCAAAAGCCCCCAAAGCGATTAAACCCCAGATTGAATTAGATTCTGGAACTTTCTTTTTGGGTTCTTCTTCAACCATGCGCATTTTAAAACTGCCTACATTCTTATCGAATGCCAGTTGAATGGGAAAATAGGTTTCTTCGGTGGAACCGACGAGGTAATCGATATCGGTGATTTTAAAGTTGGATATTCCTCTACCCAACAAGGATACGAAATCTACTCTATCTCCGGGGCTGTATTCTCCTAGTATCATATCGTCAACAACGACGGTAAAGAGATTATCCTCTCCTCTGGGGAAGTCGAGAATTTCGGTAAAGAGGGTGTTGTCGGTGGCTACAAATTCAAAGGTGTTGGCTATTGGGGGGTCGTACCAGCGACAACCGGGGACGTTGTTGAAGGTTTGCCAGCCTTCATTATCGATGCTGTCGGGGAATAAGGGGTTTTGTTGCGAGCGACCGGGGGTGTCTGGCTCGATTCCTCCGCCACCAGAGGCGCCGATGATAATAGGGTTTGTAACTACACCGCCGCCGCCGCTACCGCCGACTGCGATACCGCCACCGCCGCTACCGCCATTGATAATATCGCCCGTGTCGCTATCTCCACTGTCAGTCTCAAGTGGAAAGTCTTCAGAACCGAAGACATTGACATAAAGCTCGTAGTTGCCCTCATCCTCTCCGCGGGCACCGCCGTTAGCTGCTTTGACTCCTAAGTTGATAGCGCCGTTACTGGAGACGGTTCCCCATACTGCCGAACCGAAACCATCTCCCAAACGGCTGCTGTTATCATCACCCCCAAGGAAGTAGCCGTCATCGTTATAACCGCTGAGATAGGTGTTGGGGTTGCATTGATTGGAGGCTAGGTCGTTGTTAATCCAAGCATAAAAAGTCGCTCCTGGAGTTAGTCCGTCTAGGTAAAAGTTGTCTTCTTCTCTGCCCGAGGATAGGCTGTCGGAGAATTTTTTAGAGACTATACAATTATTTTCGCCGCGATCGCTAACTACTACACCACCACCGTCAGTACCTGCTAAACCGGGTTCATATCCAGACGGACAAGCAGGAGCGGGAACAGGCTCTATAATTTCTTCCTCCTTTTCATCAACAGGAGCGAGCTCGGGAACTGGTTCCTGTCGCCGAAACTTTGCTTTACTTTTCCAGCCCCATTGAATACCGTTATAAATCGTAACCGTTTTCGGCGCGTTCGCAGGCTCTTTTACCTCTGCCAAATAGAGTTCGGCATCCCATATTATATTATGCCAAATATTTTGATACGGTCTATCTTGAAAGATAATTTTAGTTGCATCACCAGTAATATCGTAAAATGGTGTTGCTCTATGATACTCACCAGTATCAATTTCATCCCTAAAACCATCCTTTGTAATACTTGTGAATCTTTGAATCCAGTGGAGCGCACTTGTATTTAGATCGGGGTCTCCTCCGGCAGGATAATAACGTAACCTAAAACCCGCTCCAACTCCACCTTCTACAGGAGTGGCATACCCGCTCTTGGGACTGATTAAATCGTCTCCACACACTGTTAAAGCACAAGCATAATAATATTCGATATCGAATCTTCCTTCCAAGTCATTATCTGTACTTATAAAAAGCCAACCGTCCTCCTCGGTAAAAGATTCTTTGAGGGTTCGGAGAAAATCCCGCGTACCACCTCTTTTGATTTCTTTTACCAACTTCGGGTCTAGCCATGTTTCTACATCAAACTTATCATCACTGTATTTCTTCTTTGGAAGATAACGAATGCTAGCCCCATTATTCCATCCAAATAAGCCTCTGCTTGGTGTAATAGTGAATGCACCAGCAGATTGACTTGCGATACCAATCAGAAAGCTAGTTGCTAACCAAATTAGCGAACATTTTGTTAAGGGAATCTTTTGAGTTGCTTTAGACATGATTTATTTAACTTTAGACAATTTAAGAATCCAAAAAACTTTAGTTTATTTCAGACCATCTCAGACATAACTCTACAAGAGGTACTAACACCATACCTCTCCAGAGATTTTCTATCGACATTATTTCTTGAGTATTTTCGTCATATGCTCTTGTTTCTGCATTTAAGTTTTTATATGCGAACCGAAACCAATATCTACCTGCTTTGAGATTGTCAAAATACCAAGAACCTCCATCTCCTATAGCTATTTTGAGCGTCCAGAGGTCATCTTTCCTCCAAAATAATTGGGCATAAGGAAAGAAAGTAATACTTTTTTCTGGCATGGCTAAAAGGAGATCGGATGTTAATTGAGCTTTCAGAATATTGCTGCTGTAATATTTATCTACTCTTTGCCAATTTGGAGTTATAATTTCGGGAATTAAGGTGTTGTAAAAACTAAAGGTAAAGTTAGTCTGAGTGTTATTTGCAATACGAAGACCAACCTTTACCGGTGTTTTTACTTTTCGAGCTGGTAACATCAATACCGTTTCTGGCGCTATAGCCTGAAAGCGAATGCCATCTACTTCTATTGCTTTGTCATTCGGTTTTGTAAGTTCAACTAAGCGCAGATTTACAAAAGATGTTGTTAAGCGATCGCTTTTCCTAACATTACTCTTTCTACCCCCATTAACTAGGGTTTTTCTGCCTGATTCAGCGCTAAATCTTAGTCGATAATTTCCTGGTTTTAATCCGTCAACAACCCAGAAGTAAAATGGGTTATTTAGATCGAAAGAGTCACGAGCTGACAATTGTAGCTGTAGCGAATCCTTGTACCAACAAATTTGGGCCTGAATGGAGATATATTTTGCTTTTTTAGGATGCACCCACGAAGGCTCTTTTTTCCTCAAATAATCGATTTTTTTCGAGATAAAACCGACTATTTTTATCGCCCAATTCTTCTTATAGACGTATTGAGCTTTGGCCATTAATGTTCTTTTAAAAACTTGACCGTCCGCTGCTACCAGTTCGGGAGTAATTAGGCGATCGCCATTAAAGAACCAAGCTCTTAACGTATTATTAGTCAAGCCAAGCCATAGTCTAAAAGACGCATTTGCTAGCGGGTTTTTTTCTGGGATAGGCAATACTATCAAATCTGGTTCCCATATTTCTAAAGTAACCCCACCTGCTTCCGAGGTTTTGTTATTAAAGGCTTGTTCCGATGTCATTTTGGTTAACCTCTCAGTTTTTCTATCGTCACTATTTTGCAATGCCGGATACTTTAGTCACTTTAATGCCCTAGTCGAGGTTATTCGCGATCGCGATAATCCCAAATCGCCTTGACACTAAAATTTCAAACCGGACCCCACCAGTAACGGTGAAGTTGCTCTCCAAAGATTCCTAATGTTTGAGATTAAGTAGGTCTGCAAAAATATTTGCATAAAAAATAGCCCGTAGAACAGGCATCTTGCCTGTTCGGTATCTAATTAATTTTGCACGCCTACTTAAACTTTGGTCACTACAATTAGATTAGCATCATCTCCTTTAAAAAATTTACTCGGTCATATTAGCATTTTTTATTTATATCTAGCGTTCCATTGTTTTTACCTATTCAGTAGCTTGAGTTACAGAAACTCCTTTAGCAATCTGATTTATTTCTGAAACTGAGTAAGTTAGTTATCTTAATTACATAAATTGACTCTGGTTCGTAGCCTGCAACACTTCAACTCCACCTCACTTCAAAATCTAACGTCCTGCTGAATTAGTAATTAAGGGTTGCTGAAAAAGTCGGTTAGTTCTGAATTTTTCAGTTGTTCTGCCAGCCCTAATTAGTTAATAATTATCCACCAGGGAATTCAATTTCAGAAAACTCTGCTAATAACTCTCCCTATAATTACTCCTAAAATACCCCAAATACCTAAAATTAAAACATAGTTAACCTGAAGCAAAAATGGCTCGCTTTTAACTTCTATTTTAGGAACGATGATGTTGGGTTTCTCGTTTAATTGTTCGCGATAGTGCGTAACATCCTCCCAATCTTCAGCTGTCTCCGGAAAACAAATATAATAATTATCTTCTCCTACGCACGCTCTAATATCTTCAGTTCCCATTTCCTCGTAATAAGATTGACAAAGATAATTTTCTTTAGTTATTGAAGGCACTTTAACTGCCCTAATTTCTAAGTCTTTCACCGGACAAGCTAAGACAGATAAACCCGTTCTCGGATTCAGATAAAACTGAATTACGACCCTTTTTTCGTTGTCGGTACAGGTATAAGAAAATATCTCTCCCTCTTCTCGGAAAAAAGAACAACTTCTGGTAACAAATTTACTCTGCTTTTCTTCAATAATCTTCACGATTTTTCTCCTGAAATAACTGCTATTTTAATCCACATCAAATTGCTAATCTATCGTTACTAAAACGACGAACATACTGGCTGCATCTCAATGCCAGAATAAAACCAATAACAAACACGCTTTTTGGGAATGGTCCAGGGGGAATTGGGAATGGCAAAAGGTTCTATCCTTTCTTGTATTTTGGGATTCGATGCTCCCAACATACTATTTAATTATTACGTTTTCGGCTCGAATACATTCCTATAATTACTCCTAAAACTCCCCAAATCCCTAAGGTTAAAACATAAATAACGTGAAGTCCCAATGAGTCACTTTTAATTTCTACTGTTTGAGCGAGTATTTCTGGTTTTTCATCCAGTCGAGCATAATAGTACATAACGCTCTCTTTATCTCCAGTCCGAGCCGGAAAACAAATATAATTCTTCCCCTTCTTTATGCAAGCTTTAATCTCTTCTTCTGCCATTCTCTTGTAGTAAAATTCACAAATCTTGTTTTCTTTGGTTATCGGAGGTATTTTAACTACTTCATTACCTAAATTGCTCCCCGGACACACAAGAACGGACTTACCAGTTATCGGGTGAAAATCAAATTGAATTATCACCCTTTCGCCGTTTTCATCGCAGGAATAAGAAAACATTTCATCTTCATCTTGAGAAAAAGAACATTCTCTGTCTGCTACACCATTTGTGGGTATTCTCTCAATAATTTTAACCATTTAATTCCTTTATTTTTTCTCTAGTACAGCAGCAAAACTTCATTAGAAACCGCCAACCCTCAGACTGGTGTTTAAGGAATTGCACTTGCTTAAGACATATATGCGGGTTTTTTCAGAAGGAATGCTGTCTGGATTATGAGTTCAACCCCCCGAAGCAATCTCATAGATAAGATGCATTGTTAACTCGTTGTTTCGCCGTCTCGCGGAGAACAACAGACAGCTTTTTTTCTTCAGGAATGGGAATTGCTATATTACCCATTACCTGTTAAGGATTCCTCCAAGCTCTAATCTTCCACAAACCAAAAGCCCCCAAAGCGATTAAACCCCAGATTGAATTAGATTCTGGAACTTTCTTTTTGGGTTCTTCTTCAACCATGCGCATTTTAAAACTGCCTACATTCTTATCGAATGCCAGTTGAATGGGAAAATAGGTTTCTTCGGTGGAACCGACGAGGTAATCGATATCGGTGATTTTAAAGTTGGATATTCCTCTACCCAACAAGGATACGAAATCTACTCTATCTCCGGGGCTGTATTCTCCTAGTATCATATCGTCAACAACGACGGTAAAGAGATTATCCTCTCCTCTGGGGAAGTCGAGAATTTCGGTAAAGAGGGTGTTGTCGGTGGCTACAAATTCAAAGGTGTTGGCTATTGGGGGGTCGTACCAGCGACAACCGGGGACGTTGTTGAAGGTTTGCCAGCCTTCATTATCGATGCTGTCGGGGAATAAGGGGTTTTGTTGCGAGCGACCGGGGGTGCTTATGTCGATGCCACCACCACCGCTACTACCTGTGACTATACCGCCGCCGCCGCTACCGCCACTTATGATATCCCAGGGGTTGACATTGGACTGTAAATCTTCTGAATCTAACATAGCTACAAAAAGTTCGTAATTGCCCTCATCTTCTCCACGGGCACCACCGTTAGCTGCTTGGACGGATAAATCAATAGTACCGTTATCAGGAACAGTGCCCCACAAACCTGAAGCGAAACCATCTCCTTCTGGACTGTTGTTACTGTCGTAGAGCGAACCATCCTGGCTAGATGCCCATAAACTTGTGTTAGGATTGCATTGATTTGAAGGAAGACTATTATTAATCCAAGCCATATATGACGTTCCTGGAGTCAGTCCGCCCACGCTGAAATCATCTGTTTCTTGACCCGAAGCGAGACTGTCAGAAAATACATTAATAACGGGAAATGATACGTTGACCCATCCCCACTTGATGCCGTTATGAATTTTTACTTTTTCTGTTCCTCCAAATTTACTCACGATCTCAGCCAGATATAGTTCTGCCTTCCATAAATGACTTTCAATCGGATCGTCTCTGTAGGAGTTGTCGTCAAAAGGTAAAACTGAACCCAAAAATGGTTCCAATCTCCATTTGGGATAATCGTAATAGTATGGATTCCGTCGGTTAGAGTTAAAATCGACATCAAGAACATTTTCAAAAACCCCATGCCCAGCGGTTATGTCATGATTACTTTCTACTCTTTGAATCCATCGGAGATTGTTATTAAAAGGTATAATATCAGGAACTGGATCGCTGCCTTCTGGAGAAAAATATAGAGCAATCTCGGCTCCTACTCCATTATTACCAGCCGAACAATTTGTTCCAACTCCACAAGCGTTATAAACTTCTATTTCAAAGGTTCCCTCTAAATCCCGATCTGCCCTGACAAATTCCCACTGCCCGGGATTTTGATTAGAAAAATCATTTAGTCTTTCCCATAAACCATTGGTTCCACCTAGATCTAATTCTTCTACAGGCATAAGGGCTGTAAATCCACCGATCCGATTGCCCGCTCGATCTTGAAAAGAGTACGGATCGAAAGCACGAGGAGGCGGAAAGAAAGGGTAATGAAAAGTAAAAGGCAGACTGGATTGAGCAGTAGCTAAGACGAGAAATTTGGCGCTCAAACAAGTAATAAATGGTTTTAATTTGGAAATTTTCATTGTTAATCTCTCCTTTGAGTTTAAAGTTAATAGTTTTTTCTCTGAAAAAAGCAAGTGAAATTAAACTTTTGAATTTAGAGGCATAACTAAGCTAAATTTTGCCCAAGGTGTTAAGACTTTACCTACCCAAATATCCTCTACAATTTCCTGGGTACTACGCAGTTTTTCCCCAGTCGTTAGTTTCTCATACAAAAAACGAACAAAATATGTATCCGGGTCCAGATTCGAGAAACTCCACACACCACCAAACCTGTTACAACCTTGAAGTATAAGCTTCTCCCTAACTAAAAGCCGATCTTCTGAATCTTTAGGTATCTGCTCCTTCAAAAGCCAGTAAAGTTTACCATTGACAACGGAACTAACGCTGTCTCCTGGTTTTAATAAAATAAAATCGCACGCACAAGGATGATAAATTACATTAGTAGCATAGCCAAAGTTCACTTTTTCTCCGTTCGCTTTAACAATTTCTGGCACTAAATGGAAGAAGACAAAACGGTAAGAATTAGAGGAGTTGTTCGTAACGCTAATCCCCCACTCCACCGGCGTACTAACATCAACTTCTTTGGGCGGGATAATTAATACTGGTTCCGATATCCAAGTTTGAAAAAGGATGTCATCGACTTCTGTAAATTTAGTCTCGAAAGGTTGCATAGTTTTAAGAAAGTTAAATAACTATTTGTAAATAATCGCGATCGCTCCCGGTGTTCCTACTCCAAATCTGATTTTTTTTGAACGACTAACATTAACCTCCGGGAACAAATAATGTTTTTAAACAGAAGGTAAAATCAGACTAAACTTCGTCCAGGGTGTTGAAACTTTACCTGCCCAAATATCTTCTACAGTTTTATTAATACTACCTAGTTTTTCTGAGTCTGCTATTTGTGGATATGGAAATCTAACTAGATAAGAGTCCCGACTCAGCTCTAAATAAATCCATTCATGCCCAAAGTTGTTGAGACCTTGAAGCGCAAGTATATCCTTAGATACAAACTGATTTTTATCCCTTTTAGAGAGATACTCCTCCAGAATCCAGAAGAGCTTGCACTGAAGCGAAGAAGTAACGCTATCTCCTGAAGATAGCCAGACAAACTCAAGTCGATAAGGAGAACAATTTGGATTTATACCGCCGCTTTTTAGAAGTTGTTTCCCATCTGCCGTAACGATTTCTGGCACTAAATAAAAAAAGATAAAACGGTAAGAGTTAGACGAGAGATTCGTCACTCTAATCCCTAATTCTACAGTAGTACAAGCATCAATTTTTTTAGGGGGGATGGTTAACACTGGTTCTGATACTAGAGTTTCCAAACGGATACCATCGGTTTCAGTGAATTTAGTTTCCTCCGAGGTATTGTTATTAAAGGATTGTTCCGATGTCATTTTGATTAACCTCTCAATTTTTCCATTGTCTCGAAGGATATTTTAGTCACTTTAATGCCAAACTCGACGGGGTTTTTGATATTATCCTGGTTCGGGATAATTAAAACTCGTTCTGGTACAAGAGTTTCAAATCGAATGCCGCCAGTAACGGTGAAATTGCTGTAAGCGGGTTCCATAGGTTTAAAATTGAATTTGGAGTTTGCATCTTTATCTTTGTCAGTCTTTTTCTGTTCTTAATTCGGAGGATATTTTAAGTTAAATTCCTCATAAGGTGTAGGCGCTATACCCGTCCAAAGTTCTTCTGAGAAAGGCCAAGGTGCGCGTCCTGAATTGAGTTTTGGAGTTGTCCATAGATTTTTGTAAGTGAACCGCACCCAATATCTAACCGACCTCAGACCTGTAAAGCACCAACAGCCATTCAAAAGATCTCGACCGCAGATTCTAAGCGTGTTTATACCCCAACGAAACTTAGCTTTCGTAAAGAAAGTCAAGCTCTCCCCCGGTTTAGCTAAAAGACAATCCGACGCCGATGTAGCTTTCACTGAATTTATACCATAATCAAATTGTATTGCTTCTCCCTCCGGTCCAACCAGTTCTGGAACTAAGCTAACGAACGCAAAGCGATAGGGAGTAGATGTTTGGTTCGTCACTTTAATGCCAAACTCGACGCGGTTTTTGATATTATCCTGGTTCGGGATAATCAACACTCGTTCTGGTACTAGAGTTTCAAATCGAATGCCATTAATAACGCTAAAGTTGCTCTCTAGAGATTCCATAAGTTTAAAATTGAATTTAGAGTTCGCATCTTTGTCAGTCTTTTTCTGTTCTTAGGAATGAGGATATTTTAAGGAAAATTCCTCATAAGGCGTAGGCGCTATACCAGTCCAAAGTTCTTCTGAAAAAGGCCACGGCGTGCGTCCGAAATCGAGTTTTCGAAAGCTCCATAGTTTTTTGTAAGTGAACCGGACCCAATATCTAGTTGGCCTGAGACCTGCAAAACTCCAAGAGCCGCCCTGGAGGTCTTGCCCCCCGAGTCCTAGTTTGTTCCTACCGCAGCCAAACTTAGCCCTCGTAAAGAAAGTTAAACTTTCGCCCGGTTTAGCTAAAGGACAATCCGATGCCGATGTAGCTTTCGGAGAATTTATAGCATAATCAAACTGTATTGCTTCTCCCTCCGGTCCTACAATTTCTGGAACTAAGCTAACGAACGCAAAGCGATAGGGAATAGATGTTTGGTTAGTCACTTTGATGCCAAACTCGACGTGGTTTTTGATATTATCCTGGTTCGGGATAATCAACACTCGTTCTGGTACTAGAGTTTCAAATCGAATGCCGCCAGTAACGGTGAAATTGCTGCAAGCAGGTTCCATAAGTTTAAAATTGAATTTGGAGTTCGCATCTTTGTCAGTCCTTTTCTGTTCTTAAGAAGGAGGATATTTTAAGTAAAATTCCCGATATGGCACCGAAGCTATACCCGTCCAACGCTCTTCTGAGAAAGGCCAAGACGTAGAGCCTTTATTAACTTTGCCTGCGGGAAAAAGATTTTTGTAAGTAAACCCGATCCAATATTTAGCCTGCCTCAGACCTACAAAAGACCAAGAAACGTTCGAGAGGTCCCAACCGCCGAGTGCAAGTTGGTCCCCACGGTAGAAAAGACTAGCCTTTATCTTATAAATCCAAGCCTCTCCTGGTTTAGCTAAAAAATAAGATTCTGCCGATGGGGCTTTAACCCCGCCGGTTTTTTTCTTACCATAATAAAGTTCCATCGCACCTCCGTATGCTCCCATTAGTTCTGGGAATAAGTTAAAAAACATAAAGCGGTAGGGAGTTGACGTTTGGTTAGTTATCTTGATGCCAAACTCAACGCGGTTAACACTGCCCTGGTTCGGGATAATCAACTCTGGCTCTGGTACTATAGTTTCAAACCGAACCCCACCAGTAACGGTAAAGTTGCTCTCCACAGATTCCATAAGTTTAAGATTGAACTTTGACCATTACAATTGGATTAGCATCATCTTCTTTAAAAAATCTACTCAGTCATATTAGCATTTTTTATTTATATTTAAAGTTGCATTTTTTTTTACCTATTCAGTAGCTTACGTTGCAGAAACTCCTCCGGTAATCTGCTTTATTTCTCAAAGCCTGGCAAGTTGGTTATCTTAATTACATAAATTGACTCTGGTTTGTAATCTGCAACATATTAACTCTGCCCCGCTTCAAAATCTAACGTCTTAAACTGTTTAACTTAGAGACATAACTAATATCAACTCGCATTAAATGACCGTAATAAAAAAAAGAGGGGCAGGATGGAAATGTAAGTCAGATTAAGGGTTATACGCGCTTGACCCAATTATTAATTGATATAAGCTAAATTTTGCCCAAAGTGTAAAGACTTTACCTACCCAAATATCCCCTACAATTTATTAGGTACTACGCAGTTTTTCCCTAGTCGTTCGTTTCTCGTACAAAAAACGAACAAAATATGTATCCACTTCTTACCGATTATCAACATGAACCATCCATCCTCAATTCAAAAATTCGCCCAATTAGCCCTAGAGTGCATCCGCCGCGAATATCCCAACTGCAACCCATACTTTTGCGAAGGAGAATCTGAAGTCAAACCCCCCCACCAATTAACCCCCGCATTTTACGGCTGTTTGGACTGGCATTCCGCAGTACACAACCACTGGTTATTAGTTCGCTTGCTGCGGTGGTATCCAGACGGGGAATTTTGTGAGGCAGCAACAGAAGCGATCGCCCGCAACCTCACCCCAGAAAATATCTCCGTCGAAGCAGACTACTTCCAACGCAAACCTCACTTTGAGATTCCCTACGGCCTGGCGTGGTTGCTGCAACTTACCACAGAATTGAGAGAATGGCAAGATACCCGAGCTAAACAATGGTTAACCATTCTCCAACCATTAGAAAAAATAGCACAAACCAACTTATATAACTGGCTTTCTCGTCTGCCGCTACCCGCCCGCATCGGCACCCACCGCCAGACGGCCTTTGCCCTGGGTTTAATTTGGGATTGGGCGAAAATTATCGATAATTCCGAGTTTCTGTTGTTAGTGGAGCAGAAAGGGCGAGAATTTTATTTAGGCGATCGCCAATATCCCTGGGCGATCGAACCCCTAGGCTGCGATTTTCTTTCCCCCACATTGGCAGAAGCAGACTTGATGCGACGTCTGCTTCCCCCACTAGAATTTGCCCGGTGGTTGAGTCATTTTTTACCCGACTTATCAAAAGACAAAAATATCTTCGAGCCCGTCATAGTTTCCGATCCCGAAGATTACCAGCAGTCTCACTTAGACGGCTTAAATTTAAGTCGAGCTTGGATGCTCGAAGGAATTATTGCCGGACTCCCAGAAAGCGATCGCCGTCGAGAGTTTCTCCAAGCAAGGGCCAATCTTCACCGCCAACTCGGACTTGCCGCAGTCACCGACAAACATTATGCCGGCAGTCATTGGTTAGGTAGTTTTGCAGTTTATCTATTGACATCCTCCTCACCCTAAAAGGATGAGGATTCCTACTGTTGCTTAATCGAACAAATTAAGTTGATTATACTCGGCAAGGGAAGGAATTACGTTTTTCTGAAAAGAAGAAAAAACTCTCTTTTTGAGTACTCGTCATGAGTACTCTTAACGAGTACTCAAAGCGCAATTCCTTGCCGCTTTGAGTATAATTGCATTATTCCCCATTCCCAATTTCCCATTCCCCATTCCCCATTCCCCATTCCCCATTCCCCATTCCCCATTCCCCAAAATTCTTCTATTCCTCTTCTTCTTGATTATTATTTTCCTCCAACTCGGACGTTAGCTGCCTTAAATGTATGTGCTTATGTCCTAATTTAATCGAAAACTCATCCCCGGGCTTTAATCCCATTTCCTGGGTATAATTTGCTCCTATTACTAGCTGTCCGTTCTTATGAACGCAAGCCCGATAAGTAGCCGATCGCCCCCGAGTATCCTTAGAGCCATCCTCGTCTAAAGGAATTCCTTTTGCCTTCAACACTGCATCGTAGAACTTCGTTAAATAAACCCGCATCTGGTTGTCTTTTGTCGTCGTGTAATACCCGCAAGCAATAGCAGTTTCCTTCCGCGACAAGTGGGAAAGTTCTTTGACCTTTTTCAACAGCGCTTTACCTACGATTGGAGTATTTGATTTTTCCGTTTCTTTTTCTGTTTTAGCCATCTTTATCTTCTACTTAACAACTCGATTCATCAACTCTAACATTAAGATTCACCAACAGCAACAAAAGAAGTAATCCAAGTTTCATCTTAGCCTCAAAATTTTACCATCCATTACTTTTGGTTAGATTATTGACTTATTAATCTTGCCTGCCTGCCAGGAACTTCCCAACAGCATCAACAGTCATTTTATCTGCTAATACTCGTAGTCATACTCATGCTCATACTCAACCTATTTTTTCCGTAGGTAACAATACCTTTTTTGGGAATAAGGAATTGGGAAGAATGCAATTAGCCATTAGCCATTACCACCTCTCAAATGTTTGATATTTTTCTCAGTCTGTTGTTGGTTGAGGCTGATGCGATCGCCCGCTTTATATCCAGAGAAATAACCCTGTTCGCTACTAATTTGTTCTCGTCGTTGAGTTTTAACTTTAAAACCCTCATTATTTAAGTATTCCTCAATAGCTAAATTATTTTTCTCAAACATAGACCGTACCACAATAGCAGGTGTAGGACTGCTTTCGCCATTACCAGCTATCCCTTCTTCTTCCATTTCTTTTCTGTATTGTTCCAATCTATGTCGGAGTCGCGTCGCACATCCGACTCGAAAAGCATGGAGAAACGCCCGACCTTTACCTTTATGTCGTTTGGCCAATCTTTCCACTGCTTTAGTTAAATATTCGTAGAGACTTTGAGAAACAGCAATATTAGTTGAAGTGCCAATCAAAGTCATATTTCCATTATTTTTAGAACGCATAGCCCTACAGCCATTTGCCGTAGCAATACCAGCTAAAATCAGCATTTTCCAAGTTACATAACGACTGGTCGTTTCCACAGTTCCAGTCGTTATCTTCTCTTCGGAGTCCGGTCCTAAATCTGCCAGACTTAAATTATATTTTGTTAATAATTCTGTAGCCTTCTCTGCTGCCAACGCCGCTTCATTTTCGTTAGGAGAATTGGCAAGTGCCAAAAGTTTATTGATTTTTTCAAGTAAATTGTTATTGAGCATATTTGCTGGAAACTTTAATCGCGACCTACTTGATTATATAGCTTTTTGGGAATTGGGAACCAGTAAATAATGAGTAATACTTCAGAAAAATCGATAATAAAAAAACCGGCGATCGAATAACTCACCGATTTTTAGATTTTTTGGTAATGGGTAATAGGTAATGGAAAATTACCCACCACCCTAAGCCGCATTTTCTCGATACCACTCAATAGTCCTTTTCAACCCTTCCTTAAAATCCATGGACGCCACAAAACCAAACTTCTCCTTCGCCCTTTGAGTATCCAAACAGCGACGAGGTTGACCGTTAGGCTTATCCGTTTGCCAAACAAGCTCCCCATCAAAACCCATCAACTCGCAAATTAGCTCCACCAAATCCCGAATCGTAATCTCATAATTAGTACCCAAATTAACAGGTTCCGACTCGTTATAACTTTGAGTCGCCATCACAATACCCCGGGCCGCATCAGTAGAATAGAGAAACTCGCGACTGGGACTACCATCGCCCCAAACAGGCAAAGTCTTATCTCCCCTTTGCTGTGCCTCGTGAACCTTTCTAATTAAAGCAGGAATAACATGAGAACTTCTGGGGTCAAAATTATCCTCAGGCCCGTATAAATTAACCGGCAGTAAATAGATACCATTAAAACCGTACTGGAGGCGATAAGCTTCCAATTGGACCAAAAGAGCCTTCTTAGCAATCCCATAAGGAGCATTGGTTTCCTCCGGATAGCCATTCCAGAGGTCATCCTCCTTAAAAGGCACCGGCGTAAACTTCGGGTAAGCACAGATAGTACCCACACAGACAAACTTTTCTACACCCGCCTTGTGGGCGCAATCGATTAATTGAGCCCCCATCATCAAATTATCGTAGAAAAGTTCCGCCGGTTTTTCTCGGTTCAAACCAATACCGCCAACGTGGGCAGCTAGGTGAATGACGATATCCTGACCTTCGACCACCTGTTGACAAGCCTCAAGAGTACAAAGGTCATAATCGCGCGATCGCGGCACAGTAATCTTATCTGCAGTAGCACCAGCCTTATCGAGTTGGTCCAAAACCTGACGGCCCAGAAAACCCGCCCCGCCAGTCACTACAATTTTTTTGTCTTTTAAATCTAAAACGCTCATATATCTTATCCTTGCTGTAGCAAAGGTTAATTATCATCAGCAGCAAACCGGGTAACAGTTCTTGTGGATTTTTTCTCATTTCTGTCCCCGTTTTGCCTAAGCGTGAGAAGCACCCTGAAATTCACTAATTAATCAAACCCGACACCAAGCTGTTGAGCCTTCTTCAAAGCCTCAATATCGGCATCCACCATCAAATGTACCAACTGCTCGAAAGTCACCGAAGGCTCCCAACCCAACTGTTGTCGTGCCTTAGTAGAATCCCCAATCAACAGCTCCACCTCAGCAGGACGCAGATAGCGAGGATCGAACTCCACAAAATCGTGCCAATCTAAATTCACACGATTAAACGCTATGTCCAGAAACTCGCGAATAGAATGAGTTTCATTAGTAGCAATCACATAATCATCCGGTTTATCTTGCTGGAGCATCATCCACATAGCCCGGACATAATCCTTGGCATAACCCCAGTCTCGCTTAGAGTCCAGATTGCCCAAAAACAGTTTTTTCTGCTTGCCATCAACAATGCGGGCCACCGCACGAGTAATTTTGCGAGTCACAAAAGTCTCGCCGCGACGGGGAGAATTATGTATCCAACCTTGTCCCACGCCAGCATGAAAAGTACCGCTAGTAGTGGCGAAGTCAAATAACCAACCTCGATAATCGAGAGTTTTAGTTTTAACCACTTCTGCCAAAGGGCGACGGAGGTGCTGTCCTTTCAAACTACCTTCATCGGAGTTAAAAGGAGAATTGAGATTAATTTGATAGTAAAGCTTAGAATCTCGTTCCTCCGTACAGATAATCGCCCGTTGTTTGAGAGTAGTTAAACTCAACCAATACAAACCTGCAGCCATTACCGCAGAAGCAGTTTTAAAGCCTTGGAATTGGTAAGTACAAGGAGTGCTTTTTAAGCCATCCCCAGCATTAAACCCTTCTAAAAAGGCCAAACGTTCGCGATCGCCCCCATTAAGAATCCGTTTGGGAATCCGCTTATAACCCGAACGAGTATAAAGAGACTCGCGGATATAGCGCCCGTAAGCACGATTTCCGTTCAGTCGTTGTTGGGTAACATCTTCGCCCCCCTCAAAACCCCTGGGAGCCACATACTCCGAAACGCTACCGCCAGCAACCTTCCGCCAGTGATTGGCCACTCGCTGCAAAAGAGCCGGATCTTGGTTAGAAATTGTAATTTTGCCCTTTTCGCTGACATAACCCTCAGCAGCAATAATCCCCAACAACCAAGCTTCCGATTCTGTCAAATCCATTTGTTCGGTAGGTTGGGGCAGATCGATTAATGCCAAAGACTCGCCAACTTCAACTTCCCCCGCCGGTTTTTCTACGGCCTGGGAATCTTTCTGAAGAAAAACGACATGATCGCTAGTGGCTTGATAAACCGCACCCCTCGCAGCAATTCGACGAACCACCTTATTCGGTTTGTGCTGGTAGCCATTCCAAGTAGCAGTCATGCAAGTAACTTCCGTCCACCCATGGGCATCCCAAACCTCGAACCGATCTTCCGGGGCCAAATCCGTCGTATAGCGGCTGGCGCTTTTAGAATTAGGATTAGAATTAGTCCGAGGCACCAAATCTTCGATAGGCAATATGTCAATCAGGCCATCTTGGCGAACTATGACCGGAGTTTCTCCCGTAACGCATTCGTGGTTGAACAAGATCCCGTTACAGGCAAACAGTCCGTAAGACTCCCGATAATTAACCGTTTGCCAGTGGCCATAGACCTTAGCACAGGCATAAGGACTGCGGGGATAAAAAGGCGTAGTCTCCTTCTGGGGCACTTCTTGGACCTTACCAAACATCTCAGAAGAACCCGCTTGATAGAAGCGCACCTCAATACCAGTACGCTTTTGGTAATCTCGAATTGCTTCTAACAGGCGCAATACCCCCATGCCCACCGTATCCACGGTATATTCTGGAGAATCAAAACTTACCCTAACGTGGGATTGGGCCCCCAGATTATAGATTTCTACTGGCTTGACTTCCTCTAAGATTCGACGCAGAGTCGTACCATCGGTCAAATCTCCGTAGTGGAGGAATAAACGGGCATTTGGATTATGAGGATCCACATAGATATGGTCTATGCGATTGGTATTGAAACTGGAACTTCGGCGGATAATACCGTGAACTTCGTAGTCTTTTTCCAGCAAAAGCTCGGTTAGATACGATCCATCTTGACCTGTAATCCCAGTAATTAGGGCTCGCTTGCGTTCCGTCATCTCGATTATTTTTTGAGTTTAACTGAAATTTAGTCGGCTGAAGTTAACAAAAGTTTCTTCCTCCAGCATTTTTGGTGCCTCTTGGATTTGTTTAGAGCTTACCTCAGCCTTCCTTTACTTTTTAGCTTAACTTAAGCTCTACAGGAGAATAGCTAGGAATCGGGAACCGATATATTATTCACAAAACCCATTTAAGTTAAGCTTTTTTTGTCAATTGTTAATTGTCAATTGTTAATTGCATCGTGAAAGCCATCATTTATAGCTGCGTTTTTCCCTGTTAATAGTTCCCGAAAGCTAACAGCCGATCGTTTTAGCCAACTTTCGTACCAAAGAACCACAATTAGCAATTGACAATTAGCAATTAGCATTCCTGCTTAGTAAGCACCATTATTTTTCGGAAAAATCACAACGCCAATAGTTTTGAATATTATCCACAAATCGACCCATAAATTGCTAAAATTGGCGTAGTAAAGATCCATTCTGACTCTTCGCGGATAAGGAATGTCATTTCTACCCGATACCTGCCATAAACCTGTAATGCCAGGTCTAATCGTCAAAATTTTGTCCATGTTACGCCCGTATTTTGGCAATTCTTCTGCCACTAAAGGTCGAGGTCCTACGACGCTCATATCACCTTTCAAAACATTCCAAAATTGCGGAAATTCATCTAAACTGGTAACTCGCAGAAATCTACCTATCCAGGTAATTCGAGGATCTTTTTTTAACTTAAAATTTTCCTCAAATTCTTGTCGTAGATCGGGGGATTTTTCCATCATTTCTATTAACATTTCATCGGCATTTTCCACCATCGTTCTGAATTTGAGACAGCGGAATGATTTTCGGTTTTTACCGACTCGTTCCTGTACATAAAAAACTGACCCAGGAGAGCTTATGAAAATTAACAAAGCAATAAGCAGGTAAACTGGGGCAAAAAGGATCAGAACCGATAGGGAAAACGCGATATCAAATAATCGCTTTGGTTCCCCAAGGTCTATAGCCTCTAGGAATTTAGTTTTCGATTTGTCTCGAAGGATTCGAGACGAAAAATTGCGTTCCGGAAACGCACGAATTATCTTGCCGGAGATGAGTTGGCTGTCGGCAGTCATCTTACTCCTTCACTTCACACCACACACAGTCCCAATCATAAAGCCTCAAGAAGCTTTCTGGGAAAAATTAGAGGATTAAAAATCAGACTTTTTTTGGACAGAGCATGGAAATTGCTCCACCGATCTGCCTCCTCAATGGCATTATTTTGAACTTCTTCACTCCTTTAAAATCCTGGTAATGCTAGGTTTTTGGCACTTAGATGCCCTCATGCCCTACCGAAAATCTCAGGCAGGGGTTTAGCAGCGATCGCCCATTTCTCCTACTTTAGATTTTAGATTTTACCAGGAAAATTTCATCGGGGGGGATTAATCATCAACAACGGGAGGCCATCCAAGCTCCCCCTCAACTGCCTCAAACAATGACATTAGGATTAGCGGTTTCCATAATAATCCTCTCGATCTCAGATACAGACAAACTAGGATTGGCCTGTTTTACCAAAGCTGCCACCGCCGAGACATGGGGAGTTGCCATAGAAGTACCCGCAAAGAAACTATATTGACTACCAGGTAAAAACAAAGGCACGGTCGAATAAATATCCCCAACATCTTCCACTCCACCATCCCCACCAGGGGCCACCACATAATCTAAAGGTTGGGGCCCGGCCTGGTTGGAGAAATTAGAAAACCGATTAGCCCGATCTACAGAGCCCACCGCAATACCCACCCGATCTGCCGTGGCAGCCGGAAAATCTGGGGTCTGCAAACGGTCATTTCCCGCCGCCGAGACAAACACAACACCTCTCGACTCCGCGTAGCGAATGGCATCCAATTCTGCACCAACAAATCTTCTGCCCCCCGAACTGAAGTTAATCACATCGGCCCCATTATCCGCAGCATAACGAATAGCTTCTATTCCATCGCTTACTCGGCCAACCCCAGCCTCGTCGAGTACCCTCAAAATCATAATCTCGGCCTTCGGGGCAATTCCAACGGTCTCGCCCCCATTAATTGAGGCTGCAATTGTACCCGCTATATGAGTTCCATGACTTTCTAAATCTTGCGGATTATTATCGTCGCCCACAAAGTCCCAACCTCGAAAATCATCCACATAACCATTGCCGTCATCATCAATGCCGTTGTTTGGGATTTCATCGTTGTTCCTCCAGATATTGTTTTGCAATTCTGGGTGATTGTAATCCACGCCGCTATCGATGACTGCTACCACCATGCCTTCGCCTTGGTAGCCCCGGGCCCAGACTTCCGGTGCTTTGACTAAATCTATTCCCCACTGTTGGCCACCTAGAGCGGGAACCTCGGGAAATGGAGCTTCGCCTAAGGCCCTGGCAACTGCTGCTGAGGCATTCACCAGACCATAACCAAAAGTGCTGTTAAAGCTAGCGGTTCTCGAAACTTGTGTAGTTGCTGCTACAGAGGTTTCGCCATTCAAAACCCTATTGGTAGAAACGAATTTACCGCTCAAATCTGAAGGAGATACTCCCTCCACGATGGCCAATATAGGGCCATTATTTCCCAGTTGAATCGCGGTATCTGAAGTCCCCGCACCAATGACGGTATCTTCTCCCAACACTAGATCGGCTTCAGTTAGGTTTTCTGGTAGTCCGATGCGATCGGACAAAATCTCAAAGTCTTTTATCAGATCTACAGTTGCTAAATCGTCAGTATTGTCTGGCTGACGGAGGGCAAAGACATCCCGACCTTCTCCGCCAATTAAGGTATCGCTTCCTAAGTCTCCCAAAAGGAGATCGTCTCCATCTTGGCCGAGAAGTATGTCGTTGCCTTTGCCGCCGTAGATGGTGTCGTTGCCTGCTTCTCCTTCGAGGCGATCGCTTCCTAAGTCGCCAAACAGCAGATCGTCTCCCGAATTACCGTTGAGAAAATCGTCGTCTTTTCCACCCCGCATGGTATCGGAGTTACCCCCACCAAAGAGGCTATCGTTTCCTTGATTGCCGTTGATTAGTTCCCCTGCGGAAGAACCAATGACGGTATCATTGCCAGCTAGGGCTTGTAGCCCTTGTGGATAATTTGCTAATAAGCCAGGTGTCAGAATAAAATTGTCGGAAGTGTCTTCTAATATGTAAGAAAGACCATCATCACTAGAACCAGCCACCATCGTATTCTCCTAAATACAATTAACAATTATCAATTCAATGCACCCTTGTTTTTAAGTAAAGAGATAATGGGATTTTATTGGTTGCAAGTCAACTTTGAAGAGAACCAAAAAGTAAATCTTTTTGGGAATTGTTAATTGCTAATTGTTACGCGATAAATCTCTGGTTCTCTTAGCCATTCTCTTGTGTTGCATCTCAATCGCAGAAGAAAACCCTAAAAATTTAAAATTTTTTTATTATATTAATATTTTGGCAACCCAATTTACTACCCCCTCTCCCTCGATGCTGGGGATATTAGCTTAAAAATCTGCCAAGAGTTTGTACCACCCAAAGATATTTAGGGCTTGTTGAATAAATCTGAGGAGATTAAGGGCTAGGGACAAGTTTAATCCTGCCAGCATCCATTTCGTCCATTAGCAATTCCAAAGCCTCGTAATCAACATCAGAAATGTAACCCAGCTTGGTTAATTCGCTGTTAATTTGATTCTCAATATCTGGTGTTAATTTTTTTATATAAAGAGCCTTGGCTACAAGTTTACGAATCACGGGATCGGATTTCATAATAAATAGAATAACTCTGCATAATTGAATTATCCGATAAACAGCTAATAAAAGTCAGCGATCTAAGCCCATCTAATTAAGCGATCTCGATCGCATGGCCCTTAGAAGTGGGACCAGGGAAAAAAGGCCCGCTCTCAAAAGAGTTAAAACCCGATGAAAAATTGATTATAGCAGATGGAGTAGGAGTAGGGGCAGCTAGAGCAGATGAGGGAGTGGCGCTCGAAGTTCTTTATAATGAAAAGGGCAGCCGAAAGGAACAGAGAAAAACCTCAGCCAAGGCAGTATCGTTGAACAAGCTAGGTAAAAAATGAGCATTGCAATCGCATCAGAGCTCCAGCAACCGGCCCGCTATCTGGGCAACGAATTAGGAGCGAGACACAAACCCTGGGACGAGGGCCTAACTCGGTGGGTCTTAACCTTTCCAGAAGTTTACGAAGTAGGGGCTTCCAATTTAGGCCATAAAATCCTCTATAACATTATCAATGCCCAACCGAGACAACTATGCGATCGCGCCTACCTACCCGCACCGGACCTGGCTCAAAAGCTCAGGGCTACCAAATCGCCACTATTTGCAGTAGAATCGAAGCGCCCCCTAACAGACTTCGACATCTTGGGCTTTAGCCTCAGCTACGAACTGGGAGCTACAAATATCTTGGAAATGCTAGATTTAGCAGGCATTCCCTTAACCTGGCAAGAAAGACAAGCCAACCAGAACCCTAAAAACCCAAATTTTCCGTTGATTTTTGCCGGAGGGCAAACGGCCACTTCTAATCCCGAACCTTACGCAGATTTCTTCGACTTTATCGCTCTGGGAGACGGCGAAGAGCTTTTACCCGAAATAGGCTTAGTAATAGAAGAAGGCAAAACCAACGGCCTAACTAGAGAAGAATTGCTTCTGGATTTAGCCCAAGTCCCTGGGGTGTATGTACCTCAATTCTACGAAAGGAAAGCTAACGGGGCCGTAATGCCAATACGTCCAGAGGTACCGGAACGAATACTCAGGCGAGTGGCAACGCCCATACCTTCCTACTCTATCGGTTTAGTTTCTAACATCCAGACGGTTCACGATCGCCTGGTGATGGAAATACGAAGGGGTTGCACCCGAGGCTGTCGCTTCTGCCAACCGGGTATGCTGACTCGCCCGGCCAGGGATGTGGAACCGGAAGCGGTGGTAAATGCTTTAGAAAAAGGACTCAGGGCCACCGGCTATAACGAGTTTTCTCTCCTATCCCTAAGTTGTTCGGATTATCTATCCCTGCCGGCAGTGGGGATGGAAATTAAAAATCGTCTTAAGGATGAAAATATTTCTCTATCCCTACCCAGCCAGCGGGTGGATAGATTCGACCAAAATATTGCCAACATTATCGGCGGCAATCGCCAACCAAATCTGACTTTTGCTCCAGAAGCGGGCACCCAGAGAATGCGAGATGTTATAAACAAAGGCCTGACTAACGAAGAACTGCTGCGAGGAGTTAAGACTGCTTGCGAACAAGGTTGGGATCAAGTCAAACTTTATTTTATGATCGGGTTGCCAGGGGAAACCGATGCCGATGTCTTGGGCATTGCCGACACGGTACGTTGGTTGCAGCAAGAATGCTATGCCAAGGGCAGAAGAAAGTTACAGGTTAATTTGACGATTTCTAACTTTACTCCCAAACCTCATACTCCTTTTCAATGGTTTGTGGTTTCTAAAGAAGAATTGGAAAAGAAACAAGCTTTGCTGAAAGAGGCTTTTCGGAAAATGAAGGGGGTTAAGGCCAACTATACCGATGTCCGACTTTCGGTGATGGAGGACTTTTTGGGCAGGAGCGATCGCCGTATGGGCCCAGTAATTCGCCGAGCTTGGGAGTTGGGGGCAGGTATGGATGCTTGGTGGGAAAGTTTGGACCGGGCCTTCGGTGCTTGGTGTCAGGCTATTGCGGAAGCAGAGGAACTTTTCGAGGATGAGAAGATTTCTGAATTAGCCGCAGAACGAGGTGCGGAAGCAGGAATGGAGGTTTGGGATGTCATTCTTTCCTGTTTGAGAAAACAGATTCCAGAACAATTAGACCGGCCTTTGCCTTGGGACCAGATCGATACTGGCATCGATAAGGATTGGTTGAAGGAAGATTGGCACCGGGCCCTGGCTGCGGCCACGGTTCCGGATTGTTCTTTTGATGGTTGTTCTCATTGTGGGGTTTGCGGTCCCGATTTGGGGCATAATGTGGTTATCGAACCGCCGCCAATTCCAGAGTTTGCCGGTCACTTCGAGCCGAAAACTGCTAAGGTCTTGCGACTGCGGGTTTGGTTTGGGAAGTTGGGGGACATGGCAATGATTGGCCATTTGGATTTGGCGAAATTGTTCGAACGGGCGGTCCGACGGGCCGCTATACCGATTTCTTTTAGCGGTGGGTTTCATCCGAACCCTAGAATTATGGTTGCTTCTGCTTTGCCTTTGGGGACGACTAGCGCGGGAGAAATTGCAGATTTTGAGTTGAACGAGGCGATGGATGCTGTAGAGTTTAAGCAGAGGTTGAGCGCTCAGTTGCCAGAAGATGTTCCGATTTATCGGGTTGAGCCTGTGGATTTGGCGACTCCTGTGGCAACTCGGCTTTTGGAGCGGGCGGAGTATTTGATTAAGGTTGCTCCAAAGGACGTTGCTGATGGGTTCGAGCCTTTGTGGGGCAGTTGGGTTAAGAAGGTTATGGATGGGAGTTCCTGTTTGTGGTCTAAGAGAACTAAGTCTGGTAAGGTAGTGGAGGTTAATTTGCGCGATCGCCTTTTTGAGTTGGAGTTGCTGGAGCCTCCCTCTTCTGGCACTACGGATTTATTGGATAGGTTTTCCAATATCGACTTTTACTCTTCCAATCCATTTTTACTCTCCAAAATCTCCTCTTCCAAGAGGACTCCGGACGAACATAAGATGGAGGGGTCGTTACGCTATATTGGTAGCTACTGCAATGACGGGACCGTACTGCAACCGAAGCATATTGTCTATATGCTGGAGCAAGTAAGCGGCGCAACCCTAGAATTATTGCAAGTTCATCGCTCGAAATTAATAATTAACAATAGAGAATAGGGCATAGTGAATGGGGAAAAGGCAGAAGGGAATAGGTGATTTTGCTTTTAAACTATTCCCGGTTCCCCGTTCCTGGATGTTCGATAAACGCTATAATTGTTAGTTATTAATTGATAATTGTTAAAAGATTTTGTTGAGCTAGTTAGACGCATCTGTTAAATTCGCAGCGAATGGTGCGTTTAATTAAGGATAGATAATTAACAGTTGACAATGGTTGTAAGTTGACAATTGTTAATTGTTAATTGTTAATTGTTAATTGAAATTTGAGGATAAGACATGCCAAAGCAAATTATTATTGCGGAGCATCATCGGATTGCTGCCGTATTTTCTGAAGACCAAATTCAAGAACTGGTAGTAGCTACAGGCAACCATCAAGTAAGCGATGTTTATCTGGGAATTGTGGAAAATGTATTGCCAGGTATAGATGCTGCCTTTGTTAATATTGGCGATCCAGAAAGGAATGGTTTTATCCACGTTAGCGATTTGGGACCCCTACGCCTGAAGCGAGCTTCTGGTGCGATTACCGAGCTGCTCGTACCCCAACAAAAGGTTGTAGTCCAGATAATGAAAGAACCGACGGGGAATAAGGGGCCGAGATTGACGGGTAATATTACTTTACCCGGTCGCTATTTGGTGTTGATGCCCTACGGAAAAGGGGTTAATTTGTCGCGGCGAATTAGTTCTGAAAACGAGCGCAATCGCTTGCGAGCTCTGGCGACTTTGATTAAGCCTGCGGGCATGGGGCTATTGGTACGCACGGAAGCCCAGGGCATGGAGATTGATGCGATTATGGAAGATTTGGAGGGCCTGCAAGGCCAGTGGGAGTTGGTGCAACAGGAGGCCAGCTCGAATCGGGCCCCGGCTTTGTTGAATCGGGATAACGATTTTATCCAGCGAGTATTGCGGGATATGTACAACGCCGATGTTAACCGCATAGTGGTGGATTCTAGCGATGGCGTTAGGCGGGTGAAGCAGCTTATGGGAAACTGGAGCGCGAGCAAAACCCCCCAAGTTTTAATAGATCGCCACAGCGAACGGGGGCCAATTTTAGAATATTTTCGCGTCAACGCTGCTATTAGGGAAGCCCTCAGACCTCGGGTGGATTTGCCCTCGGGAGGTTACATTATTATCCAGCCGACGGAGGCTTTGACGGTAATAGATGTGAACTCTGGTTCTTTTACGCGCTCGGCTACAGCTCGGGAAACGGTTTTGTGGACTAACTGCGAGGCGGCTACGGAAATTGCTCGCCAGTTGCGGCTGCGTAATATTGCGGGGGTGATTATTGTTGATTTTATCGATATGGATTCCCGCCGAGACCAATTACAGCTTTTGGAGCATTTTAATCAGGTATTGAGGGCTGATAAGGCTCGACCTCAAATTTCTCAGCTATCGGAGTTGGGTTTGGTAGAGCTGACTCGCAAGCGGCAAGGACAGAATATTTACGAGCTATTCGGCCGCTCCTGTCCGACTTGTAATGGATTGGGGCATTTAGTTCGCTTGCCAGGGGAGATCGAGCTGATACCGGAGCTTCCGCCTCCGGTGGCAGGAGTTGAGCCTCCTGTTTGGAATAAAACTCCTGAGTTGGGCGGTGCGGGGAACGATTTGGCCCGACCCTCGACGGACGGAGCTTCTTATTGGGAGTTTGAAACCCAGGAGAATTTGTCGGAGATGGAACTGCTGAACCATCCAAGCTATCAAGAATCAACGCGCCGTCGCCGCCGCCGACGTGTGGAGGAGAATGTGGCTTCGATTGGAGAAGAGGAACCTATAGGATTGGTTGTTGGTGGGGGAATGGCAAATAATTATGTCCCTGATGCTTACCCTATTGCAGCTCGTACTGAGGGAATCCGTTCTAGTCGTTCGCGACGGGAAATGATGAGGCCTGTTACGGAGCCTTCAGAGATAGCCCTCGTGCCAATGAGCGAGGAGGAGCGGGATGTTTATGCTTTGATGGGTGTTTCTCCTTTGGTTTTGCTGGACGATGGTTCGTTTCAGAATTATGAAGGAGTGGCGGTGGAAGTTGTGGAACCAGGAGAAGAGGCAAGTGCTGGTAAGGTTTGGACTGAGATGGCCGATGCTTCCCCGGGCTGGAACGAGTCTGAGGAACAAGAGTGGGCTGATTCTTCTGGTTTGTTGTCTGGGGAGGCGGTTAATGAGGCTTACGAGACCGAAGCTCCCGAGGATTTTGATTATGAGGATGAGGATGAGGATGAGGAGATAGAGGTTGACTCCGAGCGGGCGATCGAGCAGCCAAAGGTGGTACGCCGCCGCCGCCGTCGTTCTTCTGCTTCGATTGATGAATAAAATTTGTTAAGGGACTTGTTAAAAAATAAACTACCAGTCTCTTGTAGGTTGGGCGCGCGCGAACCTCCACCCAACACCGGTATCTTATTAAATTGCAAGTCCCTAATTGTGAATTGTCAATTGTTAATGGTTAGGACTAACAATTGACAATTAGCGATTAGCCATTAGCAATTAGCAATTAACAACTTATGATTGTTGCTGGTGTTGACGAGGTGGGACGCGGGGCTCTTTTCGGGCCTGTGGTTGCTGGGGCTGTTATTTTGCCTGATGAGGTTCTCGATGAGTTGGTGACTTCTGGGGTTAAGGACAGCAAGCGGCTTACTGCTAAACGTCGCTTGTTGTTGGCGGCTCAAATTCGAGAGGTGGCCATAGATTGTCGAGTTGGGATGGCTTCGGTACGGGAAATCGATCGCCTAAATATTTTGCAGGCATCTTTACTGGCAATGAGGCGAGCTATTTTGAGACTTGAACCTAAACCGGAGCTGGCTTTAATTGATGGCAATCGGCGGGTTCCCGATTTGCCGATGTCCCAAGAGACGATGGTCAAGGGGGATAGTCTGTCGGTGGCGATCGCTGCTGCTAGTATTGTGGCTAAGGTTTGGCGGGACGAACTGATGGCACGTTTGGCTGTTAAATATCCCGAATATGACTTGACAAATAATAAGGGATATGGTAGCAAAAAACACCGACAAGCGTTGTTGAATTGCGGACCTTCCCGCCAACATCGTCTCTCTTTTGCACCTTGTAGAGTAGAGGGTCGGCATCTACAACTTCAACTAGCTTTTGACAGTTAATTTACTTATATATAATAAAAAACCCGATCGTTCTTATAAAATCAGGTTTTTTCGGGGATATTTATACTTTAGAGAAACCCGGTTTTTTAGAAAAACCGGGTTTCTGAGAATACAAGAGCCGCTCTCTAGCAATATCTATGCGGCTACCAAATCCATAGCTTCTTCTGTAGCCCACTGACGATAATTCAACAATAAATCTCGCATTAAACCTTTTTTCATTTTCAGCAAGATGCTTCCCAAAAGATTGTTACCGGTAGATTGCACCAGAGACTTTGGCATCATGGTGAAGGGTGGGGGTAAAAAAATCTTCAATCCTAATTCTGCTCGGCCTTTAAGATAGGTCTTTTTTCCTAGTTGGCAAGGTTCCATGGTGCCGCTGAGGTGGAGTTGGAAATGTTCGTTAATTGTTTCTATGCCTCGTAATTCGCAATTGGTAGATTTTAATTGAACCGTTTGGCTTTCGGCAGCTGTCCAAATTTTCATGTCAACTACGGGTTCGATTTTCAACATAAAGAATTTTAAGGGGCGCATTTTCAGGCGATAAGTATCTTTGCTTAATCGCTCGATGCGACTCGGATCGCCCAGGGCCTTAACAATTTGTTGCGGGTTTTTCAGGTAGCGATCGATGGGAACTGGGGCTTTGGGTACTAGCAATTCTACGGATTGAGAAGCAAAGAAGTTGTGAAACATCGGATTTTTATAAGGATTTATAACTAGGTATTGATTGAATTTACTTTACATTAGTTTAAAGTTTGTTGCAAGATTTTTTTTTGCGCTCTTATTATTTTTAAGTTTTGTAAAGATAAAGGCCAGAAAAAGGGTAATTAGTAATGGTTGGAAGAAGGCTGGCTGTTGGTGGCCAGGGAGTGGACAAAAAGAGATTGGGAGCGATCGCTCCCAATCTCTTTTGGAAAATTAACCGTTGGTGGAAAACACGGGGCTTTCTTGAGTCTGAACAAGGGTTTCAGCTTTATCATTAGCCCATTGAAGATAATCTTCCAAAAGGTGATGGGTCAATCTATGCTTAATGGTAAGCAATACGCTTTTGAGCAAACCATTACCAGTGCTTTCAATAATTGGTTTTGGTGTCAACTGGAGGGGTGCGGGCAATTCTACTTCAACTTGTAGGTCGGCATGGCCTTGAAGATAAGTCTCGCCGTTAATCTGGCGAGGTTCTAGAATGCCAGCGAGGTTGAGGGCAAAACGGCGATCGATGTATTCGACGCCGCGAATTTCACAAGCGAGCGATCGCAAATAAATAGTTCCCCGAGAAGTTGCCCGCAATCTCATATCGACGGTTGGTTGAACGCTAAAACTCAAAAATTTGAGGGGGCGCATTTTCAAACGAAAACAATCTTCGCTTAATTGCTCCAATCTACTAGGCTCCACCAAAGCATTTACCAACCTTCTTGGTTGACGCAGATAGTGTTGAATGGGTACTTTTTGCTCTGGAACCCGAATTTTTACTGATTGGGATGTCTTAAATTTTACAAGCACGATTTTCTCCAAAACTTGATACTTTCTTTAAATACCTTAATCAAACTTCACAATTTTTAAGGTGACGCTAGTCGTCATTTGGGTTGGTAATTGCCTGTAATTGTTGTTGTTGCGCTCTTTTGGTAAAATTCAGCCAGAAATTTTACAGGGGCAACAATGAAAAATAAGCAAAAAAATGTTACTACTCTTTACAAAATATCACAGGGAGCCCGGGCAAGTCCTCTTTCTTCAGATTGAAGAGCTAAAACAGAAATATAGAAGAACAAAAATCAAAAATCGCCGAAGCCTTAACTTCTCAGGGTTGAGGCCAAGAGGTAAACTTTATAATTGTTGATGGTGGCCCCATGACTATCTCCATTGCCCATTTAGGCCCCTCCGGTACTTACGCCGAAACGGCGGCCATAGCTTACGCCAATAAACTGACTCTGCTGGGCCAACAATCCAGATTGTGTCCCTATCCGAGCATTGCCCAAACCTTGCGGGCCGCTGCTGGAGGCCAGACGAATTTGGCAGTAGCTCCAGTGGAAAATTCCATCGAAGGCAGCGTTACGATTACGTTAGATACGTTGTGGCAGGTTGATAATTTGATAATTCAACAAGAGTTAGTTTTGCCAATTTCTCACGCTTTGATATCTCTGGCGAGGGAGGTTGAAGAAATTAAAACGGTGTATTCTCACCCACAAGCTTTAGCTCAATGTCAAAATTGGTTAGAAAGATATTTGCCAAAAGTGCAGTTAATTCCTACTAATTCGACCACCGAAGCATTGCAATATTTAGAAGGAGAACAAAATGGGGGGGCGATCGCTTCTCAAAGAGCGGCGGAACTTTATAATTTGCCTATTTTAGAATTTCCGATTAACGATAATCCCGATAATTGTACTCGTTTTTGGATTTTAAGGAACGAGTTAAAAATGGATACTAACCGGTTAACGAATGAGGAAAAAGAGTTTTTAGATAATTCGAGGAAGTTGATGGATTTTAAGAGCGATCGCTCTTATACTTCTTTGGCTTTTAGCGTTCCTGCGAACCTTCCGGGTACTTTAGTTAAACCTCTTAAAGTTTTTGCAGATAGAAATATTAATCTCACGAAAATCGAGTCGCGCCCCACGAAGAAATCTTTGGGAGATTATTTATTTTTTATCGATTTAGAAGCGGATGCCAGGGAGGATGTTGTTAAGGATGCTTTAGAGGAGTTAATGGCTTATACGGAGACTTTAAAGATATTTGGCTGTTATAAAATTTTGGCGATGGATTAATAATGTCATTGGGAGTTACTGGGAAGCAATTTAGAGAAAGAGCGATCGCTTCCGGAGGTTTTACAGTTCCCCCAGAAACCCGGTTTTTTGAAAAAACCGGGTTTCTTAATTCCGATTTCGGGTACACTGCATTTTGGAAGAAAACCAAGAGTTAAACGCTTTTTGTCTATTGTTTATTGTCAATACTTAATTGCTTCAGACAGTTTTTTTGCAAAGATTCGATGCTCCCGCTTTTTTCTTTTTAAAATTGCGAAATAGCTGTACTGTTTCTGCAACTTTTCCTGACCACAGTAGCTCCTCTCCTTGTTTTAAACGTTTTAAAGAACCCCCTACTTTATAGAGATTTTCTGGGAGCGTTGAATCTTTGTAAAAATAGAAAGTGACTGAGGTCAGACAGGCTAATCGCTAATCGCTTATCTCGTCTCTTAAGTAGGAGTGCAAAATTAATTAGACACCGAGCAGACAAGATGTCTGTTCTACGGGGAAAATTTTCTGCAAATATTTTGGCCTACCTACTTAATGTCATTTCAATATCCTCAAACCTTAAAAGCTCCTCTGTCGATGCATTCCGATCTAAAATTCGGGCTACTGCTTTTAAATGGTCTTTTATTTCTTGGTTTTCTTCTGGACTTAAATTCATAATTTTTCTTCCTTGTTAAAAGTAGCTACTATTTTAAGATCTCATAATTTTGGTATTTTTACAAAACTGAGATGCTCCCGCGCGGTTTTTTAATTGCGTTCCGCGTTACCATAAAATTAACTGTCAATTCATTGGCCATTTTAGGAGACTAAAATTATGCAATTAGAAGACTATTTCGATTTCCAAAGGCCCGACGATATTCGAGTCAAAGGAACGTGGGTAGGCATTGAAAGTATTCTTTACGAATACATCGATCGCCGTCGTACTCCAGAAGAAATTGTCGGTTGTTTTTCCAGGGTTAATTTAGAGCAAGTTTATGCTACTATTCTTTATTACTTGCACAATAAAGAAGCGGTTAGCAAATATATTGCCGACGGGTTAGAGTGGAGCGATCGACAGCGCAAAGCACAAGAATTAAATCCGCTATGTCCGAATGCTTTGCCCTTCCCCGCGTTTAATCGATTGCAAATCGCTTTGATAATTGCCCTAAATTCGAGAGATTAAAAGTAGGGTTGTTGGGTTCCGCTGCGCTCCACCCAACCTACGAATTAATTTTTTTACTTGTCGTTGCGAGGCTGCGGAAAAACGAGTTAACCTTTTGGGAAAATCATTTTTATTAGCCGTAGGCCATAGCCGCACCTGTTGGGTAGCAATCTCTTTAATTTTTTCGCCGTTAAGATTGCTCTTCGTCGCGGTGGTATTTGATGTTTTCCACGATGGTAAATTCTACAGGTAAATCGGCAACTATTCGCAGGTTAATATCGACTACTATTTGATTTTTATTAAGTACGACGTTCGCTTTTTTTATTAAAAATTGTAAGGGCAAACAATCCTCCGATTCTGGTTCGAGGGGCGACGGAGATTTATACCCCACTTCTTCCAACCATTCGCAAATATTTCTCCAGTTGTGTATTTTCTCGTTTTTGCCTACCAGAGTTTTGACGTATTGGTATTCGGATTTTGTTTTGCAGTAGCAGCAGTTTGTAAATCGAAGCGGCATTGCTTTTAAATAACAATTCCCCCTATCTCGCGAATTAGAAAGAGAATAGGGGGCTGACTGGGATTAAAACCATGTCAATAGTGGGAACAAAAATGTTAATCCAATAATCTGACAAACCCACGGCGCACGCTATAAAGTATTCTGTTAATAATAGCTTGTTCTGTCTTGGTTAGCCTGCCATCTAAAAGCGCGTTATTGATTACTTTCCGGTCGGAATAAGTTACCGCGCTCGAACTCATAATTTGACCGAAAAGTTGTTCTATGGTCGTTGGATAAGTTATCATCGTCTATATCGCTCTCCTAGGGAATTTTTCAACAACGGCTGCTTGCAGCCACATCTTTTTATTCTTACCTAGTTTTTTGACAACGATTGCGATCGCAAACACCCAGTAATAGCGATCGCGATCGTTGCCAAAAAGTCATTTTTGTGCTATGAAGTTGCCGGTTTCTGCGGTCCCAGTTCTAATAGGGTGCGCTGCGGCGCACCTTACTTTGAGTAGTAGCAGAACTCAGTTTAAATCGCGCTCATCGATCGCTACTAACCGCCCCTTGCGGTTGCTCTTGTTGCTGCTGCTGGTAAACCTTCCAGCCGATAAAACCGCCGATCGCTACCACAACCAACAACAACGCCCCAGCAATTAACCACTTCTTCTTATTGTTAGCCTGCGGCGGCGCAGTTTCCTCTACCTCCTCAACCTTTTCCTCTTGGGGGGGAGTCCCTTGGAGACCTTTTGCTACAGCTTGCAAGCCGGCCTCGGTGGTAAAATAGGTGAGATGGTCGCAGGCAATATTGTCTAAAACCGTCAAGTAAGCTCCTTCTACTGGCTCGATCGCTTTCGCGCTGGCTGCCGTCGCGGTTAAATCGTTAGGCTGTCGGAAAAATGACCCATCGACGGTCTCCCCTAACAACCGTTCCATCAAGCTTTCTAACACTGTCGGTTCTACGGCCCCCGGAACCAAAGAGCGATCGCCCGCAATAATAGTATAAAGAACCGACGACCCGAAATAGTTCCCCAACTCCCGCAAGAAATCGGAATTAGGCCGCATTTGCTCGAATGCCAATTCCTTCCGGTCCATCGACTCCAGCAACTCAGCCAGCATCGGGGCCTGCCACGACGCCGGCGACACTTGATTTAAAGCAAAACCGAGATTCGCCAAGGCCCAATCCCCCATCGTCGCCCAAGGAGTACCCGCATTGGGAGTTCCCGCCATCACCAAGCGCCCTACCACCTGGTGCCCCCCTTCCTTCTCGATAAACCAACGGCAAATCAAACCTCCCAGGGAATGAGCTACAATAGCCAATTGTTTCTGGCGGTTCGGTGCCAGCCCCGCCGCTTTCAGTTTCTCTGCCAAAAGTCGGGCGTTTTCCTCAATGGTAGTGTTGGTACTTTCATAGTCAAAAGTCAGCACCAAATCGCAAACATCCGCCAAAGGTTTCTTTTCTCCGTCAATTTCCAGGATTATCCGCTGCCCGCTGCCCGCCATCGTTTTCGCATCGCCGAGAATTCCGCCAACGTAGAGCAGAATTTTCTGGGCCGCCGCTACCTTGCCCGCCACTATTCCCGGATTTTTCTCGTAGGTAACTTTGCCCTCGGCATCCAACGTAGCAACGGCTAAAACTGGATAGCTCTCAACAGGATGTGCCAATTCTTGACGGATGACCTTTTGGAAGAAGATGCGGATGGAACCGTTAGAGCTGCGATCGCTCTTAGTCGGCTTCGGCAACCGTTCCAAACTAATCTCCGTATCGCCTCCCGTTCCGGCAAGTCGCCCCAAAGGCAAGAAAAACTCCCCATCAAAACCGACCGCTAGCAAATATTCCCCCGACTGCAACTTGGCGTCAAGTCGCACTTTCAAAGGCGCTTCTGGGGCGACAACTTTGTAATCCTTGATGTCGAACAACTCCAAGGCGCTCAATTCCAGATTAACGCCGCGATGGTTGCTGCTAAAGCGCACCGGTTCTACGACTCCCGGTTGTTCCCGGAGAACCGATGGGAGGGTAACAGCTAGATTTCGGGCGGTTTCTGCTGCGGTGGTAAGGCTGACTTTTGCTTGCAAGGTCGGATGGGCCAGCACTTCCACCCCGTGTGCTAGAGAAACGTTTCTGTGAGAGCTTACCAACAGAGCGGCTTGGGGACGGATTATCGTCACAACGAGTTCTTTCGTCAGCCAGTCGTTAGCTCGTCCTCGGGAACTGCTTCCCAGTTCCTTGTGTTGGTGTCGCGCCAGCAACCGATTAAAACTATTGTGAAGTCGATCCTCGGACTCCGATGGGGGGATATCTCGGGTTGATGCTATGGCAGCGATCGCCTCTTGTTCGAGCAAACTGGCATCAAAATCCTCCGTACTAACAATTAGCTTCAGTCGGTCTTGTAGTTCCGTAAGCCCTCGTTCCCACAGTTCGTCTGGAAGAGAAGCCAGAAGGTAATTACCTCGTACAGTTTGCCCGGGTTCGAGGATAACGCTACTTTTTTCCGTAAAAAACGGCAGCGCCACTGCATAACTTTGGCTCAAATTGAGAACGTTACAATAGAGAGTGCGATCGCTTTGGTTCGTCAACCGCAGGAAAAACTGGGGCGCTTCCCAAGTGTCGTAGTGGCGATCGTATTTCAGGGCAATTTCCGCCGCCGACATCGCGGCTTCCGAACGATTCGCCGCCACCTTAACTATTTCTAGCTTGAGGTCGTTAGATTTAATCCTGCTGACAGCGGGGCTTTTTAACTCTAAAGTATTATGCCACCGGGCGATCTGCTCCAAACGCTGAATCGCCAATTCGGCCCGTTGTTTTGTATAGCCCGCCTCTTGGGGGTTTTTCGGGATGGGGGGGACTTGGGGGCGATCGCTTTCGGGAGCCAACTTTATCCAATACTGCCCGTTTTTTGCCTCTAAATAATAGTCTGCAGTTTCTTCTGGCGCTGCCGGGGCGACGTATAACGAAGGTTGTCCGTTACCGAAGGCAGTTTGCAACTGCGCCACAGCTAATTTGACTCCCTCTTTTTCTCCTTTTATGCGAACTTTTAATTTTTTAATTGGCAGGCTGACAACTACAGCCTCATAGCTGAAACCTTCATTAAGAATATCTCCGCCCACTTCCATTTTTATTAAACTGAGATTGGGTAAAACCCGAGTAACGCTAGCCTCCCCAAAAGCTTCTTCTAAATTTCTCAATTCTTCCCCATCGTTACTGGGGGCAAAAATAGCTAAAGTTGTTTGTTCGCTTTCAGAAGATGGAGGGATTCCCCGTAAAGTGCCCCCGTCGATAACCCAACTGTTCTGGTTGTTATCGTAACTTAAAGTAAAATAGGGAGGGCATTGAGGTAAAGCACCACCTAAAAAAGATTGTTCGAGCAATTCTGAGGATAAAATCGCCTCCACTTGCGGCGACCGATCGTTAATTTTGCCGCTAAGAAGACCGTTAATATTTCCGATTAAATCTTGATAGCTTAAATTGCCATTATCCTGTTGCAAGCTGTGGAGCAGAAAATCGGAAAATATGCCTCGATATTCTCCTGTTTCCGTTTGATATTCCTTGGCTTCTTGGTTATCCTTGCAAGCGGATAATAAAATATGTTTTCCTTGGGGAATAGAGATATTTTCAAAACTTCCCCGATACCCCGATAATTCCTCAGCAAAAACGAAACTATCCCAAGGGCGAAATCTCGTTTCTTCTGGAGCCCGACGGCTGCTTTCGGGAAGTTCTTTACTGCCCGTTCCCGAGTAACAGCAGTCGCAAATTACGACGATATGGGGATTATTTCGAGCTACCTTATAAATCAGATATTGCAGTTCTTTATCGGCTAAATCTCGACTGTTTGGGGTGCGACTGTCGTAACAAACTAAAGTTTTATGGTAGCGGTTTGGTTGTTGTTGCCAAAATTCTTTTACGGTCGGTTCTTTGGCCCCGTGGCCCGAATAATAAAAGAGAACGACGTCTTCGTTATTGGCTTGCATTAAGTAATTATTAAAACCGTCAATTATTGCTTTACGAGTTGCTTTTTCGTTGTCAAGCTTTAGCGGTTTTTCTAATTGAAATTCGCTTGTTTTATTATTAGCTATTCGTTCCAGGAGGTAGGTTTCCATTGCGTTAATATCGTTAACGCAACCTTTTAAGGAGGGAACGAACGGTACGGATTGCGGATGGTAAGTATCAATTCCTACTAAGAGCGAGTAGATTTTTTTAGTCATGGTAGTTATCCCATAAGGGTTAAAAGTTTTAATCTGTTTTATTATAAGGCCTTGGGGGCAGAGGTGCAAATAATGGGCGTATGTTAACTAGGAAGGGAACCGGTTTTCTTCTTCCATTGCAGTCCACCCAGGAAAAGTCCTTTGGGAAACTAGGGGCGGGAAAATCTCAGGCCAGGTGGGGCAGGCGATCGCCAAAAGGGACTAAATATGTTATTAATTAAATAAGAAAAAAATTATAAGGGAAGGTTTGAACAGTGACCGTCGAACAAGCAATACCTCGTTTTTTCATCCGCCCCCAGTTAGGCAATTTCTCTTTTTCTATGGCTTTTTTATGGCGATATGGCCTGGTTTTTTGGGCGCTATTAAGCTCTCTATTGCTAGGATTGATTCCTATTAATATTAGCGTCAAAACTCAGTTAGAACAAACCCGCTTGCTCCAAGAACAACAAAGTTTTGCTGCTGCTTTAGAAATAGAAAGCTATATCGACGGCCTCCAGCGAGGACTTAACTATTTAGCAAGAGTACGGGGGTTGACAGAATTACCAATATCTATTAACAAATCTTTTTTAGACGAGTATGAAATTATCGAGGGGTAAAAATTACAAATATGTGATGCTCCCTTATGTAGGGCGGGTAGAAATAGATTCGGCTCGATCGACACTGAAAGAGTACATCTCAACTTTGAATAGAACTAAAAGCCTAGCGCTTTTTGCTAATGGCTAATTGTTAATTGCTATAATTAAGATAAAAGTTAACAATTAGCCATAAATAGTAACTGGTAGATACTTTCTTTTTTTGTTAATTGTCAATTGTCAATTGTCAATTGTCAATCGGAGCAATTAGTAATTAGCAATTAGCCATTAACAAAAACTTCCCAAATTGCCCCCCTTAGTGTAAAAGTGGAGACAGAAACAGTCCAACTGTTGATTTATAGACAC
>CAZUCT010000023.1:4459-40420 GCA_964619285.1 uncultured bacterium | reverse complement strand
GGTTTCAAAGCCCGGCCATTGCAATCTCATTAAATCCCTATTAGGGATTGAAACAAGCTTTCTGGCGTCATCCCAATGTCTGCTGTCGATTGCAATCTCATTAAATCCCTATTAGGGATTGAAACAATAATACTGCCACTCTCCCACAGATCGATACTGCATTGCAATCTCATTAAATCCCTATTAGGGATTGAAACCCAGAACCCCAACAGGCAACACAACGGCCATACATTGCAATCTCATTAAATCCCTATTAGGGATTGAAACTTTCTTGAAAAGATTGATTTTTGCGAAAAAGCAGGCAAATTGCAATCTCATTAAATCCCTATTAGGGATTGAAACAAAACATTACTTTCTTCAAAATGTCCTTCTCTTTTAAAACATTGCAATCTCATTAAATCCCTATTAGGGATTGAAACGTTGCGTTTTCAATGCCTACAATAGAAATGGTAGATTGCAATCTCATTAAATCCCTATTAGGGATTGAAACTGTTGCTAAGAAAGTTTTTTTAGTTATTACTTTATTGCAATCTCATTAAATCCCTATTAGGGATTGAAACCTCCGAAAATTTTAGTAAATGATTTAACGGATGCCTCATTGCAATCTCATTAAATCCCTATTAGGGATTGAAACGCAAAGATTTCACCACTAGATTTTTTCTGTTGTTTAATTGCAATCTCATTAAATCCCTATTAGGGATTGAAACTAATAATGCCTGCATTAAATTGTCAGCATTAAACGGCATTGCAATCTCATTAAATCCCTATTAGGGATTGAAACAGGAGCAGCCCAAGTCAAGGATTCAGGACAAATTATTGCAATCTCATTAAATCCCTATTAGGGATTGAAACTTCTAGTGGGACAGAAAAAGTTGGCGAAGTTATTGGATTGCAATCTCATTAAATCCCTATTAGGGATTGAAACATATGTACAGTATAAGTTTCCGGCTTCAGAAGTACAATTGCAATCTCATTAAATCCCTATTAGGGATTGAAACAAAGGTATCTATCACTGGGTAAAATGATTCTGCCAATTGCAATCTCATTAAATCCCTATTAGGGATTGAAACAAGTCTGAAACCGTAGACATATAGGAATTAGCATCAAGATTGCAATCTCATTAAATCCCTATTAGGGATTGAAACAAATCGAGGCAGCATACAAAGCTATCTTGGGGCTGATCGACATTGCAATCTCATTAAATCCCTATTAGGGATTGAAACTAGATTTTTTTGTATTGTAAAAGCGAGGGGAGAGATTGCAATCTCATTAAATCCCTATTAGGGATTGAAACATTTTCCTTGGTGCCATTTTGCTGCTTATTAGTAGAATTGCAATCTCATTAAATCCCTATTAGGGATTGAAACATACAAGACTGAAACCGAACAGCAACAACATTGATTGCAATCTCATTAAATCCCTATTAGGGATTGAAACAGCCAACTCCCTAATAAACGACCAAGTTATCTGAATTGCAATCTCATTAAATCCCTATTAGGGATTGAAACAGCTCCAGGATTCGCCAGGAGGCAACCAGGGAACATTGCAATCTCATTAAATCCCTATTAGGGATTGAAACAAACAGAATAAATACACGTTTGTGCCGACGACGAGCGATTGCAATCTCATTAAATCCCTATTAGGGATTGAAACCTTCGCTGCCTCCTTCAGCATTTAAAGTATCATATTGCAATCTCATTAAATCCCTATTAGGGATTGAAACCTTTTCCATATAGCTTTTATGCAAATTTGGCAAATTGCAATCTCATTAAATCCCTATTAGGGATTGAAACTTTTATGAATTTATACCCGATACTTGTGATGAAAATTGCAATCTCATTAAATCCCTATTAGGGATTGAAACGCAAATGCAATGGCACAACAATGGACAGAATACATTGCAATCTCATTAAATCCCTATTAGGGATTGAAACAAGCAAAACGAAAAAGACATACAGCAATTAGAAGCATTGCAATCTCATTAAATCCCTATTAGGGATTGAAACATTAATGACAAACAAACAGAAAACGAAAGATTTAAATTGCAATCTCATTAAATCCCTATTAGGGATTGAAACACCGCACCATGTGATCTCTTCTCCACAAGCATCAATTGCAATCTCATTAAATCCCTATTAGGGATTGAAACGTGCAAATAAATAATTTGCTCGATCGCTACATTAATTGCAATCTCATTAAATCCCTATTAGGGATTGAAACTAAGCGATCGCTTTTCTGAATTAACGCCCGGAGATTGCAATCTCATTAAATCCCTATTAGGGATTGAAACGGCAAAACCAGTTTTGGTGATGATATCTTGTTAGCATTGCAATCTCATTAAATCCCTATTAGGGATTGAAACAATGATTTACTCACCAAATCAGGAGAAATAGAAATTGCAATCTCATTAAATCCCTATTAGGGATTGAAACATCTGGAGCCACTTGATAATTAACTTTAACTAAAAATTGCAATCTCATTAAATCCCTATTAGGGATTGAAACAACTATTAATTGACTATTAGGAATATTTAAGTTATTGCAATCTCATTAAATCCCTATTAGGGATTGAAACACTGGCGATCGGCAATTCTTCACAGCAAGATTGCATTGCAATCTCATTAAATCCCTATTAGGGATTGAAACATCAAGCCAAGTGATAGATTTTAATCAAATTCAATTGCAATCTCATTAAATCCCTATTAGGGATTGAAACGCGGCATTATCGGCATCCATCTCCGCTAGTAATGCTAATTGCAATCTCATTAAATCCCTATTAGGGATTGAAACAGGGCATGATGCCAGGAAGAATTGCGACATGATATTGCAATCTCATTAAATCCCTATTAGGGATTGAAACGCAGTAATCGTAAAGCTTGCCCAATTCTTCTTTATATTGCAATCTCATTAAATCCCTATTAGGGATTGAAACGGATCGGATAGTATTGCTGCCGCTTGAGGAATTGTGTCATTGCAATCTCATTAAATCCCTATTAGGGATTGAAACGTTGTGGCCAGCATGGTTCTTTGCTCGGTTCGGCATTGCAATCTCATTAAATCCCTATTAGGGATTGAAACGCCAAAATACCAGCATCATTATTTAGTAAATAAAAATTGCAATCTCATTAAATCCCTATTAGGGATTGAAACACGATTTAATCGGTTCTGATGCATCTATTTCTTATTGCAATCTCATTAAATCCCTATTAGGGATTGAAACCATCTACAATACGGCGAGCGACATCGGCGAACCATTGCAATCTCATTAAATCCCTATTAGGGATTGAAACAATACTGACATTACGGCTATAATTACCAATACCGAATTGCAATCTCATTAAATCCCTATTAGGGATTGAAACCGAGCTTGGAATTCGCTTACTTTTTCCAGTAGCTCGACATTGCAATCTCATTAAATCCCTATTAGGGATTGAAACTTTAAGTCTTTGCCGCTTTATTCTTTTTTCTTCTATTGCAATCTCATTAAATCCCTATTAGGGATTGAAACTAATTTAAGTCGGCGACCGGCAGCGCTTCGGAGAATTGCAATCTCATTAAATCCCTATTAGGGATTGAAACAAAAGACGAGCTGTACATACGCGTTTACTGTTGTGATTGCAATCTCATTAAATCCCTATTAGGGATTGAAACGTTAAGGCCGCGCTACTGCCAATCATTGATGCCACATTGCAATCTCATTAAATCCCTATTAGGGATTGAAACCCGCCATGTGGAACGGTTTTTTGACGATTTGCCCACATTGCAATCTCATTAAATCCCTATTAGGGATTGAAACTTCACCGTTTCCCGAATAGCTTTGTAAGTTGGATGAATTGCAATCTCATTAAATCCCTATTAGGGATTGAAACGCATCCATTGGGAAAACAACCAATTAATTCCAAGTATTGCAATCTCATTAAATCCCTATTAGGGATTGAAACCGGCCTGTTCCGACTGCATTTCTTCGGTTGCAAATTGCAATCTCATTAAATCCCTATTAGGGATTGAAACAGAACTGACCGGCTTAAAGGAACGAACCTTTTATAAGGCCAAAGCATTGCAATCTCATTAAATCCCTATTAGGGATTGAAACAAAACCCAGAATTACCAAACCTAGACCAGCTAAATTGCAATCTCATTAAATCCCTATTAGGGATTGAAACGTTTGTTATTTTGTTGACTTTTTTAAAGCGTAAAATTGCAATCTCATTAAATCCCTATTAGGGATTGAAACGAATTACCAGGACCAATAGATATAACACTTCCAATTGCAATCTCATTAAATCCCTATTAGGGATTGAAACTTGAATGATAGGAGTATTTGCAAAACTAGGAATATTGCAATCTCATTAAATCCCTATTAGGGATTGAAACAGAGATTAGGGTTTTTGGGTGTTTGTCAACCAATATTGCAATCTCATTAAATCCCTATTAGGGATTGAAACCCTGGGACGATAAAGCTGAAATAAAAGTTGTAGATATTGCAATCTCATTAAATCCCTATTAGGGATTGAAACGAGCTTATTGAGAATGAAGCCGAGAATATCTTGATTGCAATCTCATTAAATCCCTATTAGGGATTGAAACGAATCCGATCTCGAACTAGCAGAAACCACAGAGCATTGCAATCTCATTAAATCCCTATTAGGGATTGAAACTTTTTGTTCTCTATTTTTCGGGGCTAATATTATATTGCAATCTCATTAAATCCCTATTAGGGATTGAAACAGTAAAATTTAAAAGCAGAATTTTTGTGCGCATAATTGCAATCTCATTAAATCCCTATTAGGGATTGAAACGTAACAAAAATAGATAGAGTAACCAGGTAAAGAAATTGCAATCTCATTAAATCCCTATTAGGGATTGAAACTCCGTGGCGTTTGGTGGCTTCGCTCATCTTGCTAGATTGCAATCTCATTAAATCCCTATTAGGGATTGAAACGCTCAATTTTACCGATAAAAGCTATGTGGATAAATTGCAATCTCATTAAATCCCTATTAGGGATTGAAACTTGCTTCGTGAAAACCCCATAATTATAAATGCCATCAGGATTGCAATCTCATTAAATCCCTATTAGGGATTGAAACAGCACATCTAACGGGTCTTACAGTAGAAAAAATAATTGCAATCTCATTAAATCCCTATTAGGGATTGAAACTCGGGCCCGGGTACTGAGAATTTTATATTATATTGCAATCTCATTAAATCCCTATTAGGGATTGAAACATTCGCCGTCGGGGTTTGGTTTCCAATCTTTCCCTATTGCAATCTCATTAAATCCCTATTAGGGATTGAAACGATAGTCTCCACCGGTGGGATGATGACGACTTCGAATTGCAATCTCATTAAATCCCTATTAGGGATTGAAACCGCATCGACTGTGGAAGATTATCTACAGAATTTATTGCAATCTCATTAAATCCCTATTAGGGATTGAAACTTAGGGATTGAAACCTACGGATAATAGATAAGCGGCAGCGTCTTGCTATCTTCCCCCTGAGTGGGCGTCGGTGTCAGGGAAAGAGAACTCTTATCCTCCGAAACCCCATAAACCCATTGATAACCCGGACAAACCGCAGACTCCCTATTCGGCAGAGACTCGGGCAACTTTCCTTCCTTTGCTGCCATCTCCTTGACTTGGAGAACTTTCCGAGTCAACTCCAACTCCAACATAATTCTCCCCGCCCTCTCCCACTGGGAAGACAAACTCGGTTGCGCTATTTGCCCCAAAATGTTCCACCAGGCAACTTGCCGTAATGAAGGGGCGATCGCATCCTCGTCAAAAGAGCAGACGTTAGATTTTTCCAACAGTGGGGGCAAAGAATTGCTGCTATGATAAGTATCTATGGCCGACCAACGGACATAAGTTCTGCCGATAGGACTTTTCAAAAAGAGCGCCTCATTGCCCTCTAACTCCCAGTAGTCAGAGTTATTAATCGCTCCATAAACAAATAAAAACTCACCTTCAATGGCTGCTATCATCTCCCCGCTTACATCCCGTTCCATCAAACGTTGCTGCCACTCGGCGGGCACTTCCTCCAACTGCCGCAAGACTCCCCCTTGAAGTCGAAGCACCACCGCATCGACCAGTTGAGCGATAAGTTCGGGCCTGCCGTCGAGAGATTGGCGGATTTTCCAAGAAGCAGCAAAACGGGCGATCGCTTCTTCATTTCTCCCCAGGCGACTCTTATCGAGGGCATCCAAGAGGAGAATTTTTTCTAAATTTAGCAGGCCGATCCAGCTTGGCAAAGGGGCATTCAGAGCTCCGGTGGCGATCCAAGTAACATCCGTTTGCCATTGGGGAGTTTCTTCTTTTAATACATAATCGCTCAGTACTTCTAAAATTGAGGCATTTGCTTCTAAATAACCCCGTAATTTTTCCGGTGGCAATTCGATGCGATCGCTCGTTTGCGCCGCGGCCCCATCCAAATACTTATCTAATTCTTCCTTAATTTCCTCAAAAGCCTGTTTTTGAGTTTCCGAGATAGCCGCCGCCTCCTCATCCGGCATTTTCACTAAATCCAGTCCCAGAGGCAGAGCTAGCTTTTCTAATTCTTTTGCCGACTCATTGGTAGGAGAGTCGGGAAACTGACTGAGGAACTGTTGGCGATCGCTTTCGATAGATGTTTCTGGTTCGTTAGCGAGTGCGTTCGCTATTATTAATCCAAGAGTTCCCACGCCGAACAAAGTTAAAGTAGCGATTAAAAAGATTTTTAGTTGTTTTTTAAGCATTCTAGGCTAATTGTGAAACTGTTACGATTGCGATTTGTAGCGCTAGTACCGCGCACCTACGATTTGTAACCTCTTACTCTGATTGTTGTTGAGTTTCGTTTCACTCCACCCAACCTACGATTTTCCTTCATCTGGTAGTTTATTTTGGCGCGACTCCTTACTCTGATTGTTGTTGGGTTGCGTTTCACTCCACCCAACCTACGATTTTCTCTGATTGTTGTTGGGTTTCGTTTCACTCCACCCAACCTACGATTTTCCTTCATCTGGTGGTTTATTTTGGCGCGACTCCTTACTCTGATTGTTGTTGGGTGGAGGTTCGCGGAGCCCGACCTACAGGGTACTACAGGGCACTCAGAAACCCGGTTTTTTGAAAAAACCGGGTTTCTTAACCTTCCTTCTACTCCTCCTGCAACAGCGCCTCCACCATCGCTATCGGAATCAAAACAGCCGGATGGGCGAAAATATCGATTAAAGCCTCCGAACCGCCTTCGTTCCAAACCCTGCGCAAGCGCTTGCGCAACTTAGGATAGCGCCGAATAGCCCGTTCCACCGCCTCTTCCGCTTCCGCATTAGTAGCAGTATTCTGTACCAGTCGGTCTAAAAAGTCTCGCATCTCCGCCTTCAGGCGAGCCACCAAAGGCTCCTCCTCTTCAAAAGATAAAACTTGGGGAGATTCCGCAGCCGCCTCCATTTCCAAGGGAGGCTGGGACAAATTCTCCGCAACCTGGGGGCGGGGGGGATTTTTTTTCTGAGCGATCGCCCTCCTTTCCACCATCGGTTCCTGTCCGCTCAAACTCCTGGCCGCCGCCGCCACATCAATGCCCGCAGTCTGACGCAACTCCTCCAAAAAGCCAGCCATCTTCGTCGCACTGCTGCCGCCCTGGGAGTTAATCACCGTGACGCTATCCACCTGAACTTCTGGAACCGTAGAAACCAAAGTTTTAAGCAACTGTTCGAGCTTTTGATACAAAAAAATCTCCCGGGCGTTAGGTCCTGCAGCCTTCCAAGACTCGGCCAAACTTTTGATACCCTCAGCCTCGGCCTTACCCTGTTCCACGATACTGGCAGCAAAACCCTTAGCCCGGGCGATCGCTCTCTGACATTCCGCCTCCGCCGGTGCCACCACATCGGCCTGTAACCTTTGCTCCACCTGCTTGATGCGTTCCTCCTGCACCCCCACTTCCGCCTTGGCTCGCACCACTTCCGACGCCGTCTCCGACTCCGCCTCCGCCACCATCGCCTTACCCTTGCTAATAGCATCCTTAACCCGGCGTTCCGCTTCCACCCTGGCAACTTCTATCTTAGTTTCAATTTGCTTGAGAGCGGTATTTTTTTCGTTCTCCGCCCGCCGAACCGCCGACGCTGCCTGAGTCTCTGCTTCGGCAATGCGGGCATCGCGCAACAGATCCGCCCGTTGCTTGCGTCCGATGGAGTCGAGATAGGCCACGTCATCGGAGATATTCTGCACTTGGAGGGTATCCAATATCAAACCCAATTTTTCCAGGTCGTCTTCTGCCTCCTCCAGCAGACTTTTAGCAAAAGCAATCTTATCTTCGTTCACCTGTTCTGGCGTCAGCGATGCCAACACCCCGCGCAAGTTACCTTCTAAAGTTTCTCGCGCTAGCTGTTCTATTTCTTTGCGGCTTTTCTCCAGCAGTCGCTCGATCGCGTTATGAATAGTAGGTTCCTCTCCCGCGATTTTAATATTCGCCACCGCATCCACTTTTAAAGGAATGCCGCCTTTGGAGTAAGCATTAGATACCTTGAGGTCGATAATCATATTTGTTAGATCCATGCGGAACGCTTTCTCTAACAACGGAGTTCTAACGCTACTCCCACCTTTTACCAAACGGTATCCTATTGCTTGACCGTCTTCTAATTGCCGATGTCCCCCCGCAAAGATTAAGACTTCGCTGGGCTGACAAACATAGTACAGGTTGCGAATGACGAATACTGCCGCACCGGTACCCACTCCGAATAATCCTAATAGTCCTAAAACGATGATTTCCATGATAATTAACAATTAACAATTAACAATTGACAATTGACAATTAGCAATTAGCAAGAAAAGGCTATTATTCCCTCTTGCCTTTTGCCTCTTGCCTCTTGCCTTCCACATTCGTAAGACTTCCCAAAACGTTAATGCCCAGGGTGCGATCGACATTATCGAGGAATTGGCGGAAGATTTCGGGGTAGGCATTGACCAAAGAAGCGATCGCCTTACCATCCCCGGTATCGATTACTTTCACGTTTTGCAGTTCCACCCGCTTCGGCACCTTGGCAGCTTCCCGCAGAATAGTTTCGATCTGTCGGATGTAGAACAACTCCGCCGCCTCCGCCCCGCTTTCCTGCCAAACCGCCGACAGCAACTCGTTTACCCGCGCTTCCGCCCGAGCGTTTTCCGCCACCGAGGCCGAATTTCCTTTCGCCCACAGTTCCTTTGCCTGGCGATCGGCATCTGCCGGTAACACTTCGTCGGCCTGGAGGCGCAACCGTTCTAGTTCGGCCCGTACCGTTTGTAAAGCTTGTTCCGCCCGGGCCCTCGCTTCTTGGGCCCCCGCTTCCGCTCGTTTTTCTTCCGATCGCGCTTCTTGTTCCAGTTCCGCCGCGATTTTGCGCAATTCGTTTTGTTTCTGCTGGATCGAGATTTGCGCTTGAGTTTTGGCAACTTCCGCTTGTCGCTTGCACTCCGCTTCTATCTGTTCTGCCTCGGCGGTGGCATTAGATTCCGCGATTTCGGCATCCCTGCGGATGGTGGCGATCTGCCGGCGCCCGATAGAACTGAGATAGTCTACATCGTCGGAGACGCTTTGAATTTTGAGAATATCTAAATGCAGTCCCAGTTTGCTCAGATCCCGGCTGACATCTTCGGCAATGCGTTCGGCAAATTGGAGGCGATCCTCGTTGAGTTGTTCTGGAGTGAGGGTGGCGACGACTCCTCGGAGGTTGCCTTCGAGAGTTTCCCTGGCCACTCGCGCTATTTCCGAGCGATCGCGATCCAGAAACCGTTCGATCGCGTTACCGACTATATTCCTATCGTTAGATATTTTCACGTTAGCGATCGCCTGTATGTTGAGAGGCGTTCCTCCTTTAGAGTAAGCATTGCGCACTTCCACCGGCACCGGCATAGTTCTCATATCCATAGTTTTCACCGTTTCCAGGATCGGAATGCAAATCGTTCTCCCCCCAAAAATTACTCGATAGCCCACTTCTTGCCCGTCTTTAGTCTTGCGTTTTCTACCCGATAAAATTAGGATTTGATTTGGCTTACAAATTTGCAGAAAGGTATTGAGAAACCAGATGAGAATTACTGCTACAAAGATGGAGACGGCTATGAGAGCTGCCCCCGTTACATTTGTGTTTTGAGTGGCGCTCTTGAGGTTATTGCGAACTCCTTGTGCCACTTCTATTGTGGTTATTTCTTGGTTTGAATTATTTTCTAACTGTTCTTTCATGGTTTTTGCCTTGTGTTTTTCGGTCAATAAGTAGGAGTGCAAAATTAATTAGACACCGAACAGACAAGATGTCTGTTCTACGGGGAAAATTTTCTGCAAATATTTTTGCCTACCTACTTAAAAGTTATTTAAAAAAGTTTTTTTCCATTAACAATTAGCCCTGCGCAATTCGCGTTACATTCTTGGTTTTATTAAAAATTAAAACCCCTTATCAATTATTAATTGAATCCTCAGAAACTACCCAAAGTTTATTATTTTCCACCCCCACCACAAACGCCTTTTGTCCCGCAGCAAACTCCTTGTTTTCTTCAGTAAAAGCACCAAAAGCCACCGTAGAACCTTTGACATTTAAACGAACCTTGCCCCTACTATTTTTATCGAAAGGAATTTCCACAATTCCAGAAAGTCCGATTAAGTCGCTGGTACGCGCTAAACTATCTATTTTTGCTTCTTTTAAAGCTCGTATTGCCGATGCCATAGAAGTACCGCAAAAAATACCGAATGCTAGGGAAATAATCGTAGATATAAGCGGTGCCATCGTCGGTTGAATTGCCCACAACAACAATCCCGCCAACCCGAAAAAGCAAGTACCAAAACTCCAAAATTTAAAGCTAAAAAAAGGCAGCCACAAACGCCGTTTGGGGGTTTTAGCCGTGACTCGTATTTGGCTTTCTTCTTGGGGGCTATTCTTAAATTCTAGATCGGCATCGAAGTCGTTGTCGAAATCAACCCCATCCAGTCCCCCAAAGGCCGAAAGTGCCACCAGAAGACCGCCGACGAGGCTACAAAATAAATATACAGATAGCATGGGCCGTTCTAACTATGACTTGGGCATCTCATACTCGTACTCAGAACGAGTAGTCGTTATTGAAAAAACATCGAGCTGATGCTTCTATTTTGGCAAATAACAAGCTGTTCGCCGTAATTTTTTTTATGATTTCTTTAGAATTTTTCTACTAAGAAAAAATACCTGTAATATTTTAAATGAAACTGCCGCCAAAATAGTTAAGAAAAAGTTAAAATGGCTTATCCATCAGCACCTTGGGAGTTAAAAGGCTACGCCCTCCAAACCGTTCATTTAATAGATATCGACAAAGCGCGTCCTTTCGTCCCACCAGATTTAGAAATCGTCTCCGTATGGCCCGGTAAAACCGTTGGTGGGATTTATCTTTCCGCCTACGGATCTGGTTCCGCGTTGGAATACAACGAGGCCATCGTCATCCCAGCCCTGGTTAGCTATGGGGAGAAATGGGGGGCCTGGATTTCTCATATTTATGTGGACAACGACGATTCGGTAGCCGGTGGCCGGGATATTTGGGGTTTGCCAAAGGAAGCGGCGGAGTTTAGTTGGGAAACAGGGGCGCCGATGGGGGTTAGGGTAAGTCAGGGCGATCGCCTCTTATGCAGTTTAACCTACACTCAACCAGATTTTACTTTACCGATGCCCTTAAGCGGTCCTGTATTTAGCATTTTGGAGTCCGATTTTCTCCTTTTTCAAGGGGATTTTAAATCCCGTCTGGGACTGATAAGCGGCAACTTAGAAATACCCATAAATAGCCCTTTTGCCAGTTTAAATTTAGAGCAACCTTTATTAACAATTTACTGCGACGACTTGCACTTAATCGCAACCGCCCCAGAAGTAATAGGACAGCAAAAAATCGCCTTCAGTTATTAGACTTCTTGCAGAAGTCAGGCAAAAGGCAAGAGGCAAAAGGCAAGAGGGGGGAAGGTAACAGTGACTTTTTGCTATGAGTAAAAAGCTTTACATCGTTTTTGCTAGAGAGCTGGTTTTTTAAGATCTCAAAAACAGAAACCCGGTTTTTTAAAAAAACCGGGTTTCTCGAGCTGCTCTCTAGAAACTAACTACGAATCAGCACCCTTTTCCGGGGAATTAAATTCGGGGAATTTATCAGCAAAATACTTGCCGATAAAGGTATTAACAAAAGATAAAAGAACTGGGGCGATAATGAATGATAAAATACCGCTAACCCTAAATCCCGGTACTAAAACAGAAGCTAACCAAAAACACAAACCATTTACTACTAAAGAAAAAGCGCCCAAAGTCACAAAATTTAGAGGCATAGACAGGGCAGAAATAACAGGTTTAACGGCAGAGTTCACCAGGCCAATACCTGCGGCGGCTAAGAGGGCGGCGGGAAACGAAGTTAAATTGACTCCGGGGAAAATAATATCTACTACTAATAGACTAAGAGCAGTAGCTAGTAATGTTAAAAGGGTTCCTAGCATAAATTATCCTTTATTGTCTTCATTTAACTATTTTAGATAAAATTTGGGAGCGAATACATCTTCATTTAGGTAGAGATTTTTAGAGACAGTTATTAAGAAACCTTCCGCCAGATAGAGGTAATCGTCGCGATTTTCAATAATAATAGAAAATTGTAGCAGGAACTAGGATAAAAATATGAGACTATTTCAAATTATTCTCGGCATTCTCATCCCTCCGTTAGGAGTTTATTTAACAGTAGGAATAAGTTCGGCCCTGATTATTAATATTTTGCTGACTATTCTCGGATGGTTGCCGGGTTCTATTCATGCGGTTTGGATTATCTCCAAACAAGCAGAAAGGGCGGGCGATCGCGTTTACTAATTTTTTGGCGAAAACTCTGGTGTTTCAGAAACCCGGTTTTTTGAAAAAACCGGGTTTCTCGATGGGTCGTAACAAAATTACTTGCCATCGACGAGCTCGTTAATCGATTGCCATAAATCCTTTAAACTGTCTTTCATTTGTTTTTCTTTTTTCGCTACGAGAGTTCCCGCTTCTCCCAGTTTTTTCTCAAATTCTTTACGCTTTTCCTCCACTTTATCTGTAAAAACTTCCGGGTCGTTTTTAGCGCGATCGTACCAAGATTTAGCCTCGTCTAAATAATGTTTTACATCATCAAAAGAATCCCCGTAGCTCTCTGCTAAATTTGCCTGAATTATAGCCAATTTAGCCCTCAATTGAGCGTAGCGTTTTTTCATTAAAGAAACCTCCTCGCTATTTTTCACCGCCACGATCGCCGAGTCGATAGCCTCTTTTATTTGCTCGGTATTATCTCGCCCCATTTCCCCTACATCTTTCATGGCGAGCTCGACGCTTTTTTCCAGTTCTTCTTCATCAGCTTCTATTTGTTTTTCGAGCTTTTTAATCTCGGCTTTACTCTTAGAAATAGATTGACGTTCTCGACTGGTAATTCCTTCGATCGCCCCTGTAATAGTAGCAGCTATTTCATCTTTTAACTCTCCACCTTTTTCCTTTAAAGTGCTAATAGTTGCCTCCACAGACTCTTTGACTAAACTCCTAATTTCGGTGGAACCTTCTTTAACCTCTGAAGCGGCTTCAGAAACAGCCGAACGGACTATCTCTCGAACTTTTTCAGAACGCAATTGACCTTCTGCTTTGGCTTTTTGCAAATCGGCAATAATTTTTTCTTTGCTGGAACTAGACATAGTTTTTTTCTATTGTTATCGAACGTTTTCTGAAAATCATAGCATAGATTGATGCGGATGGGGTCTGCCTAAAGATAGAGAAATGGGGAGAGCAGGTCAATTTTGAAGAAAACCAAGAGTTAAACGCTTTTTGCTAATTGCTAATTGCTAATTGCTAATGGTAAAGCCATAAGTAAGCGCGGTTACGAAATTTTGTATTTTTGCTTTTTATGAGATGCTCCCAATGGGGAATTGCGTTTTTACTCCTTTGTAGATTTTTTTTTTACCGAAAAGCTTGACAAATTTACCAGGTAATGCTTCGATGGAATGAAAATTGCCAGACTTAGGCTTTTAAAAAGCGCCCATGAAAACCACAACTAAAGCTCTTAAAGAATGGAACGTCGCCGTTAGCGCCCTCGAACGGGGCGAGACAATTATGCTACTTAGAAAAGGGGGAATCCGCGAACAAAATCATCGCTTTACAGTGGAAGATAACCAAGTTTTACTGTACCCAACTTTCGAGCATCAAAAACCGAATTTACTCAAACCAAAATATGCCTCCCAAGTGGAGATAGTGGCTTCCGGTTGGCATCCAGAAACGGTAAAAATTAGCAGTTTTGCTGAAATAACCGATATTTTGCCCGTAAAAGATGAATCTATTGTCGGTCAGTTATTTTCTTATCATATTTGGAACGAACAATTTGTCAGCGATCGCCTCAAATTCAAACCCTCTCAACCCTTATTTGTCTTATTATTAAAAACCTACAAATTGCCGCAAGTAACGGAAATTCCTTATCGCCAAGAATACGGCGGCTGTCGTTCTTGGATCGATTTAGGAATTTCCATAGATATTAGTCAGCTTTCTCCCGTTTTGAGCGATAAAGAGTATGGAGAAAAAACGGCAGAAATTAAGCAGTTTTTAGGAACTTTGATTAACGGTTAACCACTCCAACAAAACAGCCCGACACTGAAGACAAGTTAAATTTGTAAGTAACTCGCTAATGCCTGTGGGCGTGGTGGTATAAGTGACACCCAATAACTCGTTAGATACCGATGCAGTTGCCTGCAGTTCCACTACAAAACCGTAGAGTTTTTGGTTGGAAAAAGAACTATTAACCGGCCATCCCTGGGGGTTGAGAGGGGTAAGGCGGGCGATCGCTTCCTCTCTCACTCCGAGCTCCCGTTCTAAAATTCTCGGTATCGCTGTCTGGGGAGTTTGTTCTGGCGACACCCTCCCGCCAGGAAAATCTAGGGTTGTTGTTGCCAAACCCGGACGGTACTGGGGAAGGGGCAGGGCTGTTTCATTCTCTATGAGTTGTTTGGTGTGGGGAGTGTGGGGAGTGTGGGGAGTGTGGGGGGAGTTGGTCCGTGTGGTCCGGGGTTGCCCGCTGAATCGACGTATTTTCGTAGAATGAAACAGCCCTGGGGAAGGGGTAAAAGTAACTTATCGTTTTGGAGAGTTAGAGCGATCGCCGAGTCGGCCTTTTCCACCCGCCAATACTCGATAACTCGTTGGCGATCGTCTCGCAGATGTTCGCCAATTAATTTCAACCAAGGAGAACTAATTTCCACAAACTTGTCTAAGGTTTGCCAGGGGCGATCTATTTTTTTCATATTTTTTCATAAAGCATCCTTATCAACATCTTCTGGTATTATAATTGAAAACCTAAATCAAATTGGTGTCAACTCATAATGGATAGAAGCATAACTTCTCAGTATGTGAATTTAGAAAACGCCCGCATTCATTACCTAGAAGCGGGGGTCAGGAATTTTAACTGCGTTTTGTTTTTACACGGGGCAAGCTTTACGGCCCAAACTTGGGAAGAAATAGGCACCTTACAAGTATTAGCCAGTAGCGGCTATCGAGGGGTGGCGGTGGATATTCCCGGATACGGTCGTTCCCAGCGGATCTCTGTTTCTCCTCAAGGGTTTTTGTTGGAATTTTTGGAGTTATTGGAATTAAATCGACCGGTTATCGTTTCCCCTTCTATGAGTGGAAGTTATAGTTTGCCTTTTCTTATCGAAAACAGGGATAAATTAAGCGGTTTAGTAGCAGTTGCTCCAGTAGGAATTAAGCGATATCGGCAACAATTAACGGGAATAGATTTGCCGACTTTGGCAATCTGGGGCAGTAACGATCGCATCGTTCCCGAAGACCAAGCAGATTTATTATTAGAGTTGATGCCAAACGCTAAAAAGGTAATTTTAACTAATGCCGGTCATGCCTGTTATATGAGGGCAACGGATGATTTTCACCAACATTTGATTCAATTTCTTGAGGAAGTTTATAACCGGTAATGGGTAATGGGGAATGGGTAATGGGTAATGGCGATCGCTCTTCTATTTATCTGGGGAATTAAGAGGGGCGATCGTTCTAAATTACGACGATATTTTTTGGTATCATTCTCCATTAAACCACTTTAAGCAGTTGACTAAATTCAAAGCAGAAACGTCATATTCTGTAGAATGTTCGTTACTACTGCGATGAAAAATATAAGCTTGCTTTTCGGGACAAGCAGAACCTTTAGGAAAATTACTTCCCATCAGAGAACCTGCTTCTAAAAGCAACTTCATTACTGTTTTAAAAGCATAATCTGTCGGTTTAATCCTAGCAGATTCGTCCTCTTCCTCTTCCTCTTCAGTTTCTAAAATTTCCATCAAACCTGGGAGAGTAACAATAAAGTTTTCTGGCCAGCGCCGTTCTATTTCCGTTGGCATCGATAGAGCTACGGTCATAAAATATTCCTCCAAAAAAATTAAGAGCAAAATGGATTTGTAGGGGCAAAGCCTGAGGGCAGTAAATTATGATAAAAAGCAGAAAATTTTGTTTCCGAATGCTTTGTCCCCACCCCAAATTTAACCTATTAAAACTACGACGATAGTTGCCAGACAATTCGAGACAAATTAGCCAATAAATCGGCAAATCGTTCAGCCCTATCCGGATCGTCTTCAGGATAGGGTAGCCCCACAATTTGAGCGTGAGAGGGGGAGTCAGGCACTACATCTAAACCGAGTTCGCGAATGGAACCTACTTCTAGACTGGCAACTCCATAACAATTTCTAAATCTGGCAGCAAACTCCTCTGGAGAACAAGCACTGGCGATTCTGACAGAAAGCCCCGCTTCATTTCTATCCTGTCGCAATAAATAAGCACTAAATTGAACCATTCCTGTCTCCCTATCTATCCACTTCCTACGCAATAATGCGCGGTAAACAATAGCGCTATCGGGTAACGGCTCAAATTCAGAACTACTTCCAAAATTTGGTTTTATCATACCTCATTAAACCACTTTAACCAACCAACTAATCCAGACACCGAAACTTCATAATCCGAACCATATTCATCACCTTTCTGATGATAAATATAAGCTTTTTTTTCTGAACTAGACGGACAAAATATCCGAACGCGGCAATCTTTTTCCCGGTTTTGCCACGAAAGCCTAATTCCTCCCAAATCGTCCGTAGAAGCAGACGCTCTGGGAAAGTCAGAACCCAAAACTTTATAAGCTTCCAATACCAACTTCATCGCCGTTAAATAGGCATATTCAGTGGGCTTTAATACTCCATAATCATCCTCATCCTCTAATTCCAAAAGTTCCAAAAGGCTCTCCAGAGTAACCGCAAAAGGTTTATCCACAACTACGGTCATAAAATATTCCTCAACTCGACTGTTTATCTGAGGATAACATATTTTTGGGAATGGGGAATGGGGAATGGGGAATGGAGAATATTGCCAAAATTGCCAACAGCTACTATACTGTTAAAAAGCAAAGCAAACCAAATCAAATCAAAAAGAACGTGTCAACCATTCCTACTCTCAGTTTCGATCGCGGAACCCTCATCCTCCATCCCGCCCCAGAAGACAAAGCGTCTGAAAAGTCGCTCGGCCAGGCAACAGCGGTGTTACCTACCCCTCGCGCCAGAGGTTGGATGGAGTTTGCCACCTGGGACGATCGCGTGGAAAAATTCCGCGCCCCCGCCATTTATTACCGTCCCCTGATGGAATGCCTCGAAGCAGACAAAATCGAAATAACCGACAGCGCCAAACAGTTCGAGCCCCTAGAACTCGTCCCCAGTATCGCCATGCCCCCCTACGAACACCAAACCGCTGCTCTCAAAGCTTGGAAACGGGCGGGCAGACGGGGAGTGGTAGTCTTGCCGACGGCTTCGGGGAAAACCTATTTGGCACAAATGGCAATGGAAGCTACCCCCCGCAGTACTTTGGTGGTAGTGCCGACTTTAGATTTAATGCATCAGTGGTACGCTCACTTAAACGCAGCTTTTCCCGATGTAGAAGTGGGGTTGTTGGGGGGCGGTTCGCGAGATCAAACGCCGATTTTGGTGGCTACTTATGATAGCGCTGCTATCCACGCAGAGGCGATCGGTAACAAATACGGTTTGTTGATTTTCGACGAATGTCACCACCTGCCCGCGGACTACTATCGGGTCATAGCCGAATACACGATCGCTCCCTACCGTTTGGGATTAACCGCTACCCCCGATCGCACCGACGGTCGCCACGACGACTTGGATCGACTCGTCGGACCTACGGTTTTTAGCAAAACTCCCGAAGAATTGGCCGGTGCCGCTTTGGCGGAACATCAAGTCGTACAAATTATGGTCAAACTTTCCAAAAAAGAACGGCAAGAATACGATAAAATGATGACAATTCGGAACGACTTTCTCAAACAAGCAAACATTCAATTAGGAGCTCCCGACGGGTGGAAACATTTTGTCATTGCCAGCGCGAAAAGTTCCGCCGGCAGAAGAGCGATGTTATCCCACCGCCGCGCTAAAGAAATTGCCCTGGGCAACGAGGGAAAATTGCGGGTTTTAGCAGATTTACTGGGCCAACATTTCCCGGAAAGAACTTTAATTTTTACGGCTGATAATGCCACGGTTTATCGCATTTCTCACGAGCTATTAATCCCGGCGATTACTCATCAAACTCCAGTAAAAGAACGCCATCAAGTGTTAACTAAATTTAAAACTGGAGAATATAAAAATCTCGTCGCTTCCCACGTTCTTAACGAAGGAGTTGACGTTCCAGATGCCAAAATAGCTATTATTTTATCCGGTACCGGCAGCGAACGAGAATATATCCAAAGATTGGGTCGAGTTTTGCGCAAAGGTACCGAGAAAAATAAGTTGGCTCTGCTTTACGAAGTGGTTGCCGAAGATACTACCGAAGAACGTACTTCTATGCGCCGAAAAGGTAAGTCGCGGGAAGTGCGACCCCGCGTCGAAAGAATGGGACGAGAAACGGAAGCGGAACAATTAGAAATACCGGAAAAAGAAGCGGAAAAGCCAGCAAATCCCAAGCAGCCGACTCCTATTTATGGGGTTAAAAAATCGTCGTTTGCCAGAGCGGCTGAATCTTCTGCCAGCAGCAAATATAATGTTAATAAAGCCGACGAAGATAACGAAGAAGACCCCGAAGAAGACCCCGAAGACATACCACCATTTTAATTCCCAATTCCCAATTATCAATGGGGAGCATCTCAGTTTGGCAAAAATAGAAAGTTTGGCAATCTCGCTTATTTATTGCTTTACCATTAACAATTAACAATTAGCAATTAGCAATTAGCAATTAGCAATTATGTTACCAACAGAATTATTATCTCACCGTCAAAATGGGGAAAGCATAGTTCCTCATAGCTTAAAAATTAACAATAAAAATCTCAGTTTAGCTAGGAAAGTAATAGAATGTTTTCAAGAGGCGATCGCTCAACCCCAAAAAGAACTAGATAAAGCCTTGTTAGAACTAGAAGGAGACAGCCCAAATTACCGAGTACAACGAGGGCTGGCGCATCTACTCAGAAGCGGTTTTACTACTTTTGAAGTTGTCAGCCCTCTGGAACCTTTAGAATTAAGAGAAAAAGTATTTGCCGCTGGCGCCGAAACTATTCCCGGCATCAAATCTTCGGCCATAACTCTGGAAAAATTAGCGGACAAATTAAGTCAAGAATTAAAGCGAGAAGTCTTGCCAGATGAAATTACCAAAGGACTCTATGCCGACCTTCAAGAAAATCGAATTATGACCGAATTTGAAGCGCCGACGCCGGAGGAATTATTGCATCGTTACAACCTCTCCCAAGTCCAGGGAATATTCTATCGCGCCAGTCACATTCGCTTAAACGCCCACCGCAACGACCCGGGAGAATATAAACTGTTATTTCGCTATCTTAAATTGTTTCAATTAATGACCTATATCGAAGGAGATGCCGACACCGGTTTTACTTTAACCATTGACGGTCCTTACAGTTTGTTTAAACCTAGCACTCGTTACGGTTTGGCATTGGCGAAAATGCTGCCGGCTTTGTTGCACGTTACCAAGTGGAGCTTGCACGCTACTTTGCAAACACGCGATCGATATACGGGAAATTGGAAAACGGGTAAATATACTCTTAATTCCAATTGCGGGTTAGTGAGTCATTATCCGCCTGGCAAGCCTTACGATAGCATGATAGAGGCGGCTTTTGCGGAACGTTGGGAGAAGACAAAAACCGACTGGAAGTTAGAGCGAGAAGTAGATTTAATTCCCATACCGGGTAGCGTAATGATTCCCGATTTTCGCTTGGTTCATCCAGAGGGAAAAGTCTTTTTATTAGAGATTGTTGGTTATTGGCGACCGGAGTATTTGAAAAAGAAATTTTTGCAGGTAAAAACTGCCGAATGCGATAATTTGATTTTGGCAGTTTCGGAGAGGTTGAATTTGGAAAAAGCGGGGGTTGAAATTAAGGATGTTCCCGTGCCGATCGTCTGGTTTAAGGATAAGTTATTGGCGAACAAAGTGTTGGAGGTTTTGGAGGGTTTGTAGGATAAACTGATGGAGGGACAAGAATTTCTCTCTCCTACGCTGTAGGCGAAAAAGACTTTCGAGGTATTAGTCTCTGCAATCGTGCTAGATAATGCCGCCGTCGAGTATTTCTCCCTCCACTCGCGTCATGCATGTCTTGCTAATAATATGGTCTTCATCCTTAATATATTTTTGGTAAACTTTAGACCCATCGCTTACCCAAAAGTAGCATTGCCACCAAGAGATTATCTGTCATAAACATTCAAAAGTTTTAGCACTTCTATCTCCTGCAACCCAAGCTAAAATGCCTTTTTTAAAATGGTTAACAGCAGTCCAAATCCATACTTTCTCTTTCTTTGAACCTACAAAAGTTTGCAATTCGTCAATTTCACCCCAGGGCAAACCCATCTAATTTTTGCCCTGTCGAGTCTGGTAAAATTAAAAAGGTCTAACCACTGTGAAATAAACTAGGATTAACAGCAGGAGCGACTCAAATTTTGTATAAGTTCGACGAAATGCGATCGCCAACTCTAGTCATTGTCCATTTTTTGTGAAAGAAAAAGGAAAAATAACACTATTTATCCAAACGAAAGCTAGCTATACTCAACACGGGAACGAATACTCAAAAAAAGGATTTTTCTGCCCGTGTAAGGTATAGCTTTGGAAGCCAACTAAAAGGAGCGCTTTGTCTCGGCTCACTTTCAGGAAAGATTTAAGATTATTTCTAAATATTGGTTATCCCAACCCGCTGTTAAACGTTTATTTTTGATACCCGTTTTTTGGCTTTTTTCCTGCTTTAATAAGTTGACTGCTATGTGTCTCAATACAGCAAAATTTTGAGGTGCATTTCCCGAACGAATACGAGAGTTATCTTCATTGAATGCTACGTCTAATATCCAATGAAAACTATTTTCTACGCCCCAGCGATCGCGAATTGCACTAGCCATTTCTTCTGCATTTAATTTTAAACTACTAATGTAGTAACGAGTTTATTGAGACCGCTTTCCATTGACAATTCTCTCAGAACAGACCATACCTACGCTTGAAAAATTTTTCCATTTTCCCTGGGGGTCTAGCAATTCGCTAACATTAGTTAGAATCCAATAATTCCTAATTTCTTCCCGGCCATGACCCGATTCTTCTGTTTGATAATGACTGAGTTCAAGTCCTTCGGAATTGGTAAGGGCTTGATTAAAAGTATTAAAAATATTTTCATAAAGTGTGGGTCGATTTTTTTTGATAGCTATGAGATAATCGGCTTCATTAACAGCGATTTATGAGACAATTTCCTTTTGGCAACCCATAGCATCTATGGTTACGATACAACCTCGAATTTCTAGCACTTTTAGGAATTATGGAATGGCAGTTATTTCATTGGACTTTTCATCCACTTTTCGCTGTGCTAAAACCAAGCCCGAGGAATTTGCCCAAGCGGTCATCTTATGGATAGCACCTTGAGAAGATTTTGTATCGTAAGAACGACGCAGAGTCTTGCCATCAATTGCTACAATTTCTTTAGGACTTGCGTAGTAATAAGGTACCGACTTGTTGGGTTGCGTTTCACGGAGCCCGACCTACGATTTTGCTTCATCTGGTAGTTTATTTTTGCGCGACTCCTTAGTAGTAACTTTTTCAATACTTTTAATCCAATTCAAAAAACACGACTGAAACTGTTCTGGGTCTATCCGCGCAAACACTCGTCTAAATGTATCGTGAGAAGGAATACCGTTGGGCAGTTCTAAAAACTTCTTCAGCCAATTATATTTAGCATGACCATAACTTTCGATGTCGGTCCAACCATCTGCACCGCAAATTACCGCACAAATAGCTATTGTAATAATATCTATTAATTGATGAGCCTTAGTGCGTTCTACTCTCGGAGCGTCAACATCTTGAAAATGTTGAGCAATGGTCAGTTTTGGTTCTAATTTCATCTCTTTTAATCCTCAAAAGTCCAGTTTACTTCAAAGTGGTTAGACCTTTTTAATTTTATCAGACTCGACAGGGCAAAAATTAGATGCGTTTGCCCTGTCCCCCGGGGCGATCGCCAACTTTGAAAAACTCAGCGAAATCGCTCGATTAGTGTTAGAATTTCCCCTGGAAAAAGAAATAGAAGCAGCTCCAACATTTGAACCTTAAGAAACCCGGTTTTTTCAAAAAACCGGGTTTCTGGAAAGAACAATTAGGAGTCGCGCAAAAATAAACTACCAGATGAAGGAAAATCGTAGGTTGGGCCGAAGTGAAACGCAACCCAACAAGTCGGTACCTTATTACTACGCAAGTCCTTAGCAATTAACAATGACTCTAAATTACCAACAATTAGACGCAACGGCTGTCGCCGCCGCCATCAAAAATGGCGAAATAACTGCCCAAACCGTTATTAACCAATGTCTCGAACAAATAAACGCCCGCAACGGCACTCTCAACTGCTTTACCGCAGTCACCGCCGAAGAAGCGATATTGCATCCGCAACGCTGCGCGATCGCCTCTGCCGAAACTATCGATAAAGCCATCGCCTCTGGCAGCGACCCCGGACCTCTGGCGGGAGTTCCCTTCGCCGTCAAAAACCTCTACGACATCGCAGGTATCGTCACCCTCGCCGGTTCTAAAATTGAAGCCGAAAAACCCCCCGCCACCAAAGATGCCACCGCCGTCGCCCGACTCAAAGCAGCAGGTGCCATCCTCGTCGGCGCCCTCAATATGGACGAATACGCCTACGGTTTCGTCACCGAAAACAGTCACTACGGCGCAACTCCCAACCCCCGAGACCTCACGCGCATCTCCGGCGGTTCCTCCGGTGGTTCCGCCGCCGCCGTCGCCGCCGGTTTGGTTCCCATCTCTCTCGGAAGCGACACTAACGGTTCTATCAGAGTTCCGGCCTCCCTCTGCGGGGTTTTCGGGTTGAAACCAACTTACGGTCGCTTGTCGCGATCGGGAGTTTTCCTCTTCTCCTCCAGTCTCGACCAGATCGGACCGTTCGGGCGATCGCTGCGAGACATCGCCACGGTTTACGATATCCTGCAAGGACCGGACCCAACAGACCCAATTTGCACTTCTCGCCCCGCCGAACCCTGTTTGCCCCAGATAAACCAAGGCATAGACGGTTTGCGGATAGCGGTTGCCGACGGTTACTTCGCTACTGGCGGGGAACCGGAAGTTATGGCAGCAGTGGAGGAGGTCGCCGCTGCCCTGGGAGTAAGTCGGCGAGTTACCATACCGGAGGCCCATCGAGCGAGGGCGGCAGCTTATATTATTACTGCTGCCGAGGGGGCGAATTTGCATTTAGATAATTTGCGAACCCGCCCCCAAGACTTCGATCCGGCAACCCGCGATCGCTTTTTAGCCGGCGCTTTAATTCCCGCCCACTGGTACTACCAAGCGCAACGGTTTAGAAGTTGGTATCGCGATCGCCTCCGAGAAGTCTTCCAAACAGTAGATGTAATTCTCGCCCCTACCACTCCCTGCGTCGCCCCGCTTTTGGGGCAGGAAAAAATGACAATTGCCGGGGAGGAAGTGTTAGTGCGTCCTAATTTGGGATTATATACTCAACCTTTGTCTTTTATCGGCTTACCGGTTCTATCAGTTCCCGTTTGCCGCCCCAAAGCTTTACCTGTAGGAGTGCAAATTATCGCCGCCCCTTATCGAGAAGAGTTAATCTTGCGAGTAGGGGCGGTTTTGGAGGCTCGGGGTGTCATTTCCGCTCCAGTTGTGTTATAAGTGAAAAGGGGTGCATCTTAATATTGTTAATTAACCTAAAAAAAGGAGGAACAAAAATTGACCGAACATGAAACGAAAAAAGAACCAGAAGGAGAAACAACTCTGGAAGAACAAATAAAAGCTATGGCTAAGGCTCTAATTGTAAGTATGGCTTGGTCTGGGGCCGAATTGTTAGATAAAAAGCCAGCCGAAAAAGCAAAACCCAAAAATGTCCCCCCTTCCGAAGAGGAAGAGAAGGATAAATCTAAGGAGTAATTGCTAAAAAACCCAGGGTGTATCAATTAAAAATTGTCAATTGTTAATTGTTAATTGTTAAAAACCATACTTTTTAATTTGCTCTTCCAGATAATTATTAGGTTCTGTGGGGTCGAATAAATCGTATTTTAAGCTTTCGTAGTCCAGAATCAAAGTAGGTGAACTTTGACCTAATTGTTTGGCCAGTTGCCGCGCTATTCCGGTCAGAAAAACTTCATCAGCTATTTCTTCATGTTCGAGATTGCCAGGGGTTAAGTTCCAACGAACTAACTGGGTAGTTATCCAATAAGAAAAACTCTTCCAAGGATAAGGATCGAAGTCGATGAAATCGAAAACATCCCGCAAATTTCCCAATCCATCTTCAAATACTCCAGTTAAAACAGCTTCTATAATTTCTACAGGGGCATCCACATATTCTGGAGCAGAAATTTCCCGAGCAATTTGCCGTCGGTTGCCCCTGTTACTAGCATAACTAGAAGCCTCAATAATTGCTTTATTTAAAGTCCTAAAAGTATTGGGATTTTCGTCTATCCAGTTTTTGCTAGCGGTAAAAGAACAACAAGGATGTCCCGGCCAAATATCCTTAGTTAAAAGATGAATAAAACCTGCCTTTTTCGACACTGCTATTTGATTAAAAGGTTCGGCAACGATGAAAGCATCAATTTCTCCGATTCTTAGTTGGCTCACCATTTGCAATGGGGATAAAGTAATGATATTAACATCTTTATCTGGATTGAGATTGCCAGCAGCTAGATAGTAGCGCAGCAAAAGATTGTGCATGGAATAAACAAAAGGAATGCCCATAGTAAAACCTTTAAAATCTTCCGGTTTATTTACCTTTCCTTTGTGTTTCATCGCAACAGTAATAGCATTGCCATTCAGGTTTTGAATGCAGGCTAACTTAATAGGATAAGGGCGAGAACCCAAACCGAGAGTGATGGCGAGGGGCATGGGGGCGAGCATATGATAGGCATCTAATTCTCCAGCGATCGCCCCATCTCTTACCTCAGACCAACTATTCATTTTTACCAATTCTACTTCTAAGCCATATTTTTTATAAAAACCTAAATATTTAGAGGTAAGAATTGGCGCAGCACAGGTAATTGGTAAAAAACCAATTTTTAACTTATTTTTTTCCAATCTTAGAGGCGAGTTAAAATCGAAATTGTCTTCTGTTTCCGGTCGGCTGCAATTAGCCAGAGAGATTAAAGTTGCTACAGCTCCTACTTGTTTTAAAAACTGCCGGCGGCTAAACCGAGAAGCGCGGATAGTATCGCGAAAAAATTCATCGGATTTCTGACCGAAAGCTGCCCCAAAAGCTGCATCAACTCCCCCCGCTTGTCGAATTAATTCTCGACAAATATTCTCTTTCTCGACATCGCCATTAGCAATATTATTAACTAATAAAGCTTCTCTTAGTTTCTGATTGGTAAAATCCCGCGCCAGGGACAAGGTTTTTTCGCTGTAAATACCCATTTTTACCAAGTCATTGACTAATTCTATCGGCTCTTGTGGCAAGTCTGGGAGAAAGTGGCTTGATGCCTGATGAAATCCTCCACATTCAGGACATTTATTTTTAAGTAAGTTTGAGTTGCTTTTGAGTATCATTTTTCAATTAGCAATTAACAATTAACAATTAACAATTAACAATTAGCACAATTAACAATTAACAATTAACAATTAACAATTAGCACCTATTGATATAAAGCTATCAAATTTTGGAGGGCACAGTCGAGGCGTTGAATACCGATTTTTACCTGACTGCTGCCCGAAGCATTTTCTTGTGCCCCTTGGTTAATAGCATTCATCGCTTGGGCTATTTGCTCGATAGCAGCAAGTTGCTGTTTGGTATTGAGAGCAATTTGTTTGTTGTTTAAATCTACATTATTAATAGCTTCGCTGACTCCATTAAAAGCACTCGCCATCTCGCTAGCTATCTTCATGCCCTCCTCCACTTTCAGGGTGCCTTCTGCGGAGGCAGTTGCCGTCTGAGCGATCGCCTTTTGCAGTTCCCTAATTAGATTATTAATATTTCCCGTGTATTCTTGGCTGCGATCTGCCAGTCGTCTAATCTCGCTTGCAACCACCCCGAAACCCTTACCGTTTTCCCCCGCCCTCACCGCTTCGATACTGGCATTGAGGGCTAGAATATTGATTTGGCTTGAAAGCTCGCTGACTAAAGCAACAATCTTATTAATTTCCGAGGATTTATCGTTGAGTCGATCGCTTTGAGAGGCGATCGCTTCTACGGTATTTTGCAATGCCGACATTCCTTGTAATGTCAAATTTACAGCATCCCCACCCGTTCCCGCAAGCTTTAAAGCGTCATTGGCATCCCTGGCAGTGCTTTGGGTTTGTTGCGTTACCTTTTGGAATGAGGCATTTAACTCATCTATACTAGAAGTAATTTGATGAACCGAAGTTGCTTGTTCGATGCTAATGCGTTCTTGTTGCAGTATAGTCGCTGCAATTTCTGAAGAGCTCGAAGCGATCGCCGTCGTTTCTCCTCTCATGCGATCGCCTATCGCCTTAGATATTAATCCTCCCAGAGCGATCGCCAGTATTGCTGTAGCTATAGCTGTCCCAAACACCACTGCTGTCAAAAAAATTATAGCATCTTTTAAGGCTGCTTCTTCTGCTACTAATTCTTCTTCTTCTATCGCTTGAAATTCGTTAACTAACTCATCTACATTGTTACTTAATGCTTCAACTTCTCCAGTAACAAACGCTTCCGTTGCTTTTTCTGGCTTTCCTAATTCTAGATAAGAAATTAACCTTCTGTTAAATTCATTAAGTTTGTCTCCTACCTCTATAATTACGTTTAATTTCTGTCGCCGTTCCCTATCGACTATCTGATTTCTCAATCTTTCTGACAGTTGGTAAAATTTAGTATCCCACTCCTCATATTCTTTTAATTCCTGCGGATTTCTACTAATCAAATACCCTCTGGAAGTTTGCTGCATGGCTGAAATACTATAGGCTAAATCTTTGACCATAATGCCGCGTTCGTGCAGTATCTCCACTTTTTTTTCTTGGATTTCTACCTTTATTACTCCTTGAAAGTAAACTAAAACTGCAGAAATAAAAGATAATCCCACCGGCACTAAATAGCCCGCCATTATCTGACTTTGTAATTTTGATTGTTTGAAAAATACTCTTAATCGCTCTTCGTAAGTCATGGCAATAACCATAATCCTCAATCCATTTTCTTCCCTCTAATATCTTAGACGAATATCTCTTTTTAAAAACTGTATTATAGCTGACATTTTCTGGTTTTGGCCCGTCGCATCTCGCCACCAATTCCCCAAAATAACTTTTAATTGGGAATGGGAAACTAGCCATCTTCTAATCTTTTTCTCGCCTCAATTGCCTCGGTATAATTTGGCTTAATTTCTAAAGCAATTCCATAAGAATTAAATGCCTCTTTAAATTGTCCTAATTTTTCCAAAATGCCACCCCGTCTAAACCAAGCTCTTTCGCTGCCCGGTCTAATCGCAACTATCCTATTATAAGCAGCGATCGCCTCCTCGAAACGCCCCACACTTCCCAATAAAAAAGCTAAATGGGACCAAGCATCATAATTATCCGGCCACAGGCCAATAGCTTGATTGTAACTAACAATTGCATCCTCGTAACGACGCATTTTTTCTAAAGCAAACCCCCGCCTCAACCAAGCATCAAAATTATCTATTTGTCTTTTAATAATTCCGTCGTAAGTCGCCACAGCTTCCGCATATCTCTCCAACCTTTCTAAAGCTTGCCCTCGCTGCAAAGCAAATTTAGCAGGCACAACACCCGATCGATTGCTAATTTCCAAGACGCGATCGTAAGCCGTTAAAGCATCCTCGTATTGATGCAATCTTTCCAAAGCTTCCCCCCGCAAATTCCAAGCTTCTAAAAAATCTGCTTGAATGGCGATCGCGTTACTATAAGCTACTACCGCTTCCTTATCTTTACCCATACCCGCCAGAGCAATTCCTCGACCCACCCAAGCTTCGGGGAATTTCTTATTAACTGCTATTGCTACATTAAAAGATTCCAAAGCTTCTTCGTACTTAAATAAATCGCACAAAGTTCCACCGCGACTAATCCAAACTTCCGGCAAATTGGGATTCCAATTAATCGCTTTATCAAAACAAGCGATCGCCCCTTCCTTCCAATGATTTCTCAAGGCCAAACCTTTATAAAACCAAGCCTCATAATCGTCTGGATTTAGTTTAATCGCTTGATTGTAAGATGTAACCGCATCGTGATATTTATGCAGTTTATCTTGAGCGATCGCCCGATTAAACCAAGCTTGATAATTGTTCGGTTCCAACTGCACCGCCCGATCGTAACAAACCAAAGCTTCCAGATATCGCTCTTGGTGCGTCAACGCCACCCCGCGATTAAACCATCCATAATAATTTTTCGGTTCGAGTTGAACCGCCCGTTCGAAGGATGCCGATGCCGGGGCATAGTTGCCGCCCTTTAGCTGGGCCTTGCCTTGACAGTACCAAATATCGGCTATTTCGGTTTCGAGTTCTAGAGCTTTTTGATAGCAGCTAACCGCTTTTTCGTACTGTTTTAGTTCGTATAATGCCAAACCTCGATAGTACCAAGGTTCGTAGTTGTAGGGTTTTATGTTAATCGCCTCTTCCAAACAAGCGATCGCTTCTTCGTATCTTTGTAAGTACAATAGAGTTTTCCCTCGTTCCAACCAGCTAGAGTAGTTGCGGGGGTTTAGGGAGGAGGAGCGATCGTAAGCTACAGCGGCCTCCTCGTAACGTTGCAAATTGTTCAAGCAATGGCCCAGCTTTAACCAAGCCCGGGCCCAGTCTGGGGCGATCGCCACCGCTTCTTGATAGTATTCCGCCGCCCCCTCATACCTTCTCATGTCATACAACCTATTGCCCCGGTTGTATTCTGGCAAAGCTTTAAATATGCTAAATATTCCTTTTTGGGGCACATCGGTAGTGGTCTCGGAGTATGGGCTGTCACCGTTGGCCATAATTCTGATGTTTGGATTTTTTTCTATTTTATTTGCTTTATTGGAACCGTTTACCCTTTTCCCCACCTCCGACCGATTCCTTAAAAATTCTTACATATAACTTTTCCTTCTTTTTGTCAAGACTTTTAAGATAACAATTATTTATTAAATTAATATGAATAATTTATAGTTTTGATTTAACTTAAGTCACAAACGGCTCAATTTGAGTCAAAATCGTAAAGGTTGCGAGAAAGTCAGGTGGCCTGCCACATCTAAGCTGAAGATGCATCCACTTGTTATCCCGAAACTCGATCCGGAACCAAAAATGCCTTTCCGGTGATGCTCAATTCAATCTTGTAGAGTCCTTCGTACTAGCTACTTTTAAGGACCAAAAATTATGAACATAATGTTTTCTAGCATACATAATCTGGAAAAAGTCAGAAAAGTATGGAATCGCCAACAAAATACCTTCTTCCACTTCGCCACAACTACAAATCAGTTAGAATCCCCCAAAGCTCCTCGATTCGATCCTTGGTTTCCATTGCGGCAGTGGTTGGATGGAATTGAAGTCCAGAATAGGACACGAAAAAAGCTCGGGAGTAAGGTCACGCCCCGCCTTTTCAAAGCGGGGCGGAAAAACGACGCGGCGACTTTAGTCGCCATGACTTGTTACAATTCAAAAGCAAGGGTAATGCCTGCATAAGGACACGATCCTAGTAAAGGAGAGATGCCCGCCCTTCTTGGACCGTAAAAAGATTGTTCAAACTCCCCGGAGGGCAAGTAATCGCAGGACGCCCTCGCGTATAGAAGCGTTCGTGGCATTCCCTAGAAAGCAAAAAAAACAAAGCCGACTGAAGCAAAAGCAACTATTCTTAGAGGGTCGGTGGCAGAAATGCCAATTGATGCGACCCTTTCAGGCGCGACCTGGAGAATCTGCGTGGTTTTAACCCGCAGAGTGTCAATAGCTAGACTTGTCTGCAAGCTAATTCCCACCCAGTGTCCTTTTGAACGGGACGTGAAGCTTTTCGGTCGCACCCTCTTTCACATCCCGCCAATGTGCAAGCTCAATCCCCTTTACGACGAATTAATCGGTTTGCGTTTTAGGGCCTTGTGTTATTTGGCGGATGTCTGTGGCGAAGATGTTTCTCAATATTGTTAATTGGGAATGGGGAATGGGGAATTGGGAATGGGGAATTGTCAGTATCCCACCACCGACAATTCCCCATTTTTTTCCTATTTAACAGGCGAGACGCCTGTTCTACCAGCCGCCTTTAATAATCCTTCAAATAATTTGATACCGTCGGTACAGCCTAGCATCGGATCCGATGCTCTTTCTGGGTGGGGCATCATACCTAAAACGTTCTTTTTAGGATTGCAAATTCCAGCAATATTATTAAGGGAACCGTTGGGATTACCTGCTAGATTAACTTCCCCATTAGCTGTAGAATAACGAAATAAAATTAGACCTTTATCTTCTAATTCTGCCAAAGTGTCGCCGTCGGCATAATAACGACCTTCGCCGTTAGCTATGGGTAAGTTAATTACTTCTCCAGATGAATAGGCAGAAGTCCAAGGAGTCTTAGTATTTTCTACTTTTAAAAACTGGCGATCGCAAATAAAATGTAGCTCTTTATTTCTAATTAAAGCGCCCGGTAATAATCCCACTTCAGTTAATACTTGAAAGCCGTTACAAATACCTAAAACTAACTTACCTTTATTGGCGTGTTCCACCACGGCGGGAATAACAGGAGAAAAACGAGCGATCGCCCCGCATCTTAAATAATCTCCATAGCTAAAACCCCCCGGCAAAACGATGACATCCACATCAGAAATATCCGTTTCTTGATGCCAAATTCTGCGAGTCGGCTGCTCCAGTAACCCCGAAGTTATCCAGACTACATCGCGATCGCAATTAGAACCCGGAAAAACTATAACTCCAAATTTCATCGCTTATATTTTTAGGTTTTTTTTACTAGCTCAAAGATGGCTTTTATTGAACTACCGTAGCAGGTTGTTCTACCAAATCAAATCGATAATTTTCAATTACCGGATTTGCCAATAAGCGATCGCAAACAGCATCGATTTGTTCTTTAGCTGTATGGGGTTCATCTGCGGTAACATTCATTTCTATATATTTACCAATTCTGACCCCATCGACATTATCGTAGCCCATCTGTGCCAACCCAGACTGGACTGCAGTACCGGCAGGATCCAACACCGAGGGGCGAAGAGTCACATAAATTTTGGCGAGATATTTTTTAGTCACAGTAAAAACGAGGCAAAAGGCAAAAAGCAAGAGGCAAAAGTAGGGAAGAGGGAAGAAGAGGGAAGTAGCAATTAGCAATATTTTCCATTCCCCATTCCCCATTTTCCCTTAATTTAAAGTCCCTTCACTTTCTCAAAATTGAGATTCACCCAAAGATTATAACCTTTGAAGGGGTTAGATAAAATAAAAACACATTAAAAATTGACAAACAGGCAGGATGCCTGTTCTACTGGCCATGAATACCCGTCGCACCCGTTCCCAAGAGGTAATTTTAAACTTATTAAAGGTTCAGAAGCGATCGCTTTCGGCCCAGGACCTCTATTTAGAATTGCGCCAAAGCGATCGACCCATAGGTTTAGCAACAGTTTATCGGTCTTTGGACGCCCTCAAGCGCGAAGGAGTCGTACAGGCAAGGACTTTGGCCAACGGAGAATCTCTTTACAGTTGCATTCAAGAAGACCAACATCACCTCACCTGTCTCGAATGTGGAATGTCCGTCCCTATCAACGAATGTCCCGTCCACGACTTAGAAATCAAACTGCAAGACTCCCACAGTTTTAAGATTTACTATCACACTTTAGAATTTTTTGGAGTATGCGATCGCTGTTACGAGGCCACAGGCCAGATGCCATAGGCAAGAGAAGGCCAGATGCCATAGAGAATTAGCTATTAGCTATTAGCAATACTTTCCTTATCTGCAATCATCGATCGCATCCCTTCCAAAGTAGCGGGAATAGCGCGGGGATCCATAAACATCACCTTACTACTGTCACTGCTACCAATTTTTAGACCCATATCAATGTAATGTTGAGCCAACAAAAATTGAAGCGCTTCTTTAGCTTGTGGGTCGCTTTCTAAAACCTTAGCAAGAATTTGTAAAGCCTCAGAAGTAGCTTGAGCTTTAAGAACTTGACCTTGACGTTCCGCTTCTGCCCTCAAAACGATCGCCTTTTTTTCCGCCTCCGCTTCTAAAACCATTGCTTGTTGGTTAGCCTTAGCCTCCAAAACTTGAGCTTCAGCTTTACCTCTTGCAGAGTTAATAGCAGAATCTCTTTCCCCTTCAGAATTTAAAATTGCCGCCCGTTTTTTCCGTTCCGCGCTCATCTGCAATTCCATAGAATCTTGCACCGCTTTAGAAGGAGCAATATCTCGCAATTCTACCCGAGTTACTTTAACTCCCCAAGGGTCAGTAGAAACATCTAATTCTCGCAACAACAACTCGTTAACTTCCGTTCTAGCGGTAAAAGTTTGATCTAATTCTAATTTACCCATTTCAGAACGTATTTGAGTCAAAACAAGATTAACCATTGCAGATTGGAGATTTTCCACTTTATAAAAAGCTTTTTCCAAATCCATAATCCGCCAATAAACGACAGCATCTACGCTAATAGAGACGTTATCGCGAGTAATACATTGTTGGGGCGGAATATCTAAAACCTTTTCTCTGATAGTTTCTTGGTAAGCAACGCGATCTAGAAAAGGTACGACAAAATTCAAACCAGGTTCCAGTTTGCGACCGCTATATTTTCCTAAAGTTTCTACTAAAGCTTCGTTACCTTGATTGATAATTCTGATACCTTTAAAAGCGGTGGTTCCAAAAATTGCAATAATGATGGTAGCAATCCATCCTTCCATTTTTTTTCTCCTTATAGATTAGTTGACAAAATTGTTTTAATAACGCAAAAGTTTTTCGGGCATAACGAATAAAGTATTGCCTTGTCGTCTAATGAGGATTACTTTTTGGTTTGCGGGAATAGCTAAAGTTTCATCCTCGCACTTAGCACGCCAAGAATTGCCTTCATAGAGTACCCGGCCCGCTTCACCTGCCGGTATTTCAGTCAAAGTCTCGACCTCTTCGGCATCGCTTAACGCGGCCACCTTTGCCTTAGGTAACAACCGACGCAAGAAAAAAATCGAAGCCACAGACAGCAACATCCACAAGGCCACTTGTAAGCTGACAACTGGTATAATCAGGGACACTGCCGCCACAGCAAAGGCGCTCAGTCCCATCATAAAGATGATAAAAGCCGTTGGTACGAACAACTCCATCAAACACAAAGCCGCCCCGGCCAGTAACCAAAATATTGTCGGACTCATACCATAGATAGGAATTGTTAATTTAGTTTAGATCTTATCGCAACGGTGGAGATTGAATTTACAATTAGTCCAATTGTCTATCGAGATGCTAAAATACACCCTATTGCCCATAAAAGGCTTGAGTAATGGGATCGGGGGTGCTTCTATATCCCAATCGGGGATAGCTCGTTAATTTCATACCTCTCCCTCTTCCTGCAAGAAATTTTGACCTGTCAACTACAGGTTGTTGTGCCAAATGTATACGATCGCTTCCCCACCGCCGATGTATTGCTCTAATCCAAGTTGTCCCAACCCCTTAAACTCCCTAGGTCGCTCTGAATGCGAAGCTTGTCAAACTCCTTTAACCTATCGCTACTTGTGGGCAGTGGGTTTAGCTGCTGCCGACATCCCACCAGGAGAATTGCTGGGCGATCGCTATCAAGTCGTAGCCCCTCAAGTCTGGCTGGATACCAAGCCGGGAGAGTTTCCATTCGCCCCAGAAGAACTGCCAGAATATATTATTCCTTATTTATTTTTATATTCCTACAGGATTCACGTTCCAGAAGTCTATGGTTTTTACCAACTGGGAGAAGAAGCCGATGCCAGACAAATCCTGCTTTTAGAAAACGTGCCTTTAGATGGGACGGGCCATCTCCTTCCTTCTTTAACAGATATCTGGTCAACGGCTACGGCAGTTCGTCAGTTTTATTGGCTGTGGCAGATAGGCCAGTTGTGGATGCCTTTATCGGAGCTGGGGGTAGCCTCTAGTTTGCTCTCAGAAAATCTCCGGGCTGACGGTTGGCGGGTGCGGCTGCGGGAGGTGGAATTTGGAAATTATAAACCGACCCTCCGAGATCTAGCCGATTTTTGGTTTAATTTATCCGAAACCGCACAACCATCAGTAAAAGAACCCCTGCAAGAGATTAGCTATCGCATAGCAGGTGGAGAAGACTGGCAGGCGATCGCCCCTCAATTAAACGAACTCTTATTAGAAGAAGCAGCCAAACTACCCTTAAATATGGAAATAGCAGGGGCCACAACTACAGGCCCGGTACGCTTGCACAACGAAGATAGCTGCTATCCTACCAAAAAAGATTTACAACAGAGGAACGCTCCTCCCCACAACCAACTAATTCCACGGCTGGCTATTATTTGCGATGGGGTAGGGGGCCACGAAGGGGGAGAAGTAGCGAGTCAGTTGGGCATTGAAAATATCAAATATCTGGTCGATCGCCTCATAACTGAGGCGGCGACTCAGCAAGAGTTGATGCAACCCGAGTTAGTCAGCAAGCAACTCGAAGAAATTATTCGGGTAGTTAATAACGCGATCGCTGCTAAAAATGACGAACAAAAACGAGAGTATCGCCAGCGCATGGGCACTACCCTGGTTATGGCTCTTCAGTTGCCCCAACAAATTACCTCCTCCTCAGATACGAACCTCAATAACGCCCACGAACTTTATGTGGCTCATGTAGGCGATAGTCGGGCCTATTGGCTGACTGCAGATTCCTGCATCCAGTTAACGGTAGATGATGATGTGGCTGCGAGAGAGGTTATGTTTGGCCGCTGTTTGTATTGGGAGGCCCTCCAACGTCCCGATGCCGGTGCCCTCACTCAAGCTTTGGGCACTAGGGATGGAGAATTTATCCGCCCTACGGTTCGGCGTTTTATTATCGAAGATAATGGCCTCTTATTGCTATGTTCTGACGGACTCAGCGATAACGATTGGATCGAGAAATATTGGCATGATTACGCTTCTGGGGTTCTTAATGGAGAACTTTCTGTGGAGGCGGCCGTTGAATCTCTAATAGATTTCGCCAATCAGAAAAATGGCCACGATAATACTTCTGTGGTACTGGTTAACTGTCGCGTTACTCCCCAGAAATTGGTGTTGGCAACAAATAATCAACCTTCAGAAGTATCGGCCAAAAATGAGACCTCGCAGTCAGAAATGTCTGAGGCTTCTAAGAAGTTGCTTTACGATGAGACGGTAAGGAAACCAGAACCAGCAACAGTTACTAATGGGAGCAACTGGAAACGTTGGCTTTTAATAGGCGGCCTGTTGGTGTTATTGGCCTTGGCTATTGGTATCGCTTTGTGGCGCAATCGCGATAACCTGCAAAAGACACCAGAAGATTTTCCCTATCCTTGGGAAACTCCTGTAGCTCCCCCAAATCCGCAATAATTGTTAACAGGCAGGATGCCCGTAATAATTGTTAACAGGCAGGATGCCCGTAATAATTGTTAACAGGCAGGATGCCCG
>CAZUCT010000023.1:0-4359 GCA_964619285.1 uncultured bacterium | reverse complement strand
TTCTACTAGAGGCCGTTTCTATGCAACAATAGAAAAATTGTCGTGCTATTGTGGCTCCTTTTAGTTAGGAGCTGTATTAGTACTGCTAATTTGAGAGGAAGCAGAACAGAAGGTTTTTTTGTCTATGAAAACGGGCGATCGCGTTCGCGTTAGTAAATCTGTGGTTGTTTATATTCATCCAGAACATCGAGGGCAGCCTTTTGATATTAAAGGGCAAGAAGGGGAAGTTAAGGCCATTGTTACCGAATGGAACGGCAGACCGGTTAGTGCTAATTTGCCGATTCTAGTCCAATTTAGCAAAAAGTTTAAGGCCCATCTCCGAGAGGATGAATTAGAAATTATCTAAAGCTACCCAAACTGCCACATAATTAACGGCTTACGGGGCTCTGTCCCCGTCTGCGCCGTTAGTTAATTTCTAAAGCCGCGCAGAAACCAACCCAAAATGTTAATATCCCCTCGCATTTCTTGGAGCTCTTTTTGATGTTGTTGGGCGGTGGCGTTGTACCACTGGCAATAATTTTTAAGATTTTCGCGATATTTAACTTCTCGATAAAATTCCTGGGCCGCTTGATTCGCTTTGAGAATTTCTGCTGCCGGTTGCTCGGGTTGGGGAATTATTCTTCTGAACTGCTGGGACATTAGCTAACTCCTATTTCCAATCTTCTTTTCAAGTTAGCACGGCAGTTAAAACAGACTTAAGCCCAACCTCGGAGGCGATAGACCACTAAACCGATGTATTCTTTTAAGGCTTTGGTTGACTGCTGGAGGCTGTAAGCATTGGGAAGTAAATTCAGCAAGTTACCCTGCCAACTGCTCTCTTCAACAGGGTTTTCCGTAATTAAAAAATCTGTGGGGGCGGCAATAACGTTGATGCCTTGGCGTTGGAAAACTAAGAGCGATCGCGGCGTATGCATTGCAGAAGTTACTAATAAAACCGGGCCTTTTATTCCTTGACTCTCCAAAATTTTTCCCACCTCAACGGCATTTTGATGAGTGTTGAGAGAATTAGTATCTTGCAAAATGGCCGATTTCGGTACGCCCATAACTTCAGCTAGAGAGGCCATATCTTGAGATTCTGGCGGGCCCCCATCTTTCCAATCAATCCTGCCCCCACTGAGAATTAACCAAGGTGCTTTGCCCTGGCGGAATAATTCGGCACCGTAAATAATCCGATCGCCCGCTTCGCTAACATCGACATTGGGGCGAGGGGGAGTGGCGGGTTTAATTCCTCCGCCTAAAACTACAATAGCTTCTGCTTGGGGCAACTCTGCCGGAGGCAAATTTTGCCATTCTAAAGATTTAACCAACCATTGAGAAACCCAGCTATTACTAGCAATAAGTAGGATGGTTAAACCTAAAATAATTGCTCCCGTTGCTCCTCTGGTATTTCTGCGCCACAATAAAATTAAACCTACTATTATTAACAGGCAACTCAGCCCCAAAGGATAAATAAATAGCGGTAATAATTTGGAAAGAAATAAAAACATTAATTGTTAATTTTAAATTCTTAGATTTTTTTTGATTAACGGCGACGTTTTTTAGATGATTCTTTTTCTTTCATTAACAACCACGATAACAGAGATACTCCTTTTCTCTGACTGCGATTAGAGACTTGCTTCTTACTTTTTTTTGAATTAGCATGAGTTTTATTTGATAAATTCTGGGAATTTTTAGTCTTTTCTTCTACTATTCTTTTTGAGAACTTTTCTTCGCGATCGATACCTTTTATTAGCTGAGAGCGATGGGGGATTTTTTGGGGCAACTCTTTAGCAACTGGTGAAATATCGGCTGTTTTGGCAGGAGTTAACTCTTGATTATTGCTAGTTTTATTCGGTTGAGATTTCGTCTGATTTTCATCTTGTTGAGAGGTAGTTCGCTCCAAGTTACTAATATTTTCAACTGGCTTTTTTTCTGGTTCCATATTACCCCATCCAGCAATTAAGCCGCCAGAAATAGCCGCTATAATTCCCAAAAAAATACTTTCGTTAACAGTATATCCAAGTAACACCAAAAAGTTAGGAAATAATAACAACAAAACTAAACTGGTTATTGAAGCCGCTTTACCTGGAGAAACTTTCATAAAAAATCTCTATTTTTAAGTGGGAAAATTAGCTATTAAAGAGTCAAGTTGCGAGGGGAGCAAGTCAGTTTTGTAATTTTTCTCTCTTGATAATTTCATACTCATGACTCACACTCAAAAAAAGCGTCTTTTTTGAGTATGAGTAAGAGTAAGAGTAAGAGTATGAGAAAATAAATATGCAAAGGTGACTTGCTCCCGTTGCGAGTCTAAAAAATGCGTAGTGTCTATAGTTGTTAGATAAATTTTTTCCTCCTACCACGGCGAGGAATGGCATTGGGTTTAAACTTAATTCTAAATCCAAGAAATATGAGTTTGTATTAATTCGAGAGATTCCTTAACCGGATGGGGATAAAATTCCGGTTGCAACATCTGTCGAACGAAAAGCGGTAGGGAAGAATTAGTCATTACAAATATAGAAAAAAAAGCCAGATTGAAAATTAAGAACGATTTGAGGTAAAATCAACCGGGAACAAATAAGGAAGGTCAAATGACAGAAAACGCGCAAACTTCAAAATCAATAGACGTATTTGGTGTCGGCAATGCTTTGGTTGATATTTTAGCATTTGTAGAGGACGATTTTATCAAAAAACACGGCATCAACCGAGGTGGAATGACTTTGGTGGATGCCCCACAGCAAGGGGCACTGTTGCACGAGCTGGAAAATACCGATTTAAAATTGCGTTCTGGAGGCTCGGCAGCTAATACGATTATCGCGATCGCTCAGAGTGGCGGCACTGCTTTTTATACCGGAAAAGTTGCCGGCGACCCCAACGGAGAATTTTATCGTCAAGATATGTTAGAGGTTGGCGTTAAATTTGATGTCACCCCCGCCCCAGTTTCTCAAGGTCCCACTGGCAGTTGTTTGGTACTAACTACTCCAGATGCAGAACGGACGATGTTGACTAATTTGGGAGTTTCCATCGGGTTAACTGCCAGGGATATTAATGTAGAACGGTTGAGTCAGTCTAAGTACAGTTACTCAGAAGGTTATCTGTGGAGCGGGCCGGATACCCGAGCTGCTTGTATTGAAACTATGGAACAGTCGAAACGTAATGGAGTTGGGATTTCTTTTACTTTTTCCGATAAGTTTTTAGTGGATAGTTTTGCCGATGATTTCCGCAAACTTATTGGAGATTATTGCGATGTCGTATTTTGCAATGCTGACGAAGCGCGAAGTTTTTGCGGCACCGAATCTTTGGAAGACTGCGCCACCAAAATAGGCGAGTTAGTAACTACTGCTTTTATTACCGACGGCCCCAACGGTTGTCTGGTAGTGGAAAATAAGCAGGTTACTCATGTACCCGGATTTCCCGTAAAGGCGATCGATAGCGTCGGGGCCGGAGATGCTTTTGCCGGTGGAGTTTTATTTGGTATTACCCACGGTTATAGTGCCACCAAGGCCGCTCGGTGGGGCAACTATTTTGCTTCCGAAGTGGTTCAAATTCAAGGGCCCCGTTTGGAAAATTCTCAGGCCCGTCGGGTTCCAGAAATTATTGGCAATGGGTAGCTTTTAGGCAAGAGTCAAGAGTCAAGTTGTAGGTTGGGTGAAGTGAAACGGAACCCAACAAGTAATGGGTAATCAATAATCCAATTGTAGGTTGGGTGAAGTGAAACGGAACCCAACAAGTTAATCCTTAAACTCAAAAATCAAGTCTCAACTAAAATGTCTTCACAATCCATACCAACAATTAGCGTTGAAGAACTGGCAGCTCGTCTAACAGAAGGAAGAGAAAATCTGCAACTGGTAGATGTGCGCGAACCCCTAGAAGTTCGATTAGCAAGCATCGAAGGATTTGAGGTTTTCCCCTTAAGCGAGTATGCAGAATGGTCCGGCCAAATACACGAAAGGCTAGATGCCGATAAAGAAACTCTGGTGTTGTGCCATCACGGGATGCGATCTGCCCAAATGTGCCAATGGTTGAGCCAACAAGGGTTTAGCAACGTCAAAAATATTGTTGGCGGTATTGATGCCTATTCCGCAATAGTAGATCCTAGAGTTCCGCGCTATTAAATTAGGTGGGGGTGGGCAAGGTCCACCCTCCTCAATTATACTTGACGCGGGGAGGCAATTCACTTTTCATACTCATGACGAGTACTCATGACGAGTAATCAAAAACATCTTTTTTTCTTTGAGTTAAGAGTATGTTGACTGAGAAATCAAAAAACGCATTTTCTGCCCGTGCCGAGTATAGTTGCTTTTGTTACGATCCCTGCTACTGGCTGCAATTGACGTTCTCCCCGGTCTAAAGACACGGGGATTCCAAATATCACTATTTAGA
>CAZUCT010000022.1:6321-40597 GCA_964619285.1 uncultured bacterium | reverse complement strand
ACTACGAACAAGCACCTAAATGCTTACTACGAACAAGCACCTAAATGCTTACTACAAACGAATAAAAACTACCCCAAAAACCGACTTAAATCGAATTCTTCTTCTGGTTGAGATTTCTGATGTCTCTCCGCCATTAACATCAATAAAATCCTATCCGCATAGTCAACAGATCCGCGCAATTCATCCTCCAAAACCTCCAAACCGCCATTAGCATACTCCTCAAATATTTCGACACGATTTGCCTCAGCTTTCTCGTCGGTGGGGGAGAGAATATTAATATCTTTAGAATCGGCGATCGCCACCAATTTAATAACGCTATCGTAACCCCTCGACCAAAATACTTCGATACCAATAGGAGAAGGATCTTTTTTAGCGACCTCTTCTAGTGGCACTCTTTTTTTGCGTTTGATACCCAAAGAAGCAGCAAAAACCATCACATCGGCATAAGTTTGGAAAGGTCCGGTATTGCCGTCTCCTTGGGTTAAACCTTTGACTAATTCGGTTTTATTTTTAGCAATTCTAATTCGGTTCATTTTCGTTTTTTTGAGTGTTTAATTGAGATATTAGCAGGGAACAGGCAAGATGCCTGTTCTACGGGCGTTAATTATTTTTGGTTACTCAACCATGTCTCCAGTTCTTCTATGGTCTGAAAATCTAAAAGTTCCTCTCCCAAAAGGTCTAATTGTTCCACAGATAATTGTTGTATTTTGCTGCTAATTTCTGGGGGAATGTCGCCAAGCGATCGGCGCAGTTGACGTAAAATTAACTTAATTTCTCCTAGTTCTATCCCTTCTACTAGCCCTTCCTCTTTCCCCTCTCGTCGCGCCAAAACAATCTCGTTAATCCTGTCGGCAATAAACATTTCCCGTTTTTCTAAAGCCTCTAATTCCTCCTTACTTAAATTAGCGCGATTTGCCAAATCAAAGGCCGTATCTATCTCCGATATTTCCCCCAAAGACTCTGGAACTACTTCTAAAGAAGGGGCAGATTTTAAAAAGTAAATCCACTTATCGCTAATGGTTTCTAATTCGGCTAATTCCTTCTCAAACTTTGGCAATTCTAAAAAGATTAACTTCAATTCCTCCCGATAGCTAAATAACTCTTTATCCTCTTTCCAAGTAAATCGGTTGATAATTTGTTTACTTTTTTTAAACAAAACAAAATCCGTAATCGTTACAGCAATTACCGGTTGGAGGAGAGAATATTTTTCTCCTTTATCTAATTGGTTGCTGTAAGCTTTGCTGAAGTTATAAACTACTCTTTTTTCAAAGTCTTCGACGTTCAAAACTTGCATTTCTATGATGACTGTCGAACCGTTATCTAATACTACCCTGACGTCTAAATAAGTATCTTTGAGAGTGGCAGTTATTCCCGGATTGTAAGGGTTGAGAATTTTCAGAGATTTTATCGTGTTTCTGCCTTCGTAAATAATCGCGTTTAGAAAGCTAATTAAGATGGGATTGCTGCTGTTAGAACCGAAGATTTTTTTAAAAGCATAGTCGGTTTTTGGGCTGATAAATTTCATGGTTGTTTTCTCCTTTTTTGCAAAAAATTAGTTAATTAAAACACCAATTAGAAATCCTACAAAAGAGGGTTATAAATGTAACCGCTGTTTCCCCCTCGCAACACCCACCTAAAGTCAATAGGTACGGCGCTGCTATCGTATCCTACCCTAATTCTTTCCCAATTTCCCCTCAACCTTACTGCTGCAAATCCCTCGGAAAAATTGGGAGCAGAATAAAATTGCGGTTGAATTATTACCTCGCCTTTTTTGTTAATTAAACCCCAGAAATGAGAGACTTCATATTCTTCAGTCAATTCCCCGCCGATACCTACTGGCGCTAACCCTTCAGAAAAGGAACCAAAAGCATCAAATTCCGGTTCCAATACTACCTTTCCAGTCTTGTCAATAAAAGATGACTTCCCATCAATAGATACTTTGGCTAAACCTTCTGAAAAATTCTCGGCGGTGCTAAATTTGGCTTCCACTATCCAGTTGCCATCGAGGTCGATATAACCCCATTTATTATTACTTTTTACCGCCGCTAACCCTTCAGAAAAATCTTTAGCTTCTTGAAATTGGAGGGGAATTACGGTGTTGCCGTTAGTATCGAGATAACCCACGGACTGGTCAATTTGTATCCGCGCCCGACCTTCGGAAAAATCGCTTATGTTAAAAATTAGATGGTCGATTGGATACCCAATTTCAGGAACATTGATGGAATTAGGATTTTCAGGTTCGATCGCAAACTCACCGCTTTTGTCGATATAACCGAATTTACCCTCAAAATTTACTAAAGCTAAACCGTCAATAAAATCCCCCGCGCTGAAAAACTTACTTTCTATTGCCAAGTTACCATTTTTGTCCAAATAACCCCATTTTCCTTCATATTCCATTTGAACTGCTGCCAATCCTTCCTTAAATTTTCGCACAGTAAAACCGGAAAATTGGGGTTGAATGACGATATTTCCTTTCTTGTCGATGTAACCGCTTTTGTTGTTAATTGAAAATCCCGCCAAACCATCAGAAAAAGAAGTGCGGTAACTCCTTCCGTCATTGGGGGCGATCGCATATTCTCCCGTTGAATCGATAAATCCTATACCTTGACCCCCCAGGGCGGCCATAGCTAATCCCTCAGAAAAGGACATAGCAGACACAAATATTGGCGGAATTGCAAAGATATTGCTAGTGGCAATATATCCAGATGAAACCTCATCGGCAATACCTAAAGAACAAACCATTAAAGCAGCTACTTCGCCTCTAGTGGCGCTGCGGTTTGGGTGAAATTTTCTAATTTCTGGATAATTGACAACAATTTGATTAATAGCTGCCACCGCCATCATCTTTTGAGAATAACTAGGAATATCGGCGGCATCGTCGAAATATTGCTGAAGAATTTCCTCGGGATTTAATGGTACGATATAAGCGGGTTGCGACGCTGCTAAAACGATGGTAGCTTGTACTCTGGGAATTGGCAATTCCGGTCGAAATGTTTGGTCGGGATAGCCGGCAAAAAATCCTTTTGCCGATGCTGTTTCGATGTCTTCTTTTGCCCAATAATTATCGGGAACGTCCGTAAAAGCAATGGGTTCTTTTTTTACTGGAATAAGAGAATATGCCCGACACATTAAGACCGCAAATTCGGCGCGGGTGACTGGTTTATCCGGGCGAAAAGTTCCGTCTGGATAGCCTTTAATAATGTTGCTATTTTGCAAGCTATAAATTGCCTCTTTTGCCCAATAATTTTGGGCATCTGAAAAAGCCATAATTTTCTCCTATTTTTTTCTTAGTTAATCCCTTATGAATCTTCTTCCGAAGAACTTTCCTCAGTCCACAATAACTCTGTTTTATCTTGAAAATCGCCTTTTTCTGCCCGTTTTTCATCTCTGGCTAAAAATACTTGTTCTTGCTTAATTCCATAAGCCTCCATCAAAGCATCTATTACTTCCAGTAAGTCCGCTATTTCTTCTGGTAAATTCACCTCGGAAGCCTCAGCTAATTCTTTAGCTTCTTCCATTAATTTTTCTCGCAATGCTTGACAATATTCCTCTTGAGAAAGAGTTCCAATTTCGTATTTAATACCCTTTTTGCTGAGAATACTGGGGATGCGATCGCGCACTAATTTATTGTATTCTTGACGCATGAAATTACTCCTTTTTTTGCTAGTTTTTGGGTGTCCCAGAAACCCGGTTTTTTCAAAAAACCGGATTTCTTGACCGGTTCTCTATTTGTGGTAAAATGTCATCGTTGCCGTTTTCATAAACAAACCGCCATGACACATTTCAAAAAACATCTTTACATTATAACACTGCTATTTTGCATTTTTTTAACAGGCTTAACCTTGAGTAGTTGTACCTTAGAAACTGAGGCAGTTAATTCGCCAAATGTTTACCAACAAAAGATTTTTCATAACCCAGACGGCATCGGCAAGTTTTATTTGGGGAGAGAAATAGCAAAAGTGATGGGCCACGAAGGGGCGGGATGGTTAGAAAGAGATAGTAGAAGTTATCGAGAAAGGCCGGATTTAGCGATCGCCGCCCTAGACTTAAAACCCACCGACACCGTAGCAGATATCGGCGCGGGAACCGGTTATTTTACCTTTAGAATTAACCCCTTAATTCCCGAAGGAAAAGTCTTAGCAGTTGACGTTCAACCGGAGATGTTAGAGTTAATCGAGTTCGTCAAAAAACAAGAAAATCTCAACAATGTCGAGACAATTTTAGGAGAAGTTGACGACCCCAAATTGCCAGCATCTCAAGTTGACCTCACCTTAATGGTGGATGCCTACCACGAATTTGAATACCCCCGAGAAATGATGTTAGGAATTGTCGAATCCCTCAAACCGGGGGGGCGAGTAGTGTTATTAGAATATCGCGGAGAAAACCCTTTAATTCCGATTAAAGGATTGCACAAAATGACGGAACAACAAGTTAAAAAAGAAATGGAAGCAGTGGGTTTAGTTTTCGAGGAAAATAAAGACATTTTGCCCCAACAGCATTTTTTAGTATTTAGAAAATCTGTTCCATCTTAATTGTGAATTGGGTATCGCTGGACTGGTTGACAAACTAATCCATTTGCTTTACAATCGTATTAGGACTTGAAATAGAAATTAGGAGGACGCTTATGTTCGACAAAACTATTGCAAAATGGTGGCAAAACCTTCCAAGTTTCATTCCTCGGTTATTCCAAACTAAAGTACATACCAAGGAAGAAACTCAATTTAAGGAAATAGCTCAAACAAGAAGAAATAAATACACTTTGGATGAGTTACTAGAAGGAATGAGTTCCGATAATTTTCATGGAGAGGTAGAAACAGGAGATTCTGTAGGAAATGAAAGCTGGTAACGAACAAAAATAGATCCCAGAAAGAGGCGATATTATCTTCATAGACCTTAATCCTACTAAAGGCAGCGAACAGGGAAATGCTAAAAACAAACCGCGTCCTGCGATTATAATCTCGCCCCTGAAATACAACAAACTGTCCTCGTTAGCTTTGATGTGTCCAATTACATCAAAAAGGAAGGGATTAAAGTTTGAAGTAACTCTTGACGAACGAACGGAAACCAAAGGTGTTATCTTGTCAGACCAAATCAAATCTTTAGACTGGAAAGCCAGAAAAGCCAGCTTTAAAGAAAAAGCACCACCAGAAGTTATAGAAGAGGTTTTAGCCAAGATAGAACCATTAGTTTTATGACTTTTACTAAAGAATGCTGTGGGACTCAAGCAATAAACCAACCCTAATCCGCCCAATCCAAAGACCACTTACTAGAACTAACCTTCGCCGTTTTTGTCTCAGTCTTTTGAGAGGGGACTTGCTGATTGTTAATCGCTTGCGATACCCAACTTCTAACCATAGCTAAACTGGGCAACTTTTGCACCAATTTTAATTGGCGATTTGCTTTAACCATCTTGCCGTGTAAAGTTTCGGGAAACTGGGTTCTTAATTCTTTAACCGTATGCACTCCCACCGCTTCTAATAATTTAGAATATTCCCCGGCGACACCTTTAATTCTAGATAAATCAGCTAATTGTACCCATTCTAAAATTAAATTTCGGTCTATTTCCGTTGCCCGTTCTAAATCTTCGATGCCTTGAAGAGATGACCCTTTTTCTAATAGTTGTTCCAGGGTGGTAATGCCAACTTCGGCGAGTTTTTGGGCGTGGACGAAATCGATGCCCTCGATTTCTTCGATGTTATAGTTCATTGGCGCTTGTCTCCTTGAGATAAATAGGCTTTACCTCTATCCTATTACATCTCGTCTTCTGGAGGATGCTTTCTTTAACTTTCTTAACAATTGCAGTCTTGGTTAATTGTTAGTTGTTAATTACTAATTGTTAATTAAACCTGACTAATTTTCTCAATAAACCAGCGATAAACAGCGGTATCATCGCAATTATGAGAACGTTTTAAAGCTTCCTCCACAACAGCTAATTCTAACCCTTCCAAAACTAGAGATTGTTCTACTTGTTTGCTGCCTCTATCGGCAATAGAAAAAGCAATAACATCATCGTTATTAGCATCAACCGCCCAATATTCTTTAACTCCAAATTGTTCGTACATTAATCGTTTTTTTCCTAAATCGTCTCCCAGAGAAAATACACCTATTTCTACTACTAATGCTGGCAGTTTAAACTCGCTAATATTAATCGGCGAATCCGTAGGAGGCGGTAACTCAAAATCTGCACCAAGATAATACGATAAATCCGGTTGGAACTCCACTAGATTAGGATGGCGAAAACTGCTATTTCTTAACTCGATAAAGCGAAAATTTTTGAGAGTTGCATAATAAGTAATAATCCCAGAAACAATCGAATGTTGTCTGCCATGAAGCGAACCGACATCCGCCGTTTCAATCCTCAGACATTCTCGATAGTAATAAAACTTTGCCTTTTCATAATCGGGATTATCTGCCAAAGCAAGAAATTCTTCCCAACTTCCCTTAACCCAGGTATCGGTAACTAAATTTTCTTTTGGAGATGTTGTAATTACCATATTTTGCCTTTTAACGAACGTTCGTAGCAAGCATTTCAGTGCTTTTAATAGAGCTTTTTTTAGCACTAAAGTGCTTACTACAAACTTAACACAAATTAAAATTCGGTGTCGCCGACCTCAAGAATTTCCGTATATTCAAACTCGTTGGGACTGCGTTTCACCAAAGAATAGTCTGCCCCGTTTAACTTAATAGAATCCTCCTCGCAATCGGGTTTAGGAGAATTATAACAAAGCACATATTCCCTACCGATATAACTCGCCATTTCCTCCGCAACTTCGCCCCGCCACTGAGTCTTAGTAACTAACACAATTAATTGATTTGCCAACTTCGGAATAATCCTCGCAATTTGCCGGCGATAAATCTCGTCCAAACTGCCAAAAGGAGAATCCATTACCACTGGAAAAGTGCTGCTATCCGGTCCCATTAAAGCATTTTTTTTACTCCAATCTCGAACCTCATCAATAATACTCCCAATAAACGCCAAACTGAGGATTTGATTTTCCCCAGTGGAAGCGGCAACTAAAGCATCTTCCCCTCCCGTTTGTTCCACCAAAGTTAACTCGTATTTATCGTTCATTTTGGGGAGATAAGGAGTAAAAGAAATTTGACTAAATAACCCTTGAACTCGTTTTTCCAAAGAAGCGCGAAACTGTTTTTCCAGGCGCGATCGCACCTCAATCAACCTCTCAATAGCATCCTGAGTCGCCGCAATTCTTCTCTGAACTAAAACTTGTTTAATCTCGTTCATTTGCTGCTTATCAACTTGCTTATCTAAAGTCTGTAAATCCCTAGCTAAATTCTCAAGTTGCAACTGATTGGAACCAGTTTCCCGGTTTAAATCTGCCATCCTCGCCTCAATTTCATCCAAACGCTTCTGCAAATTCTTAATATCTTCATCTGGATAATTTCGCAGCTTATTATTAATATCATCTAACTGAGTTTCCACCTGAGAAAGTTCCTTTCTCCACTGTTCGGTATTAGCTAGATTTCTGTCGATTTCCTCCCACATTTCCGGCCCTTGTTTCTCCAATTCATCTACCTTAACGCTCATCCTAATAGCAGCCTCCTCCACATCGGCAATACCCGCCTTTTCCATCCAACTTTCCACCTGTTTCCTTCCCTTAGAACCCTCCTTTAACTTAGTCCCGCAAATACAAGTTTCCTTCTCCAACAACTGTTCGACAAACTGTTTTTTAATCCCCATCGGCAGCTCCCCTTTATCGTTAAAACCCGCCACAATTTCGCGAAAATCTGCCACCGCTTCGGGTAAAAACAGCAAATAACCCTTATTAGAAACTGCCCGTTTCCAAAGGTCTTTAGCTTGACTTATTTGTGCCTTAATACTCGCCGACCTTTGTTTGAGATCGTCTCGCTGTTGGGGCAAACCTTCGGCACCTTTAAACTCCAACAAACGACCGCTAACTTCCTTCTTTAATTCTCCCTGATATTTTAACTCCTTTTCCACCTCAATTTGACGTTGGGAAAGCTGTTCTATTTCCTGTTCGATTTTGCTTTTATCTCGCAAAAACTTTTTAGTTTCCGGATCCCCAATTAACCTCAAGTCAGTTTCCAGAGATTTCTTCGCCTCTCCCAAATGCCTAATCGAACGATTTAAAACCTCAACTCCCAATAATTCTTTAGTCGCTTCGGCAATTTCATTTTTCCTTTCTTCCCTGACAATATGCTCGATTCTTTCCCCATCAAAAAAGAAATATCGATGCAAACTTTCCGGTAAAATTCTACCAATAATATCCTCGGGATGTTGTGGCGGCGGCGACCACCTGCCGTCGTCTCCCGCTACTTGCATATAAAGGTCGCTTTTACCGCGATCGATAATACCTTGGTCGTTTCTGTAAGCGCGACACAAACGTTTAGCTTGATAGCGTTTGCTGTCGTGTTCGAAGACAATTTCTACCCAACAAGCCACCGCTTTTCCTGCTTTTGCTTCGTTAATTGCCCGCTTATTTACTAACTGTTCTTCTGCCTGAAAAGCAGCACTAAATTTGTCGTAAAGCACCCAGGTAAAAGCATTCATCATGGTAGTTTTTCCCGCACCATTATTACCGTGAATAATAGTAGTATTCTGCTTGCCAGATGCTAAAGCAATCTTCGGAGTTTTGCCGTAGAATTGGCGAAAGTTACAGAAAATAATTGAAATTAGTTTCATTTGATTACTTCTTTAATAATTTTAAGAATGTCGTCGTTAATTTTTGGCGCTCTTTTGTAGAGTCTATCTTTTTCTATTTCCAGAACTTCTTGGATGATTTGTTTTACTTCTGGCGGGGCGGTGACGATGGGTTCTTGTATGTGACTGAGGGCGTTATTTCCCTTAGCATCGTAACCGGATTTTTTCTCGGAAAATATGCTCGATAAAGCGGAAACTACGATATTGTCTGAGTAATTCACTGTGTTTTTTTTTTGATTCCTTCACGTTTGTTTTACGAACCATCGCTAAAGCGATTACTACGAACTTTTAAAGGTCTAATAGGCCGTATCTTTTTTGAACTTCTAATAATTTTAATCTAGCTTCTCCAGCGTTGTCGGCTAAGTCGGCAAACTCTAAAAATCGCGCTAATTCTTTTCTTAAAAAATTGCGTTCGACATCTTGAGTTTGCTTTCCCAAATCTGGGGGTAAGACAATTGTATCAAATAAAGTGGCTCTTTCTTTGCCCGGATGGGGGCGCAAAATTCGTCCCCGCCGCTGAATAAATTGTCGGGGATTGGTAGTGCTGGCTAAAATTATAGCATTTTGAATTGCAGGGATATCGACTCCTTCATCCAAACAGCGAATTGCTACTAATCCTTGCAATTCTCCCGCTTCAAATTCTCGCCGCAAATTTTCTCTTTCTTTGAGGGATGTTTCGGCGGTGTAGGTGTTGACTCGATAGCCTAATTCTCGACCTAAAATTCTGAGGACTTCTTCTTTTTGTTTGGCATAAATTAAGGGTTCTTTTTCTACGGAACCGTCGCTACAATAAAATAAAGTATGGCTGGTATGGAGGCGATTTTTCATAATGCTTTTTAGGGCTTTTAGCTTGTTAGCTGCCGCCCCAATTAATCGCGATCGCTGAATTAATAAAGCAGTAACATCTTCTTCGTTATCGATGTTTTTTCCTTCTTGATTTGCTAATAATAAAGCCCAACCAATTTTAGAAGTCAATCTAGCATAAGCGCGAGTTTCCCACTCGGTTAATTCTACTAAAATAGGATGATAAAGATAGCGAACTAATGCCCCCTGTTTGATGGCATCCCCAAGGGAAAGTTCGGGAGGTAAAATGGGACCGAAATAATCTAAAATTGCTGCGGTGCCGTCTTCGTCGAAATGTCTTTCTGGAGTGGCGGAAAGTGCCAGCCTCAAACCGATATTTCGAGGGAGACTTTCTTCGAGTTTGGGACTGCCTAAATTGTGCGCTTCGTCGCCGATAATTAAGGTTTTTTCTGGGAAGTATTTAAGTTGAGATTGGAGACTTTCCGAGATTAAAGTAGCGTTGGTGGCGATCGCGGTAACAAAGGGGCGATCGCCGCAGCTAACGTTATATAAAGCAAGAGAAAGTTCGCTTTGCCAAGTGCGAACGCTTTCAAAAGCTAACAAAGGTTCGAGACCGAATTTCTCCGCTTCCCTCGCCCACTGGGTGACTAGGTGGCGGTAGGGGCAAATTACCAGGAGGGCTTGGAGGCCGATTTTTTGGTAAAGTTGAGTAGCGATCGCTAAGGCCAAGATAGTTTTGCCGCTACCCGTGGCCATCTTAAACGTGCCCCGGCCCCGATTGTCAAACCAATTGGCCACGGCCTCTTTTTGATAGGGCCGCAGTTGAATCGAGGGGGGTATGGCCGGACATCCCCTCCGGGGAAAGTTAATTATTATCGGTCGATTCACCTCTGATTTAGTTAAATACATCTTGCTTTTTGTCAATTGTTAATCGTTAATTGTCAATTGTTAATCGTCTTAATGGTTCTCCCTTGTCTGTTGACAAAACCGACTGGCTCCCAAATTAACACGATAAATTATAATCCCTTGGGAGCACCTGGGGCAGATTTACGATTTTATTCCCAGGGCACATTAATTATTAGTTATTAATTGTTAATTGTTAATTATTTACCATGACTAAAACCGGACTTTTTGTAGGAATGCTAACCTTAGACTTCCTCTATTTAACTGACACTTATCCCGAGAAAAATCAAAAGGTTGTTGCCAAAGATTATGCGGTAACAGCAGGAGGACCGGCCACGAATGCTGCCGTTAGTTTTAGCCACTTCGGAAATCGTTCTAATTTATTAGCAGTTGTCGGCAATAATCCCATTACTCAGTTAATAAAATCGGATTTAGATAACTATGAAATCAACATCTTAGATTTAGATAAAAATTGGTCGCAACCGCCGCCAGTTTCTTCGATTATTACCACGGAAAAAACGGGCGATCGCTCTGTTATTTCTATCAACGCAACTAAATATCAAGTCGGCGGCGGGACGATTTCCCCAGAAATGATGGCAGGAGTCGATCTCGTTTTAATAGACGGCCATCAAATGTCGGCGAGTTTGGAAATTGCCGACATGGCTAAAATGAAAAATATTCCCATAGTCATGGATGGCGGCAGTTGGAAACCGGGTTTTGAGGAAGTATTGCCCTTGGCAGATTACGTTATTTGTTCTGCTAATTTTTATCCGCCAAAATGTCAGGTTAGGGAGGAGGTTTTCTCCTATTTATCGCGGTTGAATATTCCTTATATTGCGATTACTGGGGGAGAGGAGGCGATCGAGTATTTAAACACCGGTTATTTTGGCAGATTAGAAGTACCCCAAATTGAAGCGGTGGATACTTTGGGGGCGGGGGATATTTTCCACGGTGCCTTTTGTCATTATATTTTGGAAGAAGAAAATTTTGTTGCTGCTTTAGAGTCGGCGGCGAAGGTTGCTTCTCATTCTTGTCAGTTTTTTGGTACGCGGGAGTGGATGAAAAAAATGTAGGATTTTATTTAAAGTAAACTGTAGTAAACTGTAGGTTGGGTGGAGTGAAACGGAACCCAACATAAACGCTGCGATTTATAGTAAGATTTAAAAGAGGATTTAAGAGATGAGCAATAAAAGAAGAATTGAAAACTTAAGAAAACAAGCAGCAGAATTAGAAGCAGAATTAAAGCAATTTGAGACTCAATACCAAATGGGTTATGAAGACTTTTATCGACGTTTTAAAAATGGATAACTCGGCGACGATATCGATTTTGTCGAGTGGAGTTCTTTTTATAAAATGAGGCTTTCTTTGGAAAAAAGACTGGAAGTTCTTCGAGGATGAAAAATGGGTTTTTCCTATTTGTAAATTTACGAGAAACTAAACTTTAATGATGTTGGGTGGAGGTTCGCGGAGCCCGACCTACAAACTTTCTGAAGCAATTAACAATTAACAATTAACAATTAACAATTGACAACTAATTCAAATCCAACAAACAATCCAGCGTTTCTGAAAATTAACCCCCGCCAAATCCTCATATTCCGCCAAACTTCTAACATTTCCCAAACCATAAATCCCAAAATTTTCCTCTGGCGTTTCCATTCCTAAAATCTGCCGAAATCTCTGTTCGGAGATGCGATTAAAAACCCACCAATCTTGCCGATCCGCCCAGTGGACCGGTCGTTGTCCGCCGCTGTTGTAAAAATGCCAGATTATGGCCCGGTGGGGATGATAAATATCCCAACCCCTCGTCCAGGCCCTCGTCGCCAACAAAACCTCCTCGCCACCAAAGTAAATTTGCGGATCGTAAGGCACCTCTTGAATCAACTTCGCCTCGGCAAATATGTACCCCGCCGCTACAAACATCCCCGGTTGGGGCGCGGAATATTCCCTCAAACTGCCCCCCGCTTTCAGACTTAAGATGCCCGAGTCCGAAAAGCCTTTTGGTACTAAGCGAGTGGGGGTATCGTCGATGAGGTTTCTCGGCGGTTCGTAGGCGGGGGGATAGGCGCTTAAAAGCGGTTTTTCGCTGGGACACATCGCCAGCATCTCGATAATGTCCGCATCCCACCCGTCGGCAAACCTCATGTGGGCGTCTGTTTGGAGGGTGTAGCGTTCTTGCTGCCAGAGTTTCTGGACCAGGGCCCGGGCCCAACCGACGCCTCGGGCCTGACTGGCAGTAATGGCGACAATGCGACAGTTGCTAAATGGCCTGAGTTGCTCGATATAGTCGAGTTCTTCCTGGGAAGCGTATTGCCAGCAGATGCCGAAGGTGAGGCGATCGGGATGGGTCGCTCGACTAATGGCCTCTTTCACCGTCGGTACCAGTTCTTTATCTCTATAAGCGACTATTTGTATAAAAATTTTGTCCACGGACCGGCTGCTTGCTTTGTTTCTTTTTTCTAATTTAATATAAAGGGCCCTTTGACAGGGAGGGGGACGGCCCAGCAGGTCAAGAAACCCGGTTTTTTGGAAAAACCGGGTTTCTGAGGCCTGAAAAAACCGGGTTTCCGAGCTCCCGGCGGGACATCCCTAGAAGGGGTTTGGGGTTTGACAGGGGGGACACCCGTCCCACGGATTGGAGTTTCGCAGGCGGGGTCGTGTTTCCAGTCAAATATTAAAAAATAATTAAGAAGGCTTTGAAAGGATAGAAGAAAGAGCTCTTCTATGAAAGTCGATCTAAATCACAAAAAAAAGTCGATTTTGTCACTAGACTTATCTGACAATAGTCACGGCAAAAATTCTTTTGAGAAGAGATAATAATAATAGAGACTTAGTTTATAGAACGGCTCTATTTCCTGATGCTGTTAATGGGTGGATGGAGGGTGAAACCCCCCAAATGTGTTTTGAAGATTGTGTTATTTTTACTGAGGCCAATAGCCCATAAATTATTGTTTTAAATCAAGGTTTCAACCTGCGTAATTTCACCGAACGGTTAGGAAAAATTTGTTGTAAATTCAGGGTTTTTACCGAACAAGAGATTATGAAAACTCCAAATAGCATCTCCCAAAAAAGCCATACAAAAGCACCAGATCCGGTGGAATGGGTTCAAGAACATCATTTTATAGCGGGATTAATCGACAGCGCCCGCCATTTGACTCAGGCCCTTTCTCATCAAGGTCATACTGGGGATGAGGAAGGACTAATAGACAACAGTATTATAGATTTCCTCAAGCCTCATTACAGCGAGGAATCCTGGCAAGATGTGGAAAAATATCTTCTGGGTTATTAGGGACTTGTGCAAAAATAAACTACCAGTCTCTTGTAGGTAGGGCGCGCGCGAACCTCCACCCAACATCGGTATCTTATTAAATTACAAGTCCCTTAGTTAAAAGTGTTTTAAAAATTTTAAGTAATCCGTTTGGCCATATAAATATCTGGTTTTCCTAGACCGTTGGCATCGGGCATGACTCCAACTATCACAAAACCAATTTTTTGATAAAAAGCGTAGGGATGACCGCGCCAATTTTTGATGTTTTTGACGTGTTCCCAGAGGTTAGGATAAAGATTTTTTTGCGACAAACTGGTTTGATTATTTTCGTCATCAGTTCCTACCCAAAGAGTGATACCGCCTCGTTTTTTCACTTCTTTTTCTAAGTCTGCAACCAGAGATCTGCCGATTCCTCTTCTGCGAAATTCTGCTTTAACTGCTAAGGGATGCAATTCCCAAACGAAGCCGTTATATTGTTTGATGCCGCCGATCCATCCTAAAACCATACCGTTTTCCTCGGCGATCGCCACTCGACTAATTCTATCTTCCGCGAGAGATTCTTCTACTTCCTTTAAGGCAGCTTCAATGTTAGGCCAAGCGTGGGGATAATTTTCTTGAAAACTGACAAATAATAAGTCGGCGACTTGTTGAATTAACTGCGAGTTATCGGGGTAAATATCGACGATTTGCATTTTAATTGCTAGCTAACAAAACTGGTTAAAATTCCTAAAATTTTTGGTAAGTTATTGATGGGATATTCTTCTAAATCTACCGTCACGTTTTGAGATTCCAACTCTAAAAATTGCCAAGCAGTTCCAGTAGTTACAGCCCCATAAATTTTAGGGATATCGTTACCTTCCCTCTGATTAAAAATTTGGGCTGCTACCATTTCTGCCATGCATTGAGCTAAACCGGATTTGATATTATCATTTTTCGCTTCGACTAAAGCAACAACTGGCGCTTCGATTAAAAGTTGCAGGGGAGAAAGACTAATAATAAAGTCGCAAAAACCGTTCAAACTTTGTTCGACGTTGACGTTAAATTCCGTACCGGAAAACACGCTTATTCGATTGTTTAATTGTTTTTTAATTGCGAATAAAATAGGCGCAACAATTAACTCGGAACGTACTTTTTCTGTACCAATAGCGACGGCTAAAGGTATGTAATATTGTAAAGCTTCTTGCAGAAATTGAGATGGTGGAATTTCGGGCAGGTTATTAAATTTTCCCGCTGTCTCCGCGATAGTTAGATTAAAAGTTTTTTTCAACTCTTCTATGGTGAATTTACTGTAAGACATGGGTTGTTTTGAGGTTGAAAAAAGAGAAGATTTGAAAAAAGAGAAGATATTTCGCAAAAAAAACCCGCCATGTTTTGCTCTGGCGGGAGTCTTTTACGCATCGGCTGACCCCTTTTAAGGGAAAACTCGTTATCTGTTTAATCAGACTCCAAGCGTCAACAGTCCGATTGGCGACTTCCCCGACCAAAGGGAGACGTTGCTCGGACCTACCGTGCGTACATGACTAGATTCATTCACGACCAATTCTATTTTATTATAGCAGTTTTTTTTTGACAAGCAAGAAACCCGGTTTTTCCCCTAGAAACCCGGTTTTTCCCCTAGAAACCCGGTTTTTCTAAAAAACCGGGTTTCACCAGATGCTAAAGACTCAACTTCCGCACTCCCTCCACTTCATCGCGCACGACATTTATCGGAACTAAACGCCCGACGGTAGTATAAAAGCCTCGGTCGGTTTTGGTCGCGGTCGACCTTTCGCGAAATCTATCGATATTTGCGGCAAACCATTCCCGAGTTGCCGGCATCGGTAGTAAATAGAGAGTGCGTGGAGTAACAAAGTAATATAATACCCAGTCGGCTGCGGTGTAGAGAAAGCAACCGGGGGTTCCTCGTTCTTTGTTGCTGTGAGTTTCGAGGAAGAAGTTGCCGGTTTTGTGGTAGCGATCGCCCTTGATTTCCAGCTTATAGGAACCTTTGTTAGTAGTATAGAGTAAATCGACATCGACTTTCTGATATTCGGGGTCATCTTCGACGTTAACGAGGCTTATAGTTCGCGAGAGACTTAACAGCCAAGCTTCGATATCTCTTGCTGCCTGTTTGGCGACGTCTTTACCTTCGTTCATGCTATACATCCGGCAACCTCCTTATATCAATTAACAATTAACAATTAACAATTGAGAGTAGTTTGTAGGTTGGGTGGGGCGGAACGGAACCCAACATTCCTAAAGTGTAACCGAGTTTGTAGGTTGGGTGGAGCGAACCGGAACCCAACACCCCTAAAGTTTAACCGAGTTTGTAGGTTGGGTGGAGCGAACCGGAACCCAACACCCCTAAAGTTTAACCGAGTTTGTAGGTTGGGTGGAGCGAACCGGAACCCAACATCCCTAAAGTTTAACCGAGTTTGTAGAAACCCGGTTTTTCTAACAATACCTTCGCCAGCATGGAGATTTAAGAAACCGGGTTTTTTGAAAAAACCCGGTTTCTGGCGGGCGAGTTAGCCTTGAGTAGAAAATGGTGAAGGTATTGTCTAAAAAACCGGGTTTCTGAGATACCGAAAAACCGGTTTTCTGGAGAACTATTGGGGGTTTAGTGGGCGATAGAATTTTAATTAGCTTTTTCAACGCCCTAGTTTACGAAAACAAAAACACGATTAAATCCCTAGAGATAATTAGCCCTGCTAACCAAACGACCATATTTGAAAAGTGGTTTATAATTGCAAGAACTGAGTAGATTAAAAACAAATTTAATAGCAGCATGAGGGTTAGATAATGAACAAATTAGACGTTAACAAAACTGTGGAAAATTTAGAATCGGGCGAACTGAAAAAACAGGTTATTGCTGTAGATACTGCCGCAGAAATAGTTAACTTACTGGCACTCAAAACTGTAGAAACTTTTAGCAAAGCTGCTTATAAATTTCCTCTGGCAGAACGCCTTTACCGTTTCGGTTCGATTATAATTCCCCATCTGGAACAACTTGTCAATAAAACGGAAGATTCGGAAACAAAAATTCTGGCAGCAGCGGTGCTATTAAGATTTGGTTCGCAGGTGGGAGTTGATGTTTTATTAAATGCCATTTCCCGCGACGAACAATATCGGGTGCATCTCAATGCAAGTCAAAACCCAAAAATTCAACGCTTTTAGGCAAGAGGCAAGAGGCAAGAGGCAAGAGGCAAGAGTTGGGGAAAAGGCAAGAAGGGAAAAGGGAAAAGTAAATAAAAAACTGAATATTCGATATTTTTACAAATATGGGATGCTCCCACAATATCCCTGTTTGGCAGCAAGCTGTTTGGCGGCGGCGGGTATTAAAAGAGCAATTAATCCTATTAGCGATCGCCTCAGAAATGCTACTTTTGAAGAGATAGATTTAATCGTCATTAATTAGTTGTCGAACAACATCTTGTTTTAAATCTTCCCCCCAGAAAGAGGAAAGCTTCTTAACAACAGATTTTTGAAATTGTTCGATAATCTTTTCATTATCGAAGTACTCTGGTTTTAAGTAAAAAAACTGTTCTGATAAGGTTTTTTCTTCCTCAGTCATATCGAAAATTTCAAGAGCGACTAAAGAAAATAAATACCGATTAACACTAGAACTTTCTATGTCAGGGTAAGAAGTATTAATTTTTTCTAAAAGACTGTCTAAAGTGTGGGTTTTATCTTTTAAAAAAGCTACTAACGATGTTATCTTGTAAAAATCCTCTAAATCAATAATTTTAAGACAAGGTTTTTTACTTGTAGCCAAAAGAGATTTATAGTTTTCTAGGGAATGAAGATAACTATCATCTAAATAAGGTAAAGGTTCAATACCTTTAATATTAGCATTTTTAAAAGCAATTTTTGTTGTGGTTGATTGGGCTAATGTGAAGACTTGTAAATCTGTCTTTCGACAAATATACTGAATGAATTGCACGAATTTTACCAGTCCTATTTTGAGAGGCTCAAAATTTTCTATACCGTATTTAAAAGCCTCTTTAACTACAGAAAGGTCTAAGCCAGAGCTTGATAATTTTTTTGAAGTTTCCTTGTCTTTTGCAAGCCAGTTGATGATGCTAACTGACTTTTCTATGATTGCATTTCTATCGTTACTCACTAATCTTTCAAGAGATTGAGACATTCGTAAAACCATATGGTTAGTAATGTTAAGAGTTTTTCCCAATTCAGATTTTTCTTCTTCTAAATATTCGGGGTCGTCTATGGTAATAAAGTAATCGCAAACAGACTCAAGAACCTGATTAGTAGAAGATTCATAACCGCAACCAACAACATATTTACCGTATTCGTGGAGTTTTTTGGCAACTGCTGAAAATCCGCCATCTCCAGAAACGATGACAAAAATATCAATAGAAGTTCTGGTATAAGCTAAATCGATGCTATCCACAGCTAGTTGAATATCAGCAGCATTTTTCTTTTGATAGTAAGAAAAACCAAAAATTTGAATCGGATCTATCCCCAATTCATTAATTTCTCTTTTCATAGTTGATAGCTCTCGATTACTCCAGTCTGCATAAGCTTTTTGAACTAAAATTCTCTTAACTATTTCTAGTCGTTCGATTTCTTGAAAAATAGATTTTAAAGAAATGCTGCTAGTTGACAAACTATGTCCTTTTAACAAGTTTTGGATATCATAGAAAATAGCGGTATTTCCACTCACGGTTTTAACTCCTTTTAAGTCATTATAGAATTAGTGCCAGTTGCCAATAAGATTAACTGCAATATATCAATTAACAATTAACAATTAACAATTAACAATTAACAATTAACAATTGAGTAGTTTGTAGGTTGGGTGCGGCGAACCGGAACCCAACATCCCTAAAGTTTAACCCAGTCTGTAGGTTGGGTGGGGCGAACCGGAACCCAACATCCCTAAAGTTTAACCCAGTCTGTAGGTTGGGTGGGGCGAACCGGAACCCAACATCCCTAAAGTTTAACCGAGTTTGTAGGTTGGGTGGAGTGGAACGGAACCCAACAGAAACCGGGTTTTTTTGACAATACCTTCGCCAAAATAAAAATACCTTAAAAAGTAGGTTGGGTGGAGCGAAGCGGAACCCAACAAATACGTCGGGTTCCACTGCGTTCCACCCGACCTACAAACAAATGGCGAAGGTATTGTTCAAAAAACCGGGTTTCTTAAATCTTAATGTTTATAAGGTGTTGGGTTTCGCCTCCTACAGAGTTATTATTAAAGAAAAAAAGGAGAATCAACCATTATTCCCATTTATTTGTAAAACAAAGAGGTTTCTATGAAAATAACTGAACAGTTTGCGAATTTAATTGTAAATGGATTTGAAAGTGGCAACACTGGAGATAAAGTTGCCTTGGGTTTAAGTTCTCCTTTGTGGTTCGCAGGTCTAATAGTTTCTGGTACTGTAGAGGGCGTTGTTGATATCGCCAAAGGTGCGGTTGATGCAGTGGGTAACGTTGCTGGAACTGCAGTAGATGGAACTGTTGATGTTGCAAAAGGTGCGGTTGATGCAGTGGGTAACGTTGCTGGAACGACAGGAGAAGTTACCTTGAAGAAAATTAAAAAACTGGAGGAAATTCGAGGCACTACCCCCATAGGAGAGATTATGGTTAAATTTGAAGGTGAAACTTACGATTACCGTACTGCAATTGCTCTTTTTATAAAACTTAATGAAACCGATAAAAAGGAGGAGGCAAAAACTTTGTACAACCAAATCTTGGAAAGCGTCATAAGCGCTAAAAAATAGGATCTAAGTTAATTTTCCCCCACACAGAAGATTGGACGGCGGGTGGGGTAAAAGCCATATTGTTCGGAAAGGTTAAGAGCGATTAGCAGATTAGCAATGAACAACTTTCATCAATTTAAAATCAAATTAGGAGAACCTTTATTAGAAAAATTTGCCGACCCTCCCGAAGATGTCCTGGGAGAATTGTCTCATTTTGAAATAGGAATTAGGCGTTTTTGTTATGAAGGCGATCGCCCCATCTTTATCCAACCGCAATGACAATACCAACTTTTTTTCTTCAGTCAATGCCACTCCTTTGATACAATAAAAAAAACCTAATCTGGAGGTAATTATGTCAGAAACTTTTACCATTCCTTCCCTGGAAGCTCCAGACATAAGTCAAATGATTCTGGAGGACGACGAACCTTTGGATAGTTTTATTAATGAAAAACAACAACGTCTTTTAACTACCGTATTTTATAGCGGTGCCAATACCGGAATTAACGTCCCTTTTATCGCTGCTGCTAATGTCGGTTTATTCTCCCACGTTCGCCATTCTGGTATCGTCCCAGATGCCTTTTTAAGTTTAAATATTGCTGCCGGGGAAAATTGGTTGGCGCGAAACGTGCGTTCTTATTTATTCTGGGAATTTGGCAAGGCCCCAGATGTAGTAATAGAAGTTGTTTCTCCCACTCCCGGCAATGAATTAGACAGCAAATTAACCGACTACGCCCGACTGGGGATTCCCTATTATGTAGTTTACGATCCTTTAAAGAAATTAGGAGAAACTCTGTTGCGAGTTTTTCAACTTCAAGGAGGTTCTTACGTTGCCAAAAATGATGCTTTTTTTCCCGAAGTTAATTTAGGTTTAACTTTGTGGACGGGTTCTTTTGAGAAGTCTAATCTTACTTGGTTGCGATGGTGCTATGCCGATGGTAATCTCATTCCCACGGGAGACGAATTAGCGGCACAAAAAAATGCCGAACTTTCTTTAAAAAATACCGAAATTTCTCAAAAAGATGCTCAATTAGCAGAGGAAAAAAACCGAAGCAAACAGGCATTGTTATTTGGGATAGAAATGGGATTAAGGTTTAAGTTTGGCGACGAAGGAATGGCTAAATTTAGCGAAATTGCGGCGATTAATGAGGTGGAATTGTTAGAGGCGATCGCTTCTCAAATTCCTTCTCTTAACTCCCTGGAAGAATTGGTAATAGGTAAGTAATTTCATTTGAGTTAAACCCGGGGTGGGGGCAAAGCATTCGGACATGAAAATTTTTGTGCTTTATCAACATTAAACGCCCGAATGCTTTGCCCCTACATTTCTTTATTTATTCCCAACTTTTTTGATTGCTATATGGCATGAGACAAACGGGAATCAAAAAATTGCATCAGCTTTCTTTCCAAAACAGACTCAACTTTTTCCTCCACTTCATTTTCGATAAAAAGAGAACAAGCATATTTAACTAAAACCTCAAAAGTTTCCTCCTCAATAATTCCTTGACGTTTCAAATAAGAAAAATAGGATAAAGCGATTTTCAGCCTTTCTAAATTAGACTCCCTAAGAACGGACCTCGATTCTTCCCTTAAATTCAATTCTTTGATGAGCATAAAAACATTCCCTAACTCGACCTCAGTTTTATTGTAACCATCCGTCAGGATTTGTAATAAATTAAAAATTAGCAGTAAAATCTTCTGGAGCATCTATTGTTATCCGCTTCAGTTTCGACATAAACGTAGGTTTATTTTTCATCGGTTTAGTCTCGGAAAAATTTTTGATTAACAAATAAAGTTCGTCGAGATACTCTTCAGAAATACCCTCAATTTCTGCGTAAATCTTTTCTTTATTAGTCATAGTTTTACTAGGTGCAACATTTTAGTATTATACAGAAAAAAAAACGATTAAGCGGATGTCCATCCCATCGGGCTCCTCCACCTCCAGGCCCCCACTGGCCAACTTCTTCTCCACAAATTTAATCGGACCCCCATCGCTGGTAATATCAATAAGACCGCAAACAAACCAACTCTAAAATCTAAAATAGCCCCTAGAATGCGCTCTAATAAAGTCGAACGAGTCCGAGGAGTCAACGACCTCCTGCCAGACGCCTTCCAAATCAACCAACAACTCCAAAACACCCTCGCTAAATGCTTCCAGTCCTTCGGGTATCGCCCCATCGATGTCCCGCTGCTGGAACATACCGAACTCTACCTCAGAAAATCCGGCGAGGACATCGTTACCCGCCTCTACGACTTCACCTACCGCAACCGCCGCCTCTGCCTGCGGCCCGAATTTACGGCCTCGGTGGTTCGGGCCTATCTGGATAACCTCCAAAGTCTGCCCTTGCCCCAACGCCTCTATTATTCCGGTCCCGCCTTTCGCTACGAACGGCCCCAAAAGGAGAGATATCGCCAATTTACCCAAATGGGGGTCGAACTTCTGGGGGCGGCGGGGGCGATCGCGGACGCGGAAATCATCTCCACCGCTTCCAGTGGCATCGACTCCCTGGGATTAACCGACTATAAAATAGTCATCGGTCACATTGGCGTACTCAATCAATTCCTCGATAACCTCAAACTAGAAAATCGCCTGCGGAGTTTGATTCTTTCGATGATGGAAACTCTCAGAAAAGAAGGAACCGAAGCAGTACAAAAACGCTTGAGAAGAGTCTATTCTTCCTTGGGAACTTATAAAGTTGATGAGGAAGAAACGGAGGTTAATTCTACCACCAACGCCCTGACGGAAATCTTACACGGCATGAAAGAAACCGAGGGCAGGGAGGCGATTTTGCACTTGCTAAAAAATATGAATATCGGGTTAGACGGCAATCGCGACCCAGAAGAAATTGTCGATCGCCTCTTAGCAAAAGTAAAACGCCAAGACCAAACCCCTTTGGTAGGACAAGCGTTAGATTTTATGAAAGAATTAGGGCAACTCCAAGGAGAACCTTTAGCGGTTGTCAAAGAAGCAGAAAAACTCCTGGCAAACTACGGCATCGATGCCTCGCCTTTACAAGTATTGCAACAAATAATCGACACCCTAGAATTTCATAACCTCGATAAAAATAAAATTAGTTTAGATTTGGGATTTGGTCGAGGATTGTCATATTATACCGGTACGATTTTTGAAATTTACCACGGACAACTTGGGGCAGAAAAGCAAATTTGCGGCGGCGGCAGATACGACGATTTAGTAGTAACTTTGGGGGGCAAACAGCCTACTCCCGCTACCGGTTTTTCTTATGGCATGGAACGCTTGCAAAAAGCTTTAGAAATTGAGGGTAAATTGCCCGCGATTTCTCGTTTTGTGGATGCCCTAGTAGTGCCGGTAAGTTCTGAGGATAACGGTGGCGCGATCGCCACCGCCCAAAAATTACGCCAGTCCGGTTTGAGGATAGAATTTGATATTAGAGGCAAAGGAGTTTCCGCCAATTTAGAATATGCCAGCAAACAAGAGATTCCTTTTGCAATTATTATCGGTGCCGACGAAAGAAAAGCCGATAAAGTAGTATTAAAAAACCTCGCTTCTGGAGAACAAAAAATCTTGAGTATTGAAGAAGCGATCCAGCAAGTTAGTTCGTAGTAATCGCTTTAGCGATTGCTATAAAAATCGCTAAAGCGATTACTACGAACTACGACTAAAGTCGTTACTACGAACTACGAACTATTCCGACTTAAAAAAAAACTATGAACGAACCATTAAGAATTGCCCTCCCGAGTAAGGGCGCATTAGACACAGGAACTCGTAACTTATTAAGCGCCTGCGGTTTAAAAGTCTCTCGCCCTAACGACAGACAATACTTCGGAACCATACCCTCTCTCCCCCAAACAAAAGTATTATTTCAAAGGGCGGCGGATATTTTTACCAAAGTAGAAGAAGGTAGCGCCGACTTGGGAGTAACCGGTTACGATGTCGTCGCCGAAAAAGGAGAAGGACACGATGATGTTGTCGTCGCTTGGGAGAGATTGGGTTATGGAAAATGCGAGTTAGTTTTAGCGGTTCCCGAAAACTGGATCGATGTTTCTTCTGTGGAAGATTTGGCAGATTTAAGCTTGACTTTTCGCGAAAAAGGTAAAAATCTTATCATTGCGACAAAGTACCAAAATATGACCAGAAATTGGTTGTACGAACAGTCAATTGTTAACTTTTCTTTAGTAGAAGTTCAAGGGGCAATGGAAGCGGCACCCAGTATGGGATATGCCGATATGATAGCCGACGTTACCAGTACGGGAACTACTCTCCGAGAAAACCGTTTAAAGCGGATTAATGGGGGCACTCTTCTGGTATCTCAAGCTTGTTTGATTGCTAATAAACGGTTGTTATTAGAAAATGAAACTAAGCTAGAAACTACTAAGGTAATTTTGGAGTTAATGGAGGCGCATTTTGAGTCGAAAAGATATGTTTCGATTACTGCCAACGTTCGGGGAAAATCGGAGTCGGAAATAGGCGATCGCCTCATGGAAGAAGGCGGTTTCCATGGCATTGCCGGTCTCCAAGGCCCCACTATTGCTAAAGTTTATGCTGGTGGTGGCAGCGATTGGTTTGCCGTGACTGTTGTGGTGAGGCAAGATATGTTATTATCGGCAATAAATCATTTAAGAAACGCGGGCGGTAGGGATATGACTGTTTTTTCCCCTCAATACGTTTTTTCTTCCAAGTCTTCTATTTATGAGACGTTTTTGGATAAGATAAAATGATGGGGTGAAGCTCGATTTTGAAGACAACCAAGAATTTAACGCTAATTGCTAATTGCTAATTGCTAATTGTTAATGGTAGAAAAATTAACAACTACCTATTACCTATTACCGATTACCTATTACCTAAAAATTAATTATGGCACACACCATTGTTACTGATGTTTGCGAAGGCGTTGCCGATTGCGTTGGCGCTTGTCCTGTGGCTTGCATCCACGAAGGACCGGGAAAAAATACCAAGGGAACTGATTGGTATTGGATTGATTTTGATACTTGTATTGATTGCGGTATTTGTATCCAGGTTTGCCCCGTGGAAGGGGCGATTTTGCCAGAGGAAAAACCAGATTTACAAAAAACTCCGGGATAATTGGGGCTTGCCGAAAAACCCAAGAAGCTGACGATTTGGGTAATAGGTCGCAATTACCCATTACCTATTACCCATTACCGATGTCAACAAATTACAATTAACCCATGATACAATAAAAAAAACCAACTCAGGAGGTAATTATGTCAGAAACTTTTACCCTTCCTCTTCAGGAAGATCCAGACATAAGCCAAATGATTCTGGAGGACGACGAACCTTTGGATAGTTTTATTAATGAAAAACAACAACGTCTTTTAACGGCTGTATTTTATAGCGGTGCCGATACAGGAATAAACGTTCCTTTTGTAGCTGCAGCTAATGTGGGTTTATTTCCCAAAAAAGGAGATATTGGCATGGCCCCAGATGCTTTTTTAAGTTTAAATATTACTGCGGGGGAAAACTGGTTGGCGCGAAATGTTCGTTCTTATTTATTCTGGGAATTTGGCAAACCTCCAGATGTGGTAATTGAAGTAGTTTCTCCCACTCCCGGTAACGAATTAGATAGTAAATTAACGGACTACGCCCGACTGGGAATTCCCTATTATGCGGTCTACGATCCTTTGAAGAAATTAGGAGAAACTCTGTTGCGAGTTTTTCAACTTCAAGGGGGTTCTTACGTTCCCAAAAATGATGCTTTTTTTCCCGAAGTTAATTTAGGTTTAACTTTGTGGACTGGTTCTTTTGAGAAGTCTAATCTTACTTGGTTGAGATGGTGTTATGCCGATGGTAATCTCATTCCCACGGGAGATGAATTAGCAGCACAAAAGAATGCCGAAATTTCTTTAAAAAATACCGAGATTTCTCTAAAAGATGCTGAGATTTCCCAAAAAGATGCCGCACTTTCCCAAAAAGATGCTCAATTAGCAGAGGAAAGAAATCAAAGAAAACAGGAATTGTTATTCGGGATAGAAATGGGATTAAGGTTTAAATTTGGCGACGAAGGAATGGCTAAATTTAGAGAAATTGCGGGGATTAATGACGTAGCTTTGTTAAAAGCGATCGCTTCTCAAATTCCTTCTCTTAACTCTCTGGAAGAGTTGGCGATAAGTAATCTTTAGAATGAAACAGCCCTGCCCTACTAGCCAACTCCTTGCCATTCAAGTACTAAAAATATTAAAATTTTCCCGACCCCAAAATGCGGAAACAGTGGAAATCGTACCACAGGATATAATAGACCCAAGCATCGAAGTTGGTAGCGGTTGTCAGTGGACGGGAAGCGGCAGAGAACCCCAGTGGAATAATCCTAAATCTATCAAAGCCTACGACCATATCGAACGCCATCACGGTCCCAAACTTAAACCAGAAAACTTTCGAGGTAGAATTGCTAGTAAAAATACTAACCAAGGGCAATGGTTAAACGCGCAAGACTGGGTAGAGGCAGAAAAATTTATTCCCAAATATCATGGCAAATATATCCTCAATTTTAAACGGCCTATTGGCAAAGTGTATCGTACTGATGGAACGGTAACAGAAAATGTCACTAGGGCTTTTATTATCAGAAGTCAAGAAGGAACGTTAAAAACCGCTTACCCTATTTTAAATACTGACGATTTATCATCCTTAACGAGGAGGAATAGCAATGAATAACCTTCACCAATTTAAAATCAAATTAGGAGAACCTTTACTAGAAAAATTTGCCGACCCTCCCGAAGATATCTTAGGAGAATTGTCTCATTTTGAAATCGGAATTAGGCGTTTTTGTTACGAAAGCGATCGCCCCATTTTTATCCAAATAGGCGAAACACAAATCCAAGTCTTCTTAGACCCCGACATCTCCATGCTTCTCGAAGAGAATTTACCCGAAAAAATCGCCAACTTATCTAATGGGGAAACAATAAAACTAGAATTTGTTGAAAGTTGTTGCGTCACCGTAGAATTAGTGCCAGTTGGCAGCAAAGTTAACTGCAATTTACAATATTTTGGCTATTCGACTAACAACAACTTTTCTCTAAATGGCAGTTACAAGCAGTTTCAATTAGACCGCCAACAAGTATTAGAAACATTAACGGATTTTCTCATCAAAATTGCAAGCATGGCAGCGGAAAACAATTATATTACCAGACAAGAAAGAGAGAATTTTCTTTCTCCAATTTATGGCGAGGTTGAGATTGCTACGGCTAAGTTGACGTTCTTTCCGAGAGTTTAACTCGTTTTCCCGCCGCCTCGCAATGACAATACCCAACTTTTTTCATTACTATATGGCGTCGGACTCCTTAACCCGCAATTTTAATCCGATCGCTATTGCTGTAATATCGACAAAAACCGCAAACAAATCAATACTAAAATCTAAAACAGCCCCGAAAATGCCCTCTACCAAAATTGTTAATTATTAATTGTTAATGTTAATTATTGATAGCGATCGCCTCCAAACTATTACTAACCACGCCGAGAATTGCTATCCCCGGGAGTGTTGCGGTTTGCTGTTGGGTACCCTCGACGGCGAGACGAAAACTGTCGTCGAGGTTTGGCCGACAGAGAATGCCTGGAGCGACGAAACCGAGGAATATTGGCCCGAAGATAATGACTTGACAGAAGAGCGCAGATATGCTATAGCGCCCGAGGTGATGTTAAAGGCCATGAAGGAAGGGAGAGAGCGATCGCTGTCCATCATCGGCATTTATCATTCCCACCCCAACAGTCAGGCCCAACCCTCAGAGTTCGATCGCCTCTACGCCTGGCCGGAATATTCCTATATCATCGTCTCGGTGGCGGGAGGAAAAGCGACAGAGGTTTTGAGTTGGAGTTTAGACGAGGGGCATCAATTCAAATCGGAAGAAATTGTTAAGAATTAAGCCAAGGGTAAAAAAGCCGATTTATCATTAAAAGATTTGACCGCAGTGGATGGTGCGCGGCGCGTGCCGGAGGAAAAGATAAAATAATAAGTAGTAACCAGTAACAGCTAATTGCGATGTTAAATCCAAATCTGGAGGAAATCCAGTTAAGTAGAGAAGAATACGAACGTTATTCGCGCCATTTAATCCTACCCGAAGTAGGATTAGAAGGGCAGAAACGTCTCAAAGCTGCCAGCGTTCTTTGTATAGGAACTGGCGGTCTCGGTTCCCCATTATTGTTGTATTTAGCGGCAGCAGGAGTAGGACGAATTGGCATAGTCGACTTTGACATTGTTGACAGTTCCAACCTGCAACGCCAAGTAATTCACGGTACCTCTTGGGTGGGGAAACCAAAAATCGAATCGGCGAAAAACCGGATTCACGAAATCAACCCTTATTGTCAGGTTGATTTGTACGAAACCCGGTTGATGTCCGATAACGCCCTAGATATTTTGGCACCTTATGATGTGGTAGTAGATGGCACCGATAATTTCCCCACTCGCTACCTAGTAAACGATGCCTGCGTGCTTTTAAATAAACCCAACGTTTACGGGTCAATTTTCCGTTTTGAAGGTCAAGCGACGGTGTTTAATTACGAAGGCGGTCCCCACTACCGCGACCTCTATCCCGAACCCCCACCGCCGGGAATGGTTCCTTCTTGCGCCGAAGGTGGAGTTTTAGGAATTTTACCCGGGTTAATTGGGGTAATTCAAGCAACAGAAACCGTCAAAATTATTCTGGGGAAAGGCAATACTTTAAGCGGTCGTTTGTTGCTTTATAATTCCTTGGATATGACTTTTCGGGAGTTGAAATTAAGACCCAATCCGGTCAGACCGGTGGTTGAGAAATTAATCGATTACGAACAGTTTTGCGGTATCCCGCAAGCAAAAGCAGAGGAGGCAAAAAATAAGGTGGAAATCCCAGAAATGACAGTGGTGGAATTGAAGCAGTTAATCGATAGTGGGGCGGATGATTTTGTGTTAGTGGATGTCCGCAACCCTAACGAGTACGAGATTGCGAAAATTCCCGGTTCCGTATTAATACCGTTGCCCGATTTAGAAAAGGGTGGCGAAGCTGTTGAGAAAGTTAAGCAATTAGCTAACGGTCATAAGTTAATTGCTCATTGTAAAATGGGCGGGCGATCGGCGAAAGCGTTAGGTATTCTTAAGGAGGCAGGTATTGAGGGAATAAATGTTAAGGGCGGAATTACTGCTTGGAGTAAGGAAGTAGATTCTTCGGTTCCTCAATATTAGACTTCTTGTAGAAGTCAGGCAAAAGGCAAAAGGCAAAAGGCAAAAGGCAAAAGTAGAGATTTTTTGAGAAAAAATCCGCAGAACAAGATTTTAGTTTTACTTTGGCAACGGGCCTATTAAGCTTTTTTCTGATTTGGGGTGCGCCACCGCGCACCCTTATTTTTGGCATTAAATGGGCCATAGTTACTTTTTCCTCGATCCCCGTTAATTATTAAGCTATTTTACGATAGTTTGCCTTGAAGCAAAAAATATGTAATAATAGGAAGAAGGAGAATGGCGGTGCCACCTCCTGTATAGCGAATTGAGGATAAAACTATGGTTTATGTGACATCACAAACCCAAAAATCGGCATTGAGACCCAGGTTAGATTCCAAATCGATTAGCGCTCAAATATTAGAGTTGGAGAAAAGTATGTGCCAGGAAAATAGAAGAAAGTGTCGGGATGAAGCTTTGGTCAAAAAGCAATTAGAAGAATTGTCAGAATTGCTGGCATCTTTAGAAAGTTTTTCAGAAAAATAATTAGGAGATAAAAGGTTAGAAATTCGCTCCCAAGAGCAAAACAAGTTAATGAAAATAAATCGAGGAATTAGGGAGGGGCTAATGGGTGCAGGAAGTTGCCCCTTTCCCTTATTGCCATTCTCCAGCAAAGATATTTTTAACGGCGATTCCGATCCGATCTATATCTTCTTTTAATAATGGAGGCCAAGCAACGCCTTGACGGCGCCCCGCTTCATAATAGTTAAGGCTTTCTATTGCTAATAAGTAAAGGGATAAGACAAGTTCGCGTTCTAATAGTGGGTCTTCTTGTAGGGCCTCGAAAGTAATTTTTAGGGCTAATAAAATATTGGTAACGTGACCGGGAATGGGAGGTTTACCCTGTTGGAGACGCATGAGAAAGGCTTCGGGGTTAATTTCTGTTTCCACGGCGATGCCTTGGTCGATGAGAAATTGACGGGCGGTGTTAAAGTCCATGTTTATATTAATTAACAATTAACAATTAACCATTAACAATTAATAATTGAGTCGGCGGGGTGGAACCCTTCTAAAAATCGAGTCAGTCTGTTTGTAGTTTCAACATTTGTGGCAGGGCGATAATCGTAACTTACCGCGCCAGTAGCAAAAGAATCGCCGTTAGAAAAGAGTAATGCCATTAGTAAATTGCTGTCACCAATATGCCAGTGTTCTTCAGTTTACCAACTTGCGCGACTAATTCATCAATATCTTTTCCAGTTGCTAATAACTTACCTCCTTTCAAAGCCACCCAACTACCGCGATGTTGATTTCGGTTATGTTTAATCCATTCTCGATTTGCTTGGAGGTCGGGATTAGCGGGTCTTTTTACAGAAGTTATTTTCGGAGGGGCCAGAATTAGAGCAAATTTTTTAATTTCCTCATGGTCTGGGTATTGGTCTATTGCTTGAAATGAAATTTCCTGGGCTGTCAAAAAATTATCGTTTTCTAAAGCAGAGTTCATGGCTTTGATGAATTCTTCTGGGGTTTGGGATACCATAGATTTACTCCTAGATTTTGGTTTTTTTTCTACTTTAGCAGATTTTCAGTCAGAAAGGCGATCGCCCCCAAAACCTCAACTTAAATTCCTCTCGCATAACTGAAAAACATACCGCAGCAACCCTAAAACCACTTCGAGATTTCCCGTTCCATAAAGCAAAGTTTCCCAAACATTCCCATCGGTGGTTAACTTATAAAATCTCCAAGCATCCCCATTAGTAACCACCCCAAAAATATCGATATTCTTATCATCCTTTCGATTTTGCCACTGACAAGCCTGCATTTCTACCAAACATTGAGCCAAACCTTGCTCGAAATCATCCTTTTTCGCCTCGACGATGCACAAAAAAGGTCGCTCTAAATAGCGTTTTCTCTCAGCCACTAAATAATCTACATTACCGTTAGTTTTTTCTCCTTCTAAACCGGCACCTTTCCAAACTTTTAAACTTTCTACACCCTCCAAAGCTTCCTCGCAAATAGCATCGATTAGCAGTTTTTTTGACTCTTCGTAACTCTCTAAATCGAAGCGCTGCAATCTCAACAATCGTTGTTGAAAAAATGCCGTAATTTGAACTGGTGGAGCGTCGATATTCCAAGGAATTAATTCTGTCAAATTGAGTGCTTTAAAAGCAGCAGTTTTTGTGTAACTAGAGAAGTTTTTTTTCTTCTGTTTTTTTGGTGGTGACATGGTTTTTATTGGCAAAGTAGGGCGGGCACCGCGCACCATTCAATAGTATTAAGTTGCCCTAGTAGTGCGCACTGCGCACCATTAAATATACCACAACTTAATAAATTATTGACACTGGTCTCGTTCGTGTCATAATTAGTAAATCCCCCGCTGAAAGTCATGTTAAAATCGAGTATAACCACAAAAACAAGATTAAACATGGAAGGAAAACAACTGTCTTTATTTTCCCCAACGGAAAAACAGCATCCCTCAAAAAAGCAAAAAAAAGCCAAGCTAGGACGTTACGAAAAGCTTCAAAAAGAACTAGCAAATAACGAGAGCGATCGCTACAAAACATTCCTAGACATTAACTCGCCCCCATTAACAAATTGCCATTATAACTTTATGGATCTTTTCTGCGGTGCCGGGGGCATGACGTTAGGTTTAAAAAATGCCGGTTTTAATCCCGTCGCCAGCGTCGAAATTAGTCCTATTGCCTCAGAAACCCATAGAAAAAACTTTCCTCAATGCCATCATTTTAACGGCGAAATTCAGGACTTTAAACCTAGAGAATGGTTAGAAGCGATCGCCTCCCCCGAAATTCATCTAATAGCTGGCGGCCCTCCCTGTCAAGGTTTCTCAGTAGCAGGAAAACGCAACCCCAACGACCCGAGAAATAGTCTGTTTCGCGAATTTATTCGAGTCGTCTCAGAAATACGCCCGTGGTATATCGTCATGGAAAACGTACCCGGAATTTTAACTATGAAAAAAGGGCTAGTTAAAGATGAAATTTGCCAAGCATTTGTCGATATTGGTTATCATAACGTATCGATTGCCATCCTCGAATCGGCAGCATATCGAGTACCCCAAATTCGACCGCGAGCTATTTTTATAGCCAACCGATTTGGAATGGAAAATCCCTATCCCAAACCTCAATTATTACCCCACCAATATCAATCGATTGAGTCGGCAATTTCTGACCTTCCAGAATACACCCCCATCCCAGAAATAAACCATCAATGGACTCGCCATTCAGCAGCATATATGGAAAGAATTGCTAAAGTTCCTCCCGGTGGTTCTTTGTACGAAACTTATGTGGATGCTTTTAAAAGACAATACCCCGGTAAACCCAGCATGACTGTCAAAGAAAATCACGGCGGTACTCATATTCACCCCCACTTAAATCGAGTTATTTCAGCAAGAGAAATGGCAAGATTGCAAAGCTTCCCCGACACATTTATTTTTGAAGGTTCGATGAAAAAAGCTATGTGGCAAATTGGTAATGCCGTCCCTCCTCGTTTGGCAGAATGTATTGGTTATGCGCTGATTCCTTATTTAAGTAAAATTTCTCAGAAACCACGTTTTTTAGCATCCGAGAAACCCGGTTTTTTGAACAATACCTTCGCCATTTTTGGAGCGATGTTGCATGCCGCTTGCGCTTCGCCAACGCGCTTTTGGCCCCATGTGAAACCGGGAATATGCGAAAAACCCGGTTTCTTAGGTGTCCGTGTCGATCGGGTGTCGGTTTTAACGGAAGAAAAGAAACCCGGTTGGCAAAAAACCGGGTTTCTCGGTTCAATACCTTCGCCATTTTTTTGTAGGTTGGGTGGAGTGAAGGGGACGCGGGGAAACACAGGACGGGGTGACACGGTGACATCCCATCTCCGGGTCTGGTGGGTCTGGTGCCTCTGGTGTGTCCTACTTTTTAAGGTATTTTTATTTTGGCGAAGGTGTTGTTCAAAAAACCGGGTTTCTTAACCGCCTCTCTAGTAGGGTGCGCACCGCGCACCATTAAATAGTATTAAGCCAATTCTGGAAATAATACCTAAAGCTCCCCGGCGTTGCTTGATAAGATGGCCCAAAGCAGCAAGAATTTTGCTTTTCGATTCATTCTTATGTCCATTTTGTCTCGATGTTGACAATCTGGCTGCTAACGATGCGTCACAATTTGGCATCTCCTCCAGTGGTGGTAGGGCGATCGCCTACCTAGAGAGCAGGTGTTGTCTTCTGGTGAAACCCGGTTTTTCGGTATCCCAGAAACCCGGTATGCATGAAAAAACCGGGTTTCTTCAGGCCGGTAGGGCGATCGCCTACCTAGCATTGGCAGAATTTTTTTTTGCATTTGTTAAGGTTGGGTTAGGGGATTTTATAATTAACAACTCTCCTGCTTTGGGGGAGTTAGGTGTATCTAACTATTCTCAGCCTATCTTTATTCGAGAGGGTTGGGAATAGTTCGCCATTAATAGCCCCAGTTAGAGAGAAAGAAAGGAGGATCGAACTTGTTGTTTGTCAAACTTATGGGGAAAACCCCCCAACAGTTTCGTAGATTTTAATAAAGTAAACTCACACCTAATGGACCATGCACATGACTCAAGAACTCCGCCTAGTTATGGAAGGAGATCTGAATCTTACTAAACTAGGCTCTATTACCACAGTACACAACCCAAAAGATGCCAATCATCTCGAACGTCGCCAACAACAAAGAGCCATTACTAACCCCATGATTGAAGTTGCCCTTATCTATGGAAAAAGGCAATTCAGCCACGGGGCCCTGACCTTTACCATTACCGACAGGAGGTTAAAAAATACCCCTTATAAGCGGTTCATAGATGCCCTCCGAGGGCTGCGAGTTGTCTGTCTGGACGGCCCGCCAAATCCGAAAGTGATGACTGCTTATTGGCATGAAAAAACTAAACGCCGGGTTCATAGATAACCCCATTTCCTAAGTTTAGTTCTCGTAAACTCTTTCTTTCTAATTGATGACAATAGCTACTTTTTTTCAAGAAACCCGGTTGATTATCTTCAACCGGGTTTATAATAGTTTCGGGGTGTTTTTTACTGGCATTAAGCTACTAGCATACCCGCTTGACGGGCTGCCACCATATACCGAAAAATGTACTCCACTAATTCCACATAATGATAGGCATCTTCTGCGGTTTTTCCCCAGACTGTAATGCCGTGGTCCCGAATTAATAAAGCGGGTATTTGTGGAGGGGTATTTTGAAAGCGATCGCGCATTTCCCGAGCTATTTTCGCCACCTCTAAATGATTGGCAAAAACGGGCATCTCCACCCGAGGATTTTCCTCCCAAACGCCCAAACCTTTGAGCATTTCAATAGGCGGCAAAGATAACCCATCCCCCCCTGCAAAAGTCGAGACTAAATTCGCCTCGATAGAATGAATGTGATAGCAAGCTTGCGCTTCTGGGAAACATTGGTAAGTTGCCTGATGAATGCTAGTTTCCGCCGAGGGGCGAACATCGGCATTGTGCTTTTCTAAAATGTTACCTTCTAGATCCATGCGGATAAAATCCCAGGGAGTTAAACGCCCTTTAGGACGACCGCTGGCAGTTATCCAAAAGCTACCGTCGGGCAAACGCAAAGAAAGATTGCCGGCGGTGCCTACCATCCAACCTTTTTGATAAAAGTGGGATGCTGCTTCAATTAATGTTTGGCGAGGATCGGTCATTTGTGAACGGGTAGTTGATAGACTTTGCGAACAGCTTTTTATTTTACCACAAGCTCGTTCGTAGTAACGACTTTAGTCGTAAAACACGGCATTTTTTAGCACAAGCTCGTTCGTAGTAACGACTTTAGTCGTAAAACACGGCAT
>CAZUCT010000022.1:0-6221 GCA_964619285.1 uncultured bacterium | reverse complement strand
AACACGGCATTTTTTAGCACAAGCTCGTTCGTAGTAACGACTTTAGTCGTAAAACGCGGCATTTTTTAGCACAAGCTCGTTCGTAGTAACGACTTTAGTCGTAAAACACGACATTTTTTAGCACTAAAGTGCTTACTACGAACTTTTCCACAGTTCCATTAAATGCTGGCGAACCTCCAAAAAATCGTTCCAGGGGAGATAAGACTTGTGGCGATCGTCTAAATATTTAGAGAGGCGATCGCGGGCAAATACCAAAGATGCCTCCATCGCCATATTCAGATCCGTAACCGAATCCCCGATCGCCACTTTCTCATCGGCAGGGTACAAATTCATCACCTCCACCTTTGCCACCAACTCCGTCTCGCCCTCAAAATCCGAACGCACTCGCAAAAACTCGCCCCCAGTATCGACATCCACCGCATAAATGCCCGCCACTCGGTCGGTTAAATCTCCCAGAACCGTTTCCACCATGATCCTCACGCCCCCAGAGACCACCACAAAGGGCACTCCTTCGGCATCGAGAAAATCCAACAGTTCCACCAAACCCGATCGCATCTTTTTAGTGCGAGAAAACTCTATAATTTCCTCGTAACGTCTGGCGGGGATAGATTCTAACATCTCTCGAACCCCTTCTCGGAGAGTCATCCGCAGGCTATACAGTTCCGGCATCACCCGGGCCGATACTGCCGGGGCGAACTCTTTCAGCATGGCGACGAAAGTTTCCTCGGCAGCGATCGTGCCGTCAAAATCGCAAAATATTACTCGTTTCATATCATCTTGGGGAATGGGGAATGGGGAATGGGGAATGGGGTTTTTAATTCCCCATTCCGTAGAACAGGCATCCTGCCCGTTCCATTTACTTAAAACCGCAAGTTACCAAAGCGTCGAAGAAGGCTTTAACGCCGGCGGCGCGTCCGTCTGGATGGTCCATGATGCCGGTACCGGCGTTAAGGATGACGTCGGCACCGCAGTCGGCGAGGACTTGGGGGACGATTTGCGGTTTGATGCCGGCAGAGGGAACGGGGAAGACATCGCGCGATCGCAACAAATCGCAAATCTTAGCTTCCTCTTTCGGGTCGAAAGGCAAACTGCCGTAGTGGGCGGGGTAAAGTACGCCATCGGCACCGGCACGAGCCATCAAAGTTCCCAAAACTACCGAATAACTCAAACCATATTCGGGGGAACCGCACATCGCCCCTGCCAGGGCGGGGTGGGCGAAAATCGGCACGTTTATTTCCGGGTCGGCAGCGATCGCCTCCAAAGCGGAATAGCCGTAAGATAGAACGTTTACCAACAGGGCGTTGGCACCGCCGCGCACTAATAGTCGCGCTGCTTCTACTAAATTAGAACTCCGACCCACGCTGGCAGTAACATTAACTGCATATAAAACCGTGCGACCGGTTTTTTGTTTCACTTCATCGATAACCTCGCGACAAGCGTAGAGGCGAGATAGAGTAGGAGTTTCTTCTACATTACCCATAATCTCGTCATCTTTAATCAAATCCAAACCGGCATAAGCGACATCCTTTAAAATAGCGGCATGGTCGCTGGCAGAGAGTCCCAGGGCCGGTTTAAAAATAGCCATAATTAAAGGGCGATCGCTTGCGCCCACCAACTCCCGAATGCCTTTAATGCCAAATTTGGGACGCAAACCGTAGCCTTCTGGGAGGCGAACCGCTACTACTTTAGCGGCCCCCGCCATCGAATACTTGCCAAAAATCATCGTGAGGAGGGAGGGGATATCCCCTTCCACGTTTGCTTCTGGGAAAGCGATAGTTGCCTCGCTAGTGCCGTCGGGGTTGACCACCCCCTTGACAACTTCCCCCAGATGAGCTTTGAGAAATTCCTCGCGATGACCGAAACGGGCATCCCAAGTGCCTGCGGTTTGCCCCACGGCGATAATTTGCGCTTGACGTTGGGCATCTGTTCCTGCGGGAAAACGGTAATCTACTTCGATAGTCATGGTTTTATTAGTGGTTAGTTGTCAGTTGTTATACTCGGCACGGGCAGAAAATGCGTTTTTCTTCTTTTCAGAAAAATCCTCTTTTTGAGTATGAGTGTGAGTCACTCGTCACTCGTCATGATACGCTTCATTCCTTCCCGTGTTGAGTATAGTAAAACGGAGCGGAATGCCTGTTCTATTTGTTGCGCGGTCGCACTACCAGACTACTAGCTTATCGAGTTTTAGGTTCGTTTTTGCCAAGCTTTGGGATCTCTGCGACCGTGAAAAATTGCAATTACGAGGGTTCCCTCCGATACAATTCGATAATAAACAGCGTATGGAAAACGTCGTACTACAGCTCGCCTAACATCTCGATAGATAACTGGATATGACTCTGGCACCTGAAGAATTCTAGCCAGAGTCTCATCAACGCAGATTAAAAAATCATCACCAACACCAGATTGCTGTCCTTCATACCAGCTATACGCATCGTCTAACTCTTCTCGAACTTCCGGTCGAAATATTAACATATAACTTATTGTTTCTCCTTAAGCGATGTCTTTATCTCTTCCCAAGTCAAAACATTATTGGGATTAACTTCGTAATCGGCAATTCGGCGATCGAGTTCTTGCTGTTGAGCTTCCGTCAAATCGGGATAAACCTGCTCTGCTGCAATACTATCCCAAATTACCTGAACAATCCGAATTCGTTCTTCAACGCTTAGGCTTGTAATCTCATTGAGAGTTTCTGTAAGATTCATAAATTGGTCTCCTATATGCGCTTATTGCGACTGAGAACTTAAATGTTATTGCTCGATTTTATCCAATTTTATTGAGATTGTCAAGGGATTTTTTCAAGTTACGACTGGCATAAATATCCTCAATAATTTCCTCGGCAGTGCGACTGTCTTGCCAACTGCCAAAGGTATCTAAAAATTCTTGAGGAGGAGCTTTTGCTGCTTGTAAAGCTTCTCCTCTGAGATTACCTATTTCTTGTTTGATAACTTGTCGAACTATTTTGACAATAAACTTCTCCAACTCGGCAACTGTTAAGGAATTAATTTGCAGCTCCGAGTCTAGTTGTAAATTTTCCATATTTATCCTCTAATTTAACATAAGATTTACCAAGCTTTTTGTCAATTGTTAATTGTTAACGGTCAGAAGTGTTGAATGTTAAGAAAAGTTGTTGAAAAATCGTCCAAAATTTGCTATAATTCCGGGGTCAAAAAAATCATTACTGTTAGAAAGCTATGAAATCCAACCCAGGCAGAATTGTTAGAAAATATTGGGCACATCTTCCTAAAAATGATTATCCAGTTTTGTCTACTCGAAAATTTGTATCCTGTTGGTTAGGTTTTGTTTTAGACCAAAGCTTAAACAGCATGAGGGATTTATTTAAACGCTTAAAAATTGGCGGAATTGAACTGGATATTTCTACTTTTTCTAAGGCTAGTAAAACTAGAGATAACCCAGTTTTTGTCGATTTATTTAATCGATTAAGAAAAGAAGTAAACAGCCAGATATCACGTCATGAGTTAGGATTTTTCCCCTTAGATTCTACTTCAATTACTCTAACAAGTAAATTGTTTCATAACCTTGGTTATTCTCAAGTAAAATTGTTTGCTGGACAAGATTTAAGTAGTGGCTCAATTGAAGGAGTAAAAATTAATTTTGGTTCGGGACATCACAGTAAATACGGCCATGAAACAAGAAATGCCATTCCTTATAACTCTGTGGGAATAATGGATAGAGGATTTTCCAGTTGTGAAAGAATTAAAAAATTATTAAAATTCCCAAACCGCTTTTTTTTGATGAGAATCAAAAACAATTTTAACTTAGAAATGCTGGAAAACGGAAATTTTAAAATTGGGAAAAAAGAAAATGCAGTAGAAGCAAGAGTTGTGTATTTTTGCGATGGAAAAACTCAGGACGAATATCGATTAGTCACTAATCTTAATTTTCCTGAATCTGGAGGTCTAAGCCATGAAGAAATTGCTGATATGTACAGATTGCGATGGCCAATCGAACTGCTGTGGAAATTTTTAAAAATGCATCTTAAATTAGACAAATTAATTACAAAAAGCCTCAACGGTATTAGGATTCAAATTTATGTTTGTCTCATCGCATACTTAATTCTTAAATTATTAAGAGTTGCGCCAGAATTTGATGATAATTTACTATTTAAACTTCGCTATATTCAGGCTTTTATGAATGAAAATATCAGCGGAGTTCGTTGGTTTGACAAGCTTATTGAAAATCAATGAAAACTTGGCCATCAGGATTCGTTTGAACTAAAATGTTAAGTTTTGTAACAAGATTCAACACTTCTGGTTAACGGTAAAGTCGAAATCAACAATTGACCGTTGACCGTTAACATCAGCAAGTCCTAATTAGATTTTAACTTAACGGGCAGACAAATATAATTATCCTCCAATATCTGAATTAAACCTTGCTGGCGCAACTGACCCATCATCCGAGTTACGGTAACGCGAGTCGCCCCGATCGCCGTACCTATTTGAGCGTGGGTTAAAAGCCAGGGCAGGCGATCGCCCCGCTGTTCTAATTTATCCCCCCACTGGCAGGGTTCGCCAAATTCTTCCGCTAATAAACTAATAAAACCATAGAGGCGATCGATAGTTCGGCGTTGCCCCAGGATACTCAGCCATAAAAGTTTTCGCTGGTGTTGATAGCGAAAGGCATCCAATACTTCCCGACGGAAGTGGGGCCAGTTGTCGAGGTCTTGCCAGTACATCCATAAGACTGCGGTCTCCTGGGAATAGGCATAAGCTTGGAGGGTAAATGGGGAGGTTGCCACTAACTCGAAGGGCTGCCCCGGCCCTACAAAACCTAAAAAAGTTTGTTCTTCAGGGTCGCTTCCCTCCAATTTGGACTTAGATTTTTTCTGACTGGGAACCGTGTAAGTATTACCTGCGAGTCGGATAAATCCTTTCTGGACTAAATAAAGCAGTCCGGGACGGGTGGGAACTCGTTCGTCTTTGCTAAAAATACGACTGCGATAGTGTTCTTCTGCCCAATCTATAATTAGTTGCCAAGTTAAAAACGGTCTATTTTTATGAGAAAATGTAGTATTTGATTCCATATTTTAGGGAATGGGGAGTGGGCAATGGGGAATTAACAATTAGCAACCCATTACCGATTTCTTTCAATGTAGCAAAAAATACGCGGTAATTCTACCAATCGAGATATTTTTACTGGGGAGGGTTTAAATCCTTGACAAAAATTACGCTTAAGCATATAATTAGCGATTTTTTGCAAAATGCGATCGATTCGTATCAAAAGGAATCAGAATTACCTAGTCCGCATCTGCAACCTACGGATGAAGGAGTCAAATTGAAGACAATTGCTCTAAGTAAAACTAACGATAACATTAAAATTACATATAAATCGGCGATCGCTCGACCATTGGCCCGGCAGTCGGGCCCGACGGCTCTCGCCGAGAAATTGGCCCAATATTATCGGCATCAAGGGGTCGCGGACAGCTCTCAGAAACCCGGTTTTTTCAAAAAACCGGGTTTCTTGACCGAAAAAAAACCGGGTTTCTTGACCGAAAAAAAACCGGGTTTCTTGACCGAAAAAAAACCGGGTTTCTTGACAGCCCATTTAGAAATTAAAGTCGTCCCACCGGGACTGTTGCTGTTCGAGTTAACCGATAGCGGTATCGCTGTTTGGTTGCAATACTTTTGCGAGGAACTGCCTTTATCGCTAGTGGAGGGAGATTTACCGTTTTTAGTTACAGAAGACTTATTTAAAATTCAATACAGTCACGCCCGCTGTTGTTCTCTGTTACGAATGGCTGGTAGCGATGCCATTTTTCCTGCCCCTATTTCCTGGCAAGAAACTGATGGAAAATTGCGTTTAAACCATCCAGCGGAACGTCGCTTAATTTCCCAGATTTTTTCTACTTGGGATTTCCTTTATTTCCTAACAGCAACTCCCAAAGAAATTAACTGGCAAAAAGTAGCAACTGCTTTGAGCGAAGCTTTTCAAAATTTTTACAGTCAATGTCGCATTTTTGGCGAAGTAAAAATCGAAAACCCAGAACTAGCAAAAGCCAGACTTGGTTTAATTTTAATTAGTAAATATTTATTGCAATTTCTTCTAGTAGAAAAGTTAAAAGTAAAAGCACCCACAGAATTATAAGTTCGTAGTAATCGCTTTAGCGATTGGCTCGTAGTAATCCCAGTCTTCAATACGACTAAAGTCGTTACTACGAACTACGACTAAAGTCGTTACTACGAACTACGACTAAAGTCGTTACT
>CAZUCT010000021.1:6648-40706 GCA_964619285.1 uncultured bacterium | reverse complement strand
TTAAACATTTTGATCGCTAAAGTGATTACTACGAACTAACAAGTCGGTACCTTATTACTACGCAAGTCCTTAAACATTTTGATCGCTAAAGTGATTACTACGAACTAACGAGGAGCCACAGGTCGCGCCACTAAAATGCCAATAGAACTTTCCACGTTCCAGATATAATTATGTAAATCCCTAGCAATAGTAACTTGGCCGGCGGGGGAAGCGTGAATTAAACCAATATTCCCATCTGGCAGCCGATAAACTAAACCCGTATGAGTCACGTCCAGTCCCTCAATTTCCGTCGCCACCGCCACAATGTCTCCCGGTTTGAGTTGCCCATAAACGTTCCTAATAGCATAGTAGGGGATATAATCTATCTTTAACCGACTGATGCTATCTTCCATATTGACGATGCATTGATAATTGGCATCGTTGTTAGCCATTGGGGGGTAACTCGACCGATGCCTGCTCATAAAATCAAGGGTTTTATTGATTCGCACCCCTCCTAAATCCCTAGCAATATTTTCGACGATGCCGCGCTTATCGTTATCGCTAATCCACTCAGAAAAATAATGCATGCGGCTGCAATAGCCATCTCGTTCGCCCTTCCAGTAACGCTGTTCGCTGAGATTGTTAGTAAACGTAGCATAAGAATAATCTGCCACTGCGATGCCGCGAGCGATCGCTAACACGGTTTCTACAAACAACACGCAATCAAACCCATCCAGAGTAATTACCAATTTTTCTTCATTATTTCGGTCTAACAAATTCGCCTGATAAGGATATCCCAGAAAATAATCGGCGATCGCCTGCATAATTGCCGGCATCGAACGTCCCGATAATTTCTCCTCCACCGCGTACTCGATAACCGAACTAAAACGAGGATGCTCTTCTATCTCTGGTACTTCTTTTTTGGAACTAGGTTCCTCTTCTATTTCTGGGGCGGGTTCGTTATTAGGAATAATTTCTTCCCCTTCGGAATTTTCCTCCTCTTTATTTCTCAACTTTTTTAATAACTCCTCCAAAGAGGGCCTCGGTTGGCCTTCGGAAACCCCCCCATCTGTCGGGGAAGAAACTTGTCCCAGGACGGAGGGCCGATTTAGAAACCCGGTTTTTTCAAAAAACCGGGTTTCTGAGATGTCGAAAAACCGGATTTCCGAGCTCTCAAAAAGCCGGGTTTCTGAGATACGAGATGGCCGAGGATTGGCGTAAGTGTTAATCTGATAAGAAGCAGCATTTGCCCGGGCACACCACGCCCCGGCGATCGCCAATCCGAAAACCGTTAAACCAAAAAACCTTTTCATTTTTAATCGTTAATTAAGCTAATAACAACCGTGTATTTTAAAAGTAAAAAAATGGGTAAAACCTCCCCTCAAACCCCCACAGTTTTAAACAACCGCTATCGAGTCATCAAGGCCATCAGCAGCGGCGGCTTTGGCGAAACTTCTCTGGGGCGAGATACGCAGATGCCCTCGGGCCGCTACTGCGTCATCAAACAACTAAAATCGACTACCAACAACCCGCGACTCTACCAAGCAGTAAAAGAACGTTTCCAACGGGAAGCGGCCATCTTGGAAAGTTTGGGAGAGAACCACAACCAAATTCCCCGACTTTACGCTTATGTTAGCGACGAGAAGGGCCAATTTTATCTCGTCCAAGAATGGATCGAGGGAGAGACCTTGACGGTTAGAGTCAAAAATTCTGGACCCCTCAACGAGAACTCTGCGAAGCAAATTTTAGTCGATTTGCTGCCCGTTCTCGATTACATACATGGCCGGGGCATGATTCATCGGGACATTAAGCCAGACAATATTATTTTACGCGCCAGAGATAATTTGCCAGTTTTAATTGATTTTGGCGCGGTTAAAGAATCGATGGAAACTGCTAGAGAACCTGGAAAGGCTAGCCCTTCTATTGCTATTGGTACTCCCGGTTTTATGCCTATCGAACAGGTGGCGGGCAGACCTGTTTATGCTAGCGATTTATATAGTTTGGGGTTGACTGCGATTTTTTTACTTACTGGGAAATTGCCTCAAGATTTGCCCTTAAATTCGGAAACTGGCGAGCTTCTTTGGACTCAATTTGCGGGGAATCTCAGTCCTTCTTTTGTCGCTATTTTAAATCGGGCTATTCAACCTCATGGGGGCGATCGCTTCTCTTCTGCTGAGGAAATGTTGGCAGCTTTAAACTCTATAGAAACTGCCAAACCTCCAGAACTTCCTTTGTTTACTTCCTCTGCTACTTTACCAGGGCCAGTTAAAAAATTACAAACAACTGGATTTCGTCTGCCCCCAAGCCAGGCTATTTTGGCTATTTTTAAACAGTTCAAAAATCAGCCAAAAGCAATAGTTTTAAGCGGCACTGTCGGCGGTTTTTTTCTCTTTGGCATTATCTTAAATTTCTTAGTAAAACCTTTATTTTCTTCTTTCCAAAATTCCCCACAAGCAACTTTTCCCGCCCCACCAGGTGCCTCGTCTTCGCGACCTGTTAAAAATACTTCCCAACCCCCTGTTCCCGTTTCTCCTATTTCTGAAAGAGAAGCCAAACAATTAATTAATTCCTGGTTAAAGGCAAAGCACAAGATTTTTGCTCCTCCTTACGATGTGGAATTAGCTAATAAGTTAACAGCCGGTTCTCAATACGAAGAAATTGCAAAACGTTCTCTCGATTGGCTGCAAAATAATAATGCTTATTATCAATATGAAACCCAAGTAATCGACGAAGTAAATGGATTTTGGGTTAGTGGCGATCGCGCCGAAATTACGGTGACAGTTACCGAAGATTACCAATTTTATCAAGATGGCAAACTCGACGAAAAACGAGGAGGAAAAAGTACGATAAAAGTGCTTTACAATTTACAGTTTGTCGATGGCAAGTGGAAAATTGCTTCTTCTCGGATAATCTAAGCAATTAATAATAAAGCAAAATAATAAAGCAAATTAAAATCCCGTAGGTCGGACGCCACTAAGTGGTTAGCAGCGGGCGGATGAAGAAGTAAATATTTGTAACGGATGTAGCGGATGGGTGGACGATGGGTGAAAAAAATTGGTCGATTGTTTTTTATTTAGCTTGTAGCTTGTAGTAGTGCGGACCTTCGTGGAACCCAACAATCGTACTTTTAGTTAATTAAAATCCCGTAGGTTGTGCGGACCTTCGTGGAACCCAACAATCGTACTTTTAGGAAAATTTAACTTTTGGATTTCTTTAAAGCAATTTGTGGAAAAGCAACTTGTGGAAAACAAACCCTCAACTAACCGACCGATGGTAAAATTTAGCTCAATTTGCGGGACGATGGTTTAGGCGATCGCCCAATCCCATTAGTCCCAATTACCTCAAAGACAACGGCCAGATAAAAACTGGACATCGCAGGAGCGATCGCCAACTCCCCATTCCCAATTCCCCATTCCCAAAAAATGCACTTACAAAACCCACCCTATCAAATCCCTCGGCAACCAACCCGCCGCCCCATCAAGCGACGTATCGTTAAGCGGCGTCCGGTTAAATTTCGCAGCCGAAAAACTACTCTATTTTCCCGTTTAAAATATCGCAATATCTTATTATTAACTATTCTCCTAATTAGTATTAGTTGGACTGCAACTTTACCCTTTAGAAATCGCCGTTCTCCAGAACCCCCCGTTATTACTCCCAGTCCTTCCTTATCTCCCGCTTATCTTCCTCCTTCAGCAGTCGAAGATTTAGGATTTGCCTATAACGTCCGCCACCAACCCAATCAAGTTTATAGCTATCAACTACAAGGAATCGTCAACGAAGCTGTGGATATTGCCCGGCGTAAAGGACTGCCAGCAGAAGCTTTATCGATTACTTTAGTAGATGTCAGCAGCAAAAAAACTCATAAATTTGCCGGTTATAAAAACCAGGAATTGAGGTATCCTGCCAGCGTCGCTAAATTATTTTGGATGGTAGGTTTTTACGGTGCCGTCGCAGAAGGAATTGTTAAAAATGAATCGGCATTTCATAACGACTTAAAACAAACTATTGAAATTTCTAATAACGATGCCGCCAGTCGCCTTTTGGATGCCATAACCCATACTAAATCCGGGTCAACTTTGCAAGGGGAAGAGTTGGAAAACTGGCTGGAAAAACGCAAAAGCATCAACCATTTTTTCCAAGCAGCCGGTTACGACAACATCGTATTGAGTACCAAAAATTATCCTATTTATTCTTTAAAACACCAAGGCCCAGTCGGTCGCGACGTTCAACTCCGAGACGACTCGGACAAGTTTTTAAAAAATCAAGTTACCACCGACCAAGCCGCAAGATTAATGTACGAAATTTATACCAGACAAGCGATTTCTCCCAAATATAGTACGCGAATGGCATATTTACTAACCAGAGATTTAGACCCGAAAGCCTGGAGAAACGACCCCAGTAACGGTATAAAAGGTTTTCTGGGGGAATCTTTACCTACTAATATTTATTTTGGTTCCAAGGTCGGTTATACTTCTAAATCCCGTCAAGATGTCGCTTTTATTAGAACGATGGACGACCGCGCCATTTATATTTTGGCAGTCTTCGGCGAAGATGTCGCTTATGCTAACGATGAGGAGATTTTCCCCGAGATTTCCCGTTACATTTTTGACAAGATGAGAACTTTTAAAAGTCGATAGTTTGGAGAGGTCAAGAAACCCGGTTTTTCAAAAAAACCGGGTTTCTGAGATGCCGAAAAACCAATTTAATTGCCATATAAGGAGAAATTAACTATTATGCTTTTTGACAAATGCCCAGTCTGCGGTGGCGATTAGTTCGTAGTAATCACTTTAGTGATAAAAATGTTTACAGAAGTAGTGCGCGGTGGCGGTCACACTGCAACAGTTAAAGTAAAAGCTACAGTTTGCCAGCGTGGCGGGGAAAGATACTTTCCCCTAGAAACAATCCCCCTAGAAACAATCAGACTTTTTGAAACAATTAAAACTAAATTAGAACGTCAAGAAACAGAAGAATTTAAACCGACCGGACGCTCTTTTGAAATAGCATAAATAGGACTTACGCATGAGGTGCGAAATAGGGAGCCTGCCAGTATATTCCTGTAAAACCGGGTTTCTTAATCGGTCCTCTAAGTAGGTAGGCAAAAATATTTGCAGAAAATTTTCCCCGTAGAACAGACATCTTGTCTGTTCGGTGTCTAATTAATGGTGAAGGGAACCGGAACCCAACGCAATTTGCACTCCTACTTAGCAACCAATTTTTGCGCAAACCTGCTAAAATAGATACGTTAAACCTCGAAATTTTAAAATCGATTTTGGTCGAGCTTACAGTCAATCTATTTTATTATAAAAAAAAGCCATGACAGCCAAACTAATAACGGAAAAAACATCTATTCAAGAACAACAATTTACTTTACCCGGTCGTCATACCTGGCAACAATTTAAAGCCATTCAAACGGCGATTGAAAACGGGCCGGGTTTGAAAATATCTTATTTAGATGGAATAATAAAATTTCTGACTATTGGCGAACCCCACGAAAGACTTAAAACCATCATTGGCTCCTTGTTAGAACAATATTTTTTAGAGAAAAATATACAATTCGATTCAGCAGGCAGCGCCACTCGGGCAAACGAGACTAAACAAGTATCTTTTGAACCGGACGAGTCTTATTACTTAGGAGAAAAAAAAGCAGGAGAAAAAAAAGCCCATCCAGACTTAGCAATAGAAGTGGCATTGACCAGCGGCGGTAAAGGTAAATTAGAAAAATATAAACGTTTCGGGATTACAGAGGTTTGGTTTTGGGAAAACGATCGACTTTCGGTTTATCGTTTTCGAGGCGAAGAATGCGAAGAAGTTGCTAACAGCGAACTGTTGCCGGAATTGGATTTAGAATTATTGGCGCGTTGCGTTAAAATGCCGACACAGTTTGAAGCAATGAAGGAATTTACTAAGGTCATTCGCCAGTAGTGGGGCAGTAATAAATGACGTTTTTTGATACCAGTAGCATAAAAAAAAGGGAGTGCGCCACGGGCACCCCCTTTTTTTTATGCTTTCACCGTTTTTTAAGTAAATTTTTACTAATTTTTTAATTGGCAATTGGCAGTTAGCAATTAGCAATTAGCAATTAGCAAAAAGCGTTAAGTTCTTGGTGAGTTCGGCAAACCTTAACTATTTAATAGTTACCTTAGCGCCTGCTTCTTCCAATTGTTTCTTAACGTCTTCAGCCGCATCCTTAGCAACCCCTTCCTTAAGTGGTTTGGGTACGCTTTCTACTAGATCCTTAGCCTCCTTCAGGCCCAGACCGGTGATACCGCGAACCACCTTAAGGATGGCAATTTTCTTATCGGCGGGGAACTCTTCGAGAATCACATCAAACTCGGTTTTCTCTTCCACTTCCTCAACAGCAGCAGCAGGACCTCCTGCCATTGCCATGGGCATCATCATGCCGCCAGCAGGAGCAGCAGCGCTAACGCCAAAAGTATCTTCGATTTGTTTGACTAACTCAGATGCTTCTAACAGAGAAAGAGACTTAAGTTGTTCGAGAATTTCGTCGGTTTTTGCAGACATTTGATAATCTCCTATTTGTAAGTTGTTAGTTTTTGGTAATTGGTAATGGGTAATAGGTAATGGGAGCTTCAAATTACTTGAGCTTTTACTACTTATTTCCCATTACGATCGCTTGGGGCTCTTTCTAAGCAGCGTCCCCTTCTTCCTTCGCCGCGATCGCAGCAATAGCCCGACCGAGAGAACCTGGAACCTCGTTAATGCCCACAGCAACCTTCGTAGGTACGGCATTGAGGCCAACGGCCAGCTTGGTAGCCACGTTATTAATAGCACCTGCCACTTGAGCCAGTAACTCTTCCTTGGACGGCAAGTCGGCGATCGCCTTCACATCGGCCTCATTCAGCAACCGCCCTTCCATCACGCCACCTTTAAACTCCGTTTTCTTAGTGGCTTTCTGGAATTCTTGGTAAGCTTTAATCGCCGCGCCCAGATCGTCTTTTAGAAACAGGAAAGCATTGGGGCCTTTTAGTAATTCCTGCATGGGCTGCCAGGTACTATCGTCTTTAATGGCAAGACCCATGATGGTATTTTTTGCTACCGTGCAACTGCTGCCTTTCTCCAAAAGGCGCCGTCGCAAATTGGTAATTTCCGCCACAGATAATCCCTTATAGTCGATCGCTACCACTAATTGGGCATCGCTCAAAGTTTCCTTGAGCTCCTCCAACATCACCTGTTTCTCTTCTTTAGTTTTGCCCATTCTTCTTTTTCACCTCCTTTATTCGGTCTCTAAAAACCCTCTAAAAACCAAAAGCCCCGACGTTTTCCCGCCGGGGCTTAGAATTAAAAACGCAAAATTGCACCTCGATTAAGGGGTTTCTCCACCCTTAATTGCCCGAGTAATTTTGAATTTTTAACCCTAAGAACCTCGGCAGGAAATTAAGCTAATAGCGCCTGCTGTCTTCAGCTCTTTGATTTTTTGATGTTATGTTCGTAGTAATCACTTTAGTGATTTTACACTTTAGTGATTTTACAGATTATGCCGCTTGACCTAGTTTCAGCTCCCGCAAAGAACTAACCTCGACTTCAATACCCGGCCCCATCGTTGCCGAGACAAAAACGCTACGCCAGAAGCGGCCTTTTGCACCCGAAGGACGATTTCTGTCGATACATTCTTGCAACGCTTTGAGGTTGATTAACAAATCTTCCCCTGAGAAAGAAACCTTGCCGAACATCACATGAACGATGCCAGTCCTATCGGCACGAAACTCCAGCTTACCTCCTTTAAAATCGGAGATAGCCTGGGCCACATCTGCCGTTACCGTTCCTCCTTTGGGGGATGGCATCAGACCCCTCGGACCTAACAAGCGACCCAGTTTAGCCACTTTAGGCATCATATCTGGTGTCGCGATTAGGCGATCGAAGTCCATCATGCCCTGACTTATCTCGTTAATCAATTCCTCGGAACCGGCAATATCTGCACCCGCTTCTAAAGCCTCATTTACTTTTTCACCCTTTGCCAAAACTGCGATACGGATAGTTTGGCCCGTTCCTTTCGGCAAAGTTACCGTTGTCCGCAATTGTTGGTCCGTGTATTTCGGGTCAATTCCCAAGCGGATATGAGCTTCTGCAGCTTCGGGAAATTTTGCTGTAGCTGTTTCTTTGAGAAGCTCGATCGCTTCTAAGACTTCGTAAGGCCGAGGTTCTACCTTTTCTCTGAGTGCTTGCAATCGACGGGATATTTTTTTTGGCATTTGTTACTCCTGGGGTGGTTAGCGAAGCAATGCTTCTCCCCCTATATCGTTTTAGTTCGTAGTAATCACTTTAGTGATTTTAGCATTGTTAGTTCGTAGTAATCACTTTAGTGATTTTAAGGACTGCAGAATTGGTTTCTATCTTAGCAGATTTGGTTTTAGCCTGAGATGGTAACTCCCATATTTCTAGCCGTCCCTTCTACAATTTTCATTGCCGCCTCGATGTCGTTAGCGTTAAGGTCTGGCATTTTTGTTTGGGCTATTTCTTGTAACTGCTCTCGGGTGATTGACCCGACTTTAGTACGACTGGCCTCGCTAGAACCCCGTTCGATACCAGCGGCCTTTTTAATTAAAACCGATGCTGGCGGTGTTTTGAGAACGAAGGTAAAACTGCGATCCTCGTAAACTGATATTTCTACTGGTATCACGGTACCAGCTTGGTCGGCAGTTTTGGCGTTATATTCTTTGCAAAAAGCCATAATATTAACGCCATGCTGACCTAAAGCCGGACCAACTGGCGGAGAAGGATTCGCCTTCCCCGCATTAAGGGCCAACTTAACGATCGCAACAACTTTTTTCGCCATTAATTCTGTTTCTGAACCTGATTAAACTCTAATTCGACTGGCGTATCGCGTCCAAAGATTGACAGTAACGCCTTTAGTTTATTTCGTTCGGGGCTAACTTCGATGACATCGCCATCAAAGTCTTTAAATGGCCCTGAGAGTACCGTAATGCGATCGCCCACTGCCATGGACACTTTGACAACGGCCTCTTGCTCTTCGGCCCGCCTGAAGATTCTTTCTACTTCCGACTGGCTCAGAGGCAAGGGCTTGACGTGTCCGCGACCCCGCCCGTAGCGACGCTTCTGCTCTGCCCCTACAAAGTTAATCACATTAGGGGTGCTTTTGACAACCTGCCACGCTTCGTCGTCTATTACCCATTTTTTTTCTTCGCTGTCCCAATTTAGCCTCATCTGTACCAACACATAGCCAGGAAAAACTTTTTCCTCGCTATTCGTGCGGCTGCCATCTTTGCGGACTTTGATTGCTTGGGTCTGTGGAATTTCTATTTTGAAAATCCTATCCGTAACATCTAGGGTTTGACTGCGCTGAGCGAGATTGAGCTTAACCCGCTTTTCGCAGCCCGAGGCCACCTGCACTGCGTACCAGCGAACCTCCCCCTCTGAGAAATCAGAAGAAAAATCTGTTTCTTCTTCGACTTGTATGGTTTCTTCGGTTAATAGTTCTGATTTGTTTGAATTAATCATCCAAACACCCTTCCTGCTGCCCAGCTAAACAACTCATCGACTAAGTAGATGATGGTGGCCGATAGTATGACCATTAGCAGTACAGCTACTGACTCGCTTACTAGCTGCTGCCTGCTCGGCCAAACCACCTTATCTAATTCTTCTTTGGTTCCTTGAAAAAAACTGCTCAAAAAACTACCCGAGTTCCCCGGTTCGATTTCTTGGCCTTTTTTTTCATCATTCTTGCTTGCGGTTTCTTCTTGTTCTTTTTTGACCACTATTCTCGATCCCCCTATATTGGATTTTAGATGTGTTTCCCGTCTTTTAAGGCCATCTTAAGTCCCAACTTTCAGGTCGTGCGATTCGATAACAACTAGCAAAAAGCAACGCCTGGATTTATAAGTAGATGCTGCTAGTCGCATCGCCTTGGCGTCTCGTTGTTTATTCGATTCACTGCACCTTGGAGGAGTCGAACCCCCGATTTTGCTTTAAAAGACCTACCATTAAAGGCGCGATGCTACCATTGTAGCTTACCTTTTTCTGATTGAGGGAATTTTTCCTCAAATTCGAGAAAATCTACTCGCCAGAACGATTTTTCAGGCATTTTTTCACCCAACCTTTCACCGCTTGAAAAAACCTTGTCAAATCGCTCAAAAATCAACAAATCTAACAAAGAAAAACACCACGGTCACGTTTACGATCGTTAGCGCAAAAAGCTTGCCACAATGTCACTCTTACGACTCGCACTGTGGCCTAACCAATGATTCCCAGTTAGAGACAGGGATGCCATAATAATCATGGCGACATTGAATAGCATCCCAGGATTTTATTAAATTATTCAATTTGTTCCACGCGCTCCAGACGTGCTTTCCTTTCTTCACGAAAGGATAGGCGGTTAAGGAGCGCGGTAGTCGTTCAGAAAGTCTCATCCCACGTCGAGCGATAACCAGTGCAGCCGCTTCATCACTGGCTAACCCATACATTCGGACGTACTTAACCAAACCAATTAAACTACCAAACCAATTAAACTACTGTATGCAGGGTTGACTTTAATAAGTTGAATGCCTCGGTTATTTAGAATACGCATCTGTAGCTCAGAAAATCTGTTATCTGCCCAACTAGATAACATTCGAGAATATTTTTTGCCCTGTTCCCGAAGCTGCTCTTTCTTCTTATTAAAGCCCAGATTTTCTCTTACTACCGGGCAAGCATATTTGTCAGCTAACTGTTTGATTTTTAGACAAGTATTAGTTATTTGACCATTTTGCTTATTTGGGGGCAATTTGGGGGGCAATCCCATTTCTAATGGTATCTGTCCATGTTCTCTTAGATTTCCATCCGCATCACAATATGCCCATCCAATGCTACCTGGGTTAATGTCCAAACCTATTGCCCCATAACTAATAGGTCGAGACACTTGATTAACTGGTTCGGGAGTAAACTGAACTGCGCCTAACCTTATGTCTTGTTTGTAATAGAAATGCCAGGTTTTACTACCATTAATAGGTATCCGGTTAATGTTTTTCTTGAACCCACCAAACTCGGTTTCAACATACTTACCAAACCTTTTTTCTAAGCAGTAAGGCACTCTAAACTTAATGGTTTTACCATCCCATTGACAAGCTTGGTTGCCATAACTTTCTGCTTTACTACCGACAATAAAACTACCGACAATAAAAACCTGATTTAATGGTACTTTTACTTGGACTTGAGCTAATTTTAAATGCTCAATCTTTTTCGTTAAATGGTAAATGTAACGCTTTTTATGATGAATCTGAAACCTTAGATATGCGGCGTTTGTATCCTTGTACTTTAACGAACATGACCAAGGAAAATTACAGCCACTTTTACTATTTTCCCAGTTCTTTTTACGATAAAACTTTCGAGCATTCTTTAATTTTTTCTCCGACTTTTTTAACCAACCATTAGCAGATTTTAACTTTGCTTCTAACTGCTTAATGTAATTTTTGCGACCTTATGTAGCAGATTCTACCTGACCTTTAGCCGATGCAATTACACCATTAGCGTGTCTTTTATTAATTTGATACGCTTCTTGTAGATGTGTATTCCAAGTAGATTTATTAAAGCTATTATCAGATAATAAATGCTGAACTGTTTCGCAGACTGCCTTGCGAAATATTGGAGCATAAGCTATTAAGACAGCCTCAAATTGAGTTATCCCAAAAGCATTTAATTCATTGATTGGCTCTGGTAATGCTTTGCCATATGTTATTGTGGCCATTTCTTATTACCCTGAACTTTCTTTATTGTAACATTAAAAACTAGGTACTGGACAACTTTATGTAAGAAATTGCAGGAAAATAACAGGTTTTTCCAGCGTTTAGCCTATCTATTAACTGCCCTTTTTCTTGGCTTGATGGCCTAACTCAATCGTAGAGGCTGAAACTCTCCTTTTTCTGGGGTTTTAGAAAAGCGGACCGTGGGACTCGAACCCGCGACGTTCGGCTTGGGAAGTTGAAAAAAGATAACTAAATAACAAGCTTTTGACCCGGTTGATTTTTAGCTTAGGGACTTGCCAAAAAATAGAGTACCAATGGTAGGTTGGGCGCGCGCGAACCGGAGCCCGACACATCGGTATTTTATTAAATGGCAAGTCCCTTATGTCGTTTTTATGCGAACCAAGTTAAAATGCAATCAAAAGACTTGTAACAAATTGTGAATTTTCTATCTAAAACGCTCAAAAAAGAGTAAAGCGTGCTAAAATCGAAAAAAATGATTAACAAGCATGAAATATGTGCGACCAAAAGAAGCAGCGTCCATTCTTGGAGTTGCAGTTTCCAGTCTCAGACGGTGGGAAGAAGAAGGCAAAATCAAGGCCATCAAAACCCCATCAGGGCACAGGCGGTACTCAATCCAAGAAATCGAGCAAGCAGCTGGTTTGCCCAAGACAACTACCACTGTTTGTTATGGGCGAGTCTCAAGTCATTCCCAACGAGACGATCTTGAGAGACAAATTGAACTATTACGCTCAAAATTCCCAGAAGCAGAAATCGTATCAGAAATTGGAAGCGGGCTCAATTTTAAGCGGAAGCGATTCCTCTGGATTTTGGACAGAATTTTCACAGGGGATATCAAACGCCTTGTCGTTGCCCACCCAGATAGACTCGTTAGATTCGGGTTTGAATTGGTTAAGTGGTTATGCGAACGTAATGGATGCGAACTCTTGGTTCTCAATGAAAGCCAACTCAGTCCCGAACAAGAACTCGTTCAGGATATGTTGTCCATCATCCACAGCTTCAGTTCGCGGCTTTATGGGTTGCGAAAATACAAAAAAGAAATTAGCGAAAAAGTACGGGAAAAACCTATACAAAAAGAGTCAAAAAGTGAGGTCCAATAGCGTTTTAAAAATTCCTGTTTGGTCGAGTAAAGAACTACAGAAAATTTGGAAACAATGGTTGGCAGCTTATCGTTGGGTTTACAATCAATGCGTAGAGTTTTTTAATCAACAGCAAGTTTTACCAAAAGGAAAATCCTTAGACCAAGTAATTCAAATCAGACAGAGCTTTTCTGAGAATGAATGGACTAAATGTTTAGGAAAAACTAGACAAGAAGCAGTTGCCGAAGCAGAACAAGCATATAAACAAGTAAAGGCTGCTAATAGTTGTCAATTACGCTATCGTTCTTGTCGAAACAAATCCCAAGGAATTATGTTTAAAAACGATGCTTATCGAGATGGAACTTGGTTTCCGAAAAAGGTAAAAGGTCTGCTTTTTTGTACCGCAATAGGGTATCAAATACCCCGTAATTGCGATTATGGAACTGAGCTTGTTTATCAACGGGGACAGTGGTTTGCTTGTTTTCCGAGCTATGTTGAACCGTTAACAACTGGTTCTGATAAAGTTATTGCCTTCAACCTGCGGAAACAGAACATTTTTAACGGGTTATGATGGTGAAAACGTTTGAGAAATTGGTAAGGGAGACATCGGGCGAATTAACCGTTTCTGCTCGCACCTTGACAATTTATTAAGTCGTGCCGCACTATCAAAAAACAAACGCCAACGTTATTTAATGCGTAAGGCAGCAACTCGGATGAGAACCCGGATTCAACTAATTTTTCTGCCAACTTAAGTAGGTAGGCAAAAATATTTACATAAAAATTGACCCGTAGAACGCGGCTATGGCCTGTTCGATGTCTAATTAATTTTTCTGCCAACTTATGAAACCTCTCAAATGGTTCTTAAATCATCCAGAAAAATTCACCGCAAATCTGTTAGAAATATGCTGACTTGGAGTCACGGAAAATTCGCTTCTCATCTCGAACAGATGGCCGCCCGCAAAGGAGTTTTAGTAGTTCGTTGTAATGAATCTTATACTTCCAAAACTTGTACAAACTGCGGTCACATTCACAACAACTTAGGTGGTTCCAAGATTTATAAATGTCCCCAATGCGCTCATGTAATTGCCAGGGATATCAATGGCGCTCGAAACATTATGTTGAGAGCTTTGCAGGCTACTGCCTTCACTGTTGTCAATAACTCTATTGTCATCAGTGATGCCATACCTACTGAAACGATTTAATCACATTTAAGCGTTTTGACGAAGTTAAAAGTAGCACAACAACAAAAGGCCAAAAAAAGGCCAAAAAAGAAGTGGCCCTAAAATTCAGCCACTAAACAACAATGGCGAGATCGCGATCGAGTTGGCGATCCATGGCCAGCTTTATAATGAATTTGATTTAGCCAAAGCCAGGCAAATTTGCGCTCAAATCGAGATCGATTTGACTCTTGGACAGTTTGACCCAACTTTGGACAACTAAAATTATTTCCTGATGAATAAACTCAAAAAAGCAAGAGGGCAAAAAGCGATCGCTCGCTTCTGCCCTCTTTTACTCACAACCGACTAACCAAAATAAGAAGGTTCGTTCCCCGGTTTCCACTTAATATTACATCCCGTACTCGGCTTTTGTTCGGAACTAACAGAACTACCCGCTAACACCGCATCTAAAGCAGCCCGTATATCCTTACCCGTTACAGGTGTATCCCCACTGGGGCGACTGTCGTCTAATTGACCGCGATAGACCAATTTTTGCTCCCCATCGAACAGGAAAAAGTCGGGAGTACAAGCGGCAGTATAAGCTTTAGCTACCTGCTGAGTTTCATCGTAACAGTAAGGAAAATTAAACCCCAATTCCAAAGCCATTTCTTTCAGTTTATCCGGGGCATCTGCCGGGTGAGTTTCGACGCTATTAGCGCTAATGGCAACTATTCCTACATCTCGGGGAACGTAATCTTTGCCAATCTTGGCAAGTTCTTCTTGAACGTGCTTGACAAAAGGACAATGCCGGCAAATAAACATCACAAATAATGCTTTTTTGCCCGCAAAAGTCGATGGGGAAATACTCTCCCCAGAAACAACATCCGGTAATTGGAAATCCGGCGCCGGAGTTCCCAATGCCATCATAGTTGAAGCTGTTAAAACCATAATTAATCCTCGTAATACAGCAATTTGATAATTAGTTAATCGCGATCGCGATTTTCGGCCTCGTTTGGTGCTTCCGTTTCTAGCTGTCCTTGCCGCAAAAACAGGGGCAATTTATCCTCATCTCCACCAATAATAATCACGTTAGTATTTTGGGATGCGGGTAATTTTTGTTTTGTTTCCAGAGTTCTGAGCTCTAAAACCTTCTCTGCCAAATCTCTCGAAAGGAGCTTTTGAATATCGGCGATACCTTGTAATTCTATTTTTTGACGTTCTGCTTGTTGGCGTGCTTTTTCAATCTCGAACTCCATAAGCTCGCTTTCTTGTTCGGCTTTTAGTTTTTGCTCGATCGCCGCCTGCACGTTTTTCGGTAAAACTATATCTTTCAGCAGAACTTCCTCTGCCACAAAGCCCAAAGGATACAACTCTTGACTCATTTCTTGATAAAGCCGCTGGGCAATTTCTTGTTGTTTTTGACTATAAATAGCGTGAGAATCGTAGTTATTTACAATTTCGCGGATGGTAGAGCGAAATCGGGAAATGAGGATATCTCGTTCGTTCGTGCCTATATTTTCATAAACTTCCCCTGCTTTGTAAGGATTTAGCTTATATTGCAAGCTCACATCCATCGCAAACGCCAAACCTTCTTTTGATGTAGCGCTTACTGTTTCTTTAATATCTTTCATCCGGGTAGAAAAAGTTACCACTTTAGCAAACGGATTAATAGTATGCAAACCGGGAGTCAGAGGGCGATCGTCAACGTAACCAAATAGTTCGACAACGCCTACATTACCGGCAGGGATCGCAATTAAAAACCTGCTAGCAAACTGATAGATAGATGCAATAGCCGCCAGAAAGCCAATTAAAAGGGCGATCGCTCGCAGAGTTCGGCCATTTCTGGGCCCTGCCACATCGGAACTAACTAAAGCGACGGAAAAGGCAACCAAAGTAGCAATTAGAGATAGAAGGAACTGCATTTTTAGCAATAAAACGAATACAAATTTTGATAAGTCAACGAATCGGTCAATGCCGGGCCCTTAGCTATTAGGCCAAAAAAACCCAATTAATCTTGTCTGAGTTTATCGTTAATCAACTCTATCATCTGCTGAGTTGCCAAACGAGTATTCTGGCGAAAATTGCTGCCATCGATGTGGCAGGCCCTTGAAAGATCGAAAAGTCGATCTACCAGAAAATAAGTAGTCATTTCTCCTTTACCTTTTACTTGAATTTTATCTCGTTTTTCCCATAAAAATTTATCTTGAAGTAATTGGTAAGCAGCATCGCTAACGTGAATTTTTCCTGCTATTCCGTGGGATTCCATCCGCGAAGCAATATTAACCGTATCCCCCCATAAATCGTAAATAAACTTTTTCAGACCGATTACCCCCGCTACTACTGGTCCGCTATGAATGCCGATGCGGATGCTAAATGTTTTATTATTTTCTTCATTAAAAATACTTAAAGCAGCCTGCATATCCAAAGCCATCTGAGCGATGGCCTCCGCATGATTAGAAATCGGCACTGGCAGCCCCCCCACTACCATATAAGCATCGCCAATAGTTTTAATTTTTTCTAACCCATACCTTTCAGTTAAGCGGTCAAATTCTGAGAAAATTTTATTGAGTAAATCTACAAGTTCTATCGGAGACAAATGAGAAGCAAGCTGGGTAAAACCGACAATATCGGCAAATAAAACAGTAACGTTAGGAAAATATTCAGCAATCGTATGTTCTCCTTGTTTTAGACGTTCTCCTATAGGTTCTGGCAAAATATTTAATAACAAGCGTTCCGTTTGTTCCCGTTCTAAAGCCAATTCTTCCTCAGCTTGTTTGCGCTTCATAAATTGACCGATTTGACTGCCAACAGCAGCCATCATTTGTAGCATTTCTGTATCTGGTTGCTGCACCTCGCGATTATAAAAAATCATAACCCCCAAAATTTCATGGCCGTCCCGAATAGGAAAGCCAAAAGCAGCGTGCAATCCTGCCTTGACCGCCTCCCTCCGTCGCCGGAAGCTAGCATCTTCGACAATATCCGCGATCCACTGGGGCGAACCCCCTGTCCAAATAGAGCCCGGCAACCCCTCCCCAGGGGCAAAAGTCATTTTATTAGTAATTGTCTCAAACTCCGGCATCGCAACCGATGGCCTGCACCATCTTTGAACGCATTTTAATCGACAACTTGAAGGGGGCTCTTGGCAACAGGAATGGGGATAAAAACGCTCGGAAGTTTCTGGAGATTTCGACTTGTCTAAATCTGGCATCCACAATTCTCCTAAAACCCATCGCAAGCTTTCGCAAATTGCCAAGAGTATTTTAGGAATTGCCTCCGATGCAGTAGAAGAATTGGACAAAACCCGAGCCGTAGCATATTGGACGCTCAGGCGTTTGGCATCTTCAATACGCTCCGTAATATTCCTACCTATATAGATAAAATTATGTACGTCGTATTGTAGGTCGGTTTTAATTACCGAACAGGAAAATTCGACAAAAATCTTTTCTCGATTTTGCTTCTTACAAACTACTTCCAAATCTTGAAATATTTCTCCTTCTTCTCTGCCTAAATTTTCTAAAAAAGTTTTGCTTAAAAATTGAAATAAAAAATTTTGGTCTTCAATAATTAAAGAAATTGGCTTTCCTATTAGTTTTTCTTCACTATATCCAAATAAAGCTATAGCGGCATTATTAACAGTTTTGATAATCCCTGACTCTGTAGTTACTAACAAAGCATCTGCCATTGAAGCTATAATTTTATCTAAGAATTTTTTAGAAGATGATAAAGCACTGAATAACAAACTTTTTTCGTTAGCTGCTTGAACTAATTCTTGCTCTAAATTTAGACTGGCTGTTACATCTTCAAAAAAGACAAATAAGCGATTTTGATTCCTATTATCTTCCTGACTGCCGATGAAATAAATATTAAAATATAAAAGAGAACCGTCGGCATTATTTCTGGAAATACCCTTTAGATCGAAATTAGTTTGCTTTCCGATGATTATAGCGTTTAAAATCTCTTCAGTACCTATCAATTCTGGAAAGGAAGCACAGATATCTTGCCCTTCGACTACTTCATCTGGAGAATCTGCAAATCGCTCGACTCTTGCCGATTTATCAATAATAAGTAATTCCTGGTTTGCTACCAGGTAATCCATGTTTTTTAATGCTAATAAATTCTTTAACACTCCATTCATTTTTCCTGATTATCCTTAGTAAATGCTAGCCTGTCTAATGCTGATAACAGGCAAGATGCCTGTTCTACGAACCATTAACCATTTGTTTGCCCAAAGGAAGAGTAACTCTAAAAGTAGTTCCTTTTCCTAATTCGCTCTCCACTTCAATAGTACCGCCTTGTAACTCTACGCACTGTTTTACAATAGCTAAACCCAGTCCGTTACCGGGAATTTCTCCAACATTTTTAGCTCTATAAAATGATTGAAACAGATTTTCTAGGTTTTCTGGTGGGATGCCAATTCCTTCATCTTTAATCTTAAATTTTGCCTCTTTTTCTTCTAAAGTTAGGTCAAAATTTACCGTGCCGCCATTGGGAGAATACTTAATGGCATTAGAGAGCAGATTAGTCAAAACGTGCCGCAATAATTTTTCATCTATGAGAGGATTTTCTGCATTTCTGTTATTAGCAATATTTAGTTTAATTTCGTGCTTGCCACTGGTAGTTATTTTCATTCCTTCTACTAAATGAGAGCAGAAACTTATTAAATTAATTGATACTGGTTTATAAGCAAGTCCTCTGGATTCAGCTTTACCAATAAACCGGACATCATTTAAGAGTTCTATCATCTGTTTGGAAGATTCTTCAATGTAGCCGACATATTGCTCTTTTTCCTCCTGAGTTATGTCTTGATTGTATTCTTGAAGCAACTGGCAGGAGAATAATATTGCGTTTAACGGGTTGCCAAATTCGTGAGCTACCATCGAGAAGAAGCGACTTCTTAATTCTCTTAGTTCTCTTTCTTTTTCCAAAGCTAAGTTGAGTTCTTCTTCTTGTCGTTTGCGAATAGTAATATCCCGACCGATATAAACAAAATCTACGAGCCCCTTAACATCGCTTTGAATTGGAGAACAAGAAAACTCTAAAATTATTTTTTCGTTATTTTTAGCCTGACAAATTACTTCCAAATCTTCTGGTTTTAGAGCTTTATCTAATAATTTTTTTTCCCGTACTTGGTGCAATAAATGTTCTTCTGGTATGACCGTCGAAATAAATTTACCGATTAATTCTTCTTGGCTGTACCCAAACAAAATTTCCGCTGCTGGATTAACTGTTTTAATCAGACCGTCTTTGTTAGTTACTAACAAAATATCGGTCATCGAAGTAATAATTTTGTCTATATAATCCTTGGAAGCTGCCAGGGCGCTTAATAATAGATTTGATTCGTTAGCTGCCTGGATTAACGCTTGCTGAGTCACCATTTTTTCCGTGACATCTTCTACCAGCAGCATTAAGTTATTTTCTTGGGTTTTTTCGTCTCTATCGGCAATAATATAAAGGTCTATGTACAGAGGAGAATCTTTATCGAGGGAGCGTGCAATTCCTTTTATTTGGAAATTTTCCTGCTTTTCTGCTAAAACCTCTGCGAGAATATTTTCTATTCCTATTAGTTCGGGAAAACTCAAACGAACGTCTTTACCCGGAACTGCTTCTTGAGGATTATCTGCTAACCTCTGGATGCTAAAGGAAGCGTCTAAAATTATCCAATCTTTATTGATTATTAAATACTCTATTTTACGAGGTGCTAATAGTTTTTTTATAATCGATTTCACTGGCAATTCTCCTGTTTTTTTAGATGACAATCATCAACGGTTTTTCAGAAATTAAAAAATAGATAAAAACTTACCCAACTCTTGCCTATTCCCGATTCCCTATTCCCAAAAAGCGACATTACTTGGTTCAAACCTAGAACTAGGAGCGCCCCAAGAATTAAGTAGGAGTGCCCAATTAATTAGACACCGAACAGACAAGATGTCTGTTTTACGGGGAAAATTTTCTGCAAATATTTTTGCCTACCTACTTAGCAGCCAACAACTCTTAAGCTGAACTAACTTTAACATATTCACCGATGTTCGCGCCGCCTCCTAACCGAGTCCCATCTCAACTTCTCTGGTTAAGATACTCCCACTGTCCCAGGGACAGAGGGCCAAATATAATTGCCAACTCGTGCCATTTTTACGGCCAGCCCCTCTCAGAGGAGCGGCAAGACAAGTTTTAATTAAGATTACTTCAGTTTTTTTTGATAACAAAATCTTTTTCTGATTATTTTAAATTAGATTAGTTTGGCTATTATTTGAAATAAACTACCAAAATACTAATTTTATTTGCCTTAAAATTAATAAGTTTTTCAGTTGATTGAGACCGATCGCTTTTCCCCTACGGGTTTTGATTTAGTCTGCCTTGAGAGAGGCGATGAATGTTAAAATAGTCTCAAATTATGTTTTTATTGTCCCAAAATTTTAGCTGGCGGGTGGCCATCAACCCCCCGGGCCTAATGGCCTTTATGCGGGTTGGGAGGCAGTAGGAGCAAAAGTAATTCCTATTGTCATACCTAAAAAGAATACTTATAATTGTACCGATGAAAAAGATCCTTGTTATAGAAGATGACCAATCTATTCGCAAGCTAGTGCTGAAACTACTTTCTAAAGCAGGGTATGAAGCAATTGCGGCTGAAAATGGCAGGAAGGGAGTGCAGTTGGCCCGTGCGGAAGCCCCCAATTTAATACTATGCGACATTATGATGCCCGAGTTGGACGGTTACGGGGTTTTATCGACCTTACAGGAAGAGGAGGCCACGGCCATGATTCCTTTTATTTGCCTGACGGCCAAGGACGAGCGCGCGACTTTACGACAAGTCATGCAACTGGGAGCTAACGATTTTCTGACCAAACCGTTTACCAGAGACGAATTATTAAGTGCCATCGCCACTCAGTTAAACAAATACGAAACTATAGAAGTACAAAAAACTAAGGCAGTACGGGAGGCTCTTGCCAAGTTCAATAATTTAGTTTATTTTGATAGTTCGACTAAAATCCCGAATCAACTGGTATTGCGCGATCGCTTCCGGGAACTCTTAACCTCTTTTAATCCCTCAGCAGAATTAGTGCCCGTCGCCGTACTCAGTTTAGATCAGTTCGAGCAATTGAATTACAGTTTGGGAACTGACTGTTGCGACTTATTATTACAAGCTGTGGTCGATCGCCTCATACCTTATGCCGACGGAGAGGGTACGGTGGCGCGACTAAGTAGCGAACTACTTGCTCTAATTCTCCCCCCAGTTCCTAACCTAAATGCTGCAGAACAAGTGGCAGGGGATATTCTCAAAAGTCTGGAAGATTCCTTTGCCCTAGCAGAACACAACGTATTTATTAGTTGCAGCATGGGGATAGCTCTCTATCCGGAGAGCGGGGAGGATATCGACCACCTCCTAAAAAATGCTAAGGCAGCAATGTACCGAGCTAAAGATAAAGGAGGCAATTGCTATCGAATCTATGCGAAAACTATTCAGGAAAAATCTTACGATCGCCTGATGCTAGAAACGGGATTGCGCCATGCTATCGAAGCAGAACAACTCAGATTACATTATCAGCCAAAGGTAAATATAGAAACTGGAAAGGTTGTGGGAGTGGAAGCTTTGGTGCGGTGGCAGCATCCAGAACGAGGTTTGATTTCTCCAGGAGAATTTATTCCCCTCGCAGAGGAGACGGGGTTAATTATACCTCTGGATGAATGGGTTTTGGCTGCCGCTTGCAAGCAAGCATCTCTGTGGTACGAGGCAGGACTATATTTACCCGTAGCGGTAAATCTGTCGGGACGGGAGTTCAATCAACCGGATCTGAGCCTGAGAATTATTAAAATCTTGGAGAACGCCGGTTTAGATCCTAGCCTGCTGGAGTTAGAGCTGACCGAAAGTGCGGTAGTGCAAAATCCCACCCAGGCGATCGCTACTTTGAAAAAACTCAAAGCTATAGGCATTACCCTATCTTTGGACGACTTCGGTACGGGTTATTCATCTTTAGGCTACCTACAGCAATTTCCTTTTGATATCTTAAAAATAGATCGCTGCTTCGTGCGCGACCTCACTCCCGATTCTAAAGGCGCGGCTTTAATTTCTGCTATCTTAAAAATGGCAGAAAGTTTGAACTTAAAGGCGATCGCCGAAGGAGTAGAAACTGAGGCGGAACTAGATATCCTCCGCCTCAATCAATGCTATCTCATCCAAGGTTATTGGTTCAGTCCGCCCCTCGCTCCAGAAGCTTTGTTAGATAAGCTCCAACAATTGACAATTAACAATTTCTAAGGTGCCCTGCGGCGCACTTAAGGAGTCGCGCAAAAATAAACTACCAGATGAAGGAAAATCGTAGGTCGGGCTCGCGCGAACCTCCACCCAACAAGTCGGTACCTTATTACTACGCAAGTCCTAACAATTTTTTACCAATTTTTGAATTGGCAATTAGCAATTAGCAATTAGCAATTAGCAAAATCGGTAAATTTTGGGATTTTTCAGCAAACTTTATCTACTCCCAATTTTCAACAAATTCTATAACAACCTTCAGGAGACGTTCCAACTCAACTAATAACTCCTCAGCTCCCTCAGTGCGATTTTCCTTAGCGAGCTCGTCGAGTCTAGCTGCTACTTCTGGCATTTTTCTAATACCGACCATAGAACTAGCACCCTTGAGCTGGTGGGCCCTAGCGTAGACGGTGGCAAAATCCTGATTCGCCAAAGCCTTTTTAGCTTCCTCTATGTAACTCGGAGCATCTTCGAGAAAAGTTTCCAGCATCTCCAGCTCGAATTCCGTATCCCCCCGAGAGAGTTCGTGCAAGCGACTCAAATCTACTGCTAGCTCCTCAGTCTCTTGACTTGTCGTTTCGGGGTCGATCGCGGCGATGGTTTCTTCCCTGTTTTGGAGTTTTTGCTGCGACCAAGCGTTGAGAACATCTTTCAAACCCTCCAAATTGATAGGCTTGCTAATATAATCGTCCATACCAGCGGCCAGACACCTCTCCCGATCGCCCTTCATGGCATTAGCAGTCATGGCAATTACTACCGTATGGCCATCGCTCCCCTCTCGTTCCCGCAACAGTCTAGTCGCTTCGTAACCGTCCAACACCGGCATCTGGCAATCCATCAATACAACATCGTAATCGGTTTCGGCGAGGCGATCCAGAGCCTCTCGACCGTTAGCAGCGCAGTCGCAGCCGGCGTATCCCGCCGCTTTCAGCAAACTTAAAGCGACCTTTTGATTGATGGGGGTATCTTCCACCAAGAGAATTTTAAGTTGGGGAATGGGGTTGGCAGGGGTATTGTACGGGACGAGTGCGGATGGGTTATCGGTGGGGAATGGGGAATCTGTTGCCTGTTGTCTGTTGCCTGTTGCTTGCTGCCTGTTGCCTTCTCCTACCGCCTCGGCGAGACATTGGAGAAGTCGTCGGCTTTTTACAGGTTTGAGGAGATAGCCGGCGAAACCTAATTCCTGGAGTTCTACAGCTCGGTGGCGGCGATCGCGCGAACAAATAACAATCCACTTACTACTTGCCAAAGTAGAATTAGATTTTAACAAAACCTCCAGAGCATTGAAATTAATGCCGGGAGCATCGCTAGCTACCAGGACGACATCGTAGGGTTGCCCTTGGTTAGCAGCTTGGAAAAGAACCCCGATTAAATTCTCTCCCGCCTCCATCTCTTCTACCAACATTCCATAAGCTCTGGTGTAGGAACGCAAAATCCGACGAGAGGTAGGATTATTATCTACTATTAACAACCGTCGATTTGAAAGTGCGGGAAAAGAATCCCCAGGAACCCTGCCTTCTTGTCTTTCAAACGTCGCAGTAAACCAAAAGGTGGAGCCTTGGCCGGGGGTACTTTCTACTCCGATTTCGCCCCCCATTAATTCTACCAGTTGCTTGCAAATAGCCAATCCCAAACCGGTACCGCCATATTTGCGAGTGGTAGAAGCATCTACCTGAGAGAAAGATTTAAACAACCTTTTCTGGTTTTCTGGCGCGATACCTATTCCCGTATCGCAGACTTCAAAGCGTATTTCCTCCCAGAAACCCGGTTTCTTTTCTTCCTCCCAGAAACCCGGTTTCTTCTTGACCCCCGACACCTTTAATACCACCTCTCCCCCTTCGGTAAATTTAACGGCATTGCCCGCCAGGTTCATCAATATTTGGCGCAAGCGAGAGCCATCTCCCTTTAAAGCTAGGGGCAGGTTGGGTTCTATCCAAGTAAAGATTTCCAACCCCTTCCCTTCTGCTTGGGTTGTTAGGAGCTCGGCCACGTTTTCGATACAATCGTCGAGCTGGAAATTTGCCGTCTCCAAACGCATTTGGCCCGCCTCTAATTTAGAAAAATCGAGGATATCGTTAATTATCAACAGCAAATTTTGACCGCTAACTTCGATAGTTTGCACGAATTCTTGCTGTTCGGCGGTTAATTTAGTTCTTTTTAACAAGTCGGTCATGCCGATAACTCCATTCATGGGAGTTCTAATTTCGTGGCTCATGGTAGCTAAAAATTCCGATTTCATCCTGGCGGCCTCAAGGGCGGTTTCCCTCGCTTCTACCAATTCGTTAATGAGATGGCTGACGACAACGATGCCGCCGACTTCGCCTTCCCTGGCATACCAAGGATGGATCGCCCAGCGCAGATATAGCTTGCTGCCGTCCGATCGCTCCCAGAAATCCTCGTTGGCAGAAACGATTTCTCCAGTCATTCCCCGGGCGTAAGCAGCTTTCCATCCTTGCGGTAGGTCGGGGCAGGCTTCGTAATGGTTGCGTTCGATGAGAACTTCCCCTTCTAGATTGTAATCTGTCAGCCATTTCTCGCTGCAAGCAATATAACGCATTTCCCTATCGAACAGAGCCATCGCCACTGGGGCGCGGTCTATAATTTGTTGTAACTGCCTGCGTTCTTGTTCTAGTGCTGCTTCGTTTTCTTTGCGACTGGTAATGTCGTGAGTTACTGCGTAGATTAAACCCTCTTTAGTGAAGGGGGCCGACATCCAGCTTAACCATTTATAAGAGCCGTCCCGACAGCGATAGCGGTTTTCAAAGTTAATAGTAAGAACACCGTCTGTCAATTTTGCCACTTCCGCTAGAGTTGCTTCTCGGTCTTCTGGATGAACTAATTCTATAAATGGTTCGGCTAGCAGTTCCGAGATGCTGTAACCGAGTGTGTTTTCCCAAGCGGGGTTTAGGCGCTTGAAATAGCCGTCAAAGCCTGCGATACAGAGCATATCTACCGAGAGACTGAAGAAGCGATCGCGCTCTCTTTCTGCCCGCACTCTTTCCGTCAGATCGGTTCCGATACCGCAAATAGCATAAGGTTCGCCGCTGGCATTATAAAGGGGAAATTTAGTTATTAAAAAATTGTGAATGCCATCGGGCAAAGGAATCAGACATTCCGACTCGCTTGCCAATTTAGTAGAGATAATCTGTTCTTCTTCTTGCCGCCAAAGTTCGGCTAATTCCGGCGGCAAAATCTCCGGCACTAGCTCTAAATCTGTTTTTCCTTTTAACTGCTGGGGAGCTATTTTAAATAACTCTTGAATTTGACGGTTAATTTCTATATATTTTCCTTCTAAATCTTTAATAAAAATGATGGCGGGAGCGTAATCTAAAATGCCTTGCAACCGCTGTTGGTTCTCTTTTATTGCCGCTTCTGCTCGTTTTCTTTCCGTAATATCTCTGAGAATTACCGTTAAAATAATATCCCCATCTAAATCGAGTTTGGAGATAGAAGCTTCTGCGGGAAAAACGGTTCCATCTTTTCTCAATGCCGGAATTTCTCGGTTGCCTCCCATTCTTTTATCTGTCTGGGACGACTTTTGAAATTCTTCTATATGCCTTCTGTGAATTTCTCGAAATTTTTCGGGAATTAAAAAGTCCAGAGATTGACCGATCGCCTCCTGTGCCGTATAACCAAAAATTTTGCTAGCGCCTTGGTTAAAGAGGGTAATTTTGCCCTTTTCGTTAATAGAAATAACGGCATCTTTTGCCAGTTCTAAAATGCCAGAGAGCCGAGCTTCGGATTTTTGGAGCGCTTTTTCTGCTTGTTTGCGATCGCTGATATCCCTGGCAAAGGCGCAGGCATATTCTCGCCCGTCAAATTCCAGATAATTGACCGTAAGTTCCACCGGGAAGATGCTGTCATCGCCCCTTTTATGTTCGCTTTCAAACATCAGAGAAGTTCGGGATTTTAATTCCTGCCAAAATTCGGACCATTTGCTGGCGGGCAAATTAACATCGATATCCCAGACGGATAGCTGCCAGAGTTGAGAGCGATCGTATTTCAAAGCCTTGGAAGCAGCCACATTGACGTAGAAAAAGCGGGCATGAGAATCGATCCAGAAGACGGCATCGGCGGCGTTATCGACGGAAAACTGAGTCAAGCGCAAAGCCTGTTCCACTCGCTTGCGATCGCTGATATCCCGCTTAATTTGCACATAACAGCTAATCTCGCCTTGGGGCGATCGTACTGCAAAACCGGCCAGATCGATATCGATCGCTACCCCTGCTTTGTTCCAACTAATAATTTCTTTCCTCAACCTCCCCTGGGTTGACAGCTCGTGAAAGACTTCCCCGAAAACTTCTTCTCCCAAGTGCAAGGCGGGAGTCTTGTATTTTAACTCCCCATCGGAGTACCCCAACAAGTTTTCGTGGGCTTGGTTTTGTTCGAGATAGCGACCTTGAGAATCGATAATAGAAATCGCGTCGTTAGAATTAGCGATAATCTCGCGATAAAGCTTCAACTTCTCTTCTGCTTGCTTGCGTTCGGTGATATCTCGCAGAGAGGCCAGATAAGCGGGGGCTTCTTCCCAAGTAATTTCTACCGATCGCATTTCGGTAATTACACTTTCTTTGTTTGGAGGCAAAACGAGCAACTCCGAAGTGCCAACGATGGGATTACCAAACATGGTTCCCAGAAGTTCTTTTTCCGAGATGCCAAACATAGATTGGACCGCCGAGTTGAAGAAAACTATTTTTCCCCTAGCATCTAAAACTAAGATGCCGTCGGTGGTATTGCTGATAATAGTTCGCAGGCGTTCCTCGCTATGGCGCAACGCTACCTGGGCCTGGAGGCGATCGCGAGTGCTTAAGGCTAGGGATGCCATATAAGCCAGATAGCTAGCAAAGTTTTGCTCGTCTAGCTGCCAGGTTCGTTGGAAACCTATATGTTCGTGACAAATTACCCCCACGGTTCGTCCGTCGAGACGGATGGGTACGTCCAACATGGAAGTAATTCCCAAAGGCTCCAGATAAGATTGAGAAAATTCCCTAGTGGCAGGATGAGTGCGGGCGTCGTCGGCCGCGATCGAGCGCTTATTTTCTAGAGCGCGGAAATAATTCGGATAATCGCTAACGTTTAGGGTCAAACCTGTCGAGTGCTTGCCTTCCCTCAGTTGGTATAGCTGAACGCAGCAGAGATGGGAGCGAGATTCGTCATACAACCAAACGCTGACTCGTTCTACCATGAGGATGCGAGCCGCTATTTTGGTAAGCTCCCGAAAAGCTGCGGGAGCGTCCCCGCTATAAATAGCTTGACACTGAGCCAGGAGCAGCAGGCCCGTTTGATGTCTGGTGGCCCTGGCCTCGCTTTGTTCTAAAGCAGACTCTGCTTCGAGGCGATCGGCTATTTGCGCCGCTAAGTCTTTGTTGGCGGTTACTAGCTCCCTAGTTCTTTCCTCCACCCGCACCTCTAACTCTTCGTTAGCTTGCTGTAGGGCATCCTCTGCCCACTTGCGCTGAAGTTCCGCAGCTGCCCTAGCGGCGAAAACCGTCATAATTGACTTTAACTTTTGTTGTTCCAAAATCGGCTTGTCGTCTAACACGCACAACAGGCCGATGACTTTTTGGGAAGCATCTAATAAAGGCACTCCCAGGTAAGAGACGGCTTCATCGAACAGGCAATAGCCGCGTTCTACTTCTGGGAATTGTTCCTGCAATTTTTCTGGGTAGTAACAAGGTTTGCCCTCTCGCTTGACTATTTCGCAGGGGGTGCCTGCTATGGCATAATCGATGTTTTCTTCGGGGCGATCGTTCTGCCAGAAGGCTAAAGTTTGGAGGCGAGCTTCTGCCTTAAGCTCCGAGACTATGGCGTAGCGAACTCCCAGGGAAGCAGCCAGATGGCTAACTAGGGCGGGGAAGAAATCTTTACCCGTTACGGAGGCCGTGCCGCTGACTATATTCTGGAGGGCTTCCTCGGTCCTTTGCCTTTCGGCCATTTCTTTAGCTAGCTGTTGGACCGTGTTTTGCAGTTCTGCGGTTCTGGCCTCGACTTTTTGGGTCAAGGTGGCGTTCATTAGGGCCATCTCAGCTTGGACTCGCTTGGTTTCGCTTAAGTCTCGACCGATATAAACGACGTTTTGTAGCTCTTTTAACTTTGTCTGAATGGGGGAATGAGAAAATCCCACTGGAATTTCTCGACCGCTTTTGGTCCGACAGGTCACTTCTATGGTTTGGGAATTGGAGGTTCTATCGAACAGGCTAGATGCTTCTTCTAACAGGCTAGATGCTTCTTCTAACAGGCTAGATGCCTGTTCTACGGCATTTGGGGCGAGTATTTGGGATAGGGGACGATCTATTAATTCTTCTTTGCTATAGCCAAATAGCTCTTCGCCGGCTCGATTAACTGTTTTAATAATCCCGGAATTGGAAGTAACTAATAAAGCATCGGCGGTGGATTCTAGAACTCGTTCTAGATAAGATTTTGTAGCGGTTAATTCTTCTAATAAAAAATAAGCGTCGTTTCTCGACTGTACCAGTTCTTGTTTTAATAGCATTCTTTCCGTGGCATCTTCTAAAAAGACGAAGAGGCAATTTTTTAATTCTTCTTCTTCGTCTTGGCCACCGACAATGGATATGTCTAGATACTGAAGTTCCCCCGCCTTTTCTCGATTAATTCCTTTCAACTCGAATGCTTCTCTATCTTCTTCTAAAATTGTCGTAAAAGTATCTTCTAGTCCTATAAATTCGGGAAAGCTTAAGCGAATATCTCGACCTACTTTTACCTCTTCTGGCGATTCGGCAAAACTAGCTGCCCCCCAAGATTTTTCAATAATAACTAAATCCCGATCCAGGGTCAAATATTCTATATTGCGGGGTGCTAAGAGTTTTTTTAATAGTTTATTCATTTATAGCAATTATTGAAAGGCCATAGGCCATAGGCCATAGGCAATAGGGAAGAAGTTTTAAGGGCAAAAAAAGATTTTACTTTACTCCCTTCTTTTGCCTTTTGCCTATGGCATATGGCCTTCTTCCGACTACTTAGCTGCTGCTTGCTCTATCATTTTTTCTGAAATTAAATTAAACATTTTGTCAACATTTTCGCCTGTTTTCGCTGAGGTAGAATAGGTTGCTATTACTGCATCCGGTTTCTCTTCTTTGACATTTTCTAATAGTAATTGCACCTTTTCTGGCTCTATCAAATCTGCTTTATTTAAGGCAAAAATAGCTATCCCTTTAGGATTTACAGATAAAAACAGTTGGAGTCTTTCGGTGCAATTATCTATGGTTTCTTGGCGAGTAACGTCCGCAGCAATAATCGCACCGCCTGCTCCTTGTAAATAACTCGGAGCGATCGCCTTAAATTTAGTATGACCTTCTAAGTCCCAGATTAAAAGCTGGACGCTTTTTTCTTCTGACAAGTCAACTTTCTTCCGCGAAATTTTCACTCCCACCGTTGAGAGATATTTATCGCTAAACTGGCCATCGACAAATCGACGAATGAGGCTAGTTTTACCTACCCCAAAATCGCCTACCAAACAAATTTTCTTCGATATTGTGGTCATAACTACCTATTTTGCACCCGGTTCGAACGGTTCAAAAAGTACGCACCTAGATAATAGTAGCGGTTGATTGGATTCCACGTCTGGAGGAGGGGTGGCACTACCGCTTACTTCCAGTCGACGCGCATCGACACCTTCCTCCACCAGGGCAGATCGCACCGCTTCCGCCCGTTGAAGGGCCAACTGTTGGTTAGTTGTAGGGTTGCCGGCGCGATCGCTATAACCGCTTATTTTTAGGTGTTTCTCGGGATATTGGCTGAGAAATTCCTTAATTTGAGCGATCGTCTCTTGGTAAGCTGGTTTCAACTGTGCAGAGTTGGCATCGAAGTAGATGCGGGTTTCCAGAGTCAGGGGACTTAATTTAATCGTACTGACAACGGACTTCACCCCTGGAATTTGCTCTAGCTCTCGGACAATTGTTTGAGATTGGGCCATGTCCGTCACCGTTCCCTCTGTAGTGACTTTTCCTTCTGCGTATTCTGTAACAACCGACACGCCCTTAATCTGATTTAAGGCCCCCGTCACCCTTTCAACCGCCACCGTTACCTGTTCTGGATCGACGGGGATTTCTACTGCTACTATTTTATTATCTAACTCTCGGTTTGGGGCCGCTTTTTTTGCTATTTCTTCAGCTTCTTGCCGCAAGCGCTGGTTGGGCAACTTGCCGCTTAGAGCGATCGCCCCTTCCTCCACCTCCACATTTAAACGATAGACGGCCAAACTCGGATTGGAGGCCAAGGCCAAGGCCACTTTTTGTTCGATCCTGGCATTTTCGGCAGCATTTTCGGCAGCGAGCTGCTGTTGTTGTTTGAAGCGATACCGAGAATAGCCCCAAGGTATGAAAATACCGCCGGCAATTACTATTATCAAAAATATTAAGGCAAAGGGAAATTTAGCAGTTTTTGGCGGCGGGGTATTAACTACTTCCATTAACCCATCTAAAAGTTGCTTAATTTCCTCCGGTACGCTGTCCGGATCCCCCTCAAATCCCTCAATTACTTTACCGTGTTGGAGGATAATCGTGCTGAGAGTATCCCGCATTTTTTTGATAAACTCTTTTTTGGGATCTCCCTTAACTACTACTGCAAAATAACAGTAACCCCCTACTTCAATAATAATTTTCGAGTCCCCATATTCAATCTCGTTTAGTTCTGACACTTCCCCCGATTGAGCGATACAATCGTTGACGAAACTGCGGATAGCTGTCAGCATTCCCGCCACCATTTCCGATTCCAATCTTTCCCTTCCTGGATGCTGCGCTTCGGAGATTATTAACCCAGAACCTTTATGAATTAAAAATACAGCTTGCACGGTAAAGTGCATTACTTCTGAGAGGATTAATTCTGCTTCGGAAACTCCTCGAATTTTAGCGCGGACTTTGCGACGAAATCCGTCCATGCTGACTGCTTTAGCTATCTTGTCGTTAATCTCTTGAATTGCTTCTGCCATGTATCGGGAAATGGTACTGCCTATGACTGGATAAAGAGCATCTACCATGGCGTCTCTTTCTAAGGTTATTTGTTCTTTGATTGCTTGGCCCATTTCTGGAGCGATCGCCTCGGCAATTTCGTTTCTATCTATTTTAATTTGTTCTCTAATAGCCTGTCCTATTTCCGGTCCTATAGCCCTGGCAACTTCTTTAGGCGAAGTTCTAATTTGTTCTGAGATTGCCCCAGGTAATAACGGAGCAATGACATCGATAATTGACTGTTTGTCGTCTTTAGTTTTCTTCTGAATCATCCGGTCAATTATCGGAGCTAAAGCATCTACCATTGTCTCCCGCCCCAGTCGAATTTGTTCTTCCACTGCTGCTGCTATTTCTGGTGCTATTGCTTTGGCAAATTCTTTGGGAGATTTTTTTATTTGGGAGGTAATGGCCGGTGCCATCAAAGGTGCCATGGCCCTTACCATTCCTTCTTGGTCTTCTAGGGTTTTCCTCTCTATTGCTTCGTCGATAATTGGAGCGATCGCCCAGGCTACTTCTTGTTTGGCCTCGGCTATTTTTAAACTCAATAATTCGGCAATTAACGGCAACATTAAATTAGTCAATTCTTGAGGATCCGATATTTTACGTTGAAGAATTGTTAATTTATCCTCCAATTCCGTATTGAGTTCTTTAAATTTGTTCATTTCCGGCCCCATCAGAAGATTCTGCAAAGACATAAAAGCATCGCCTTCAGCAGAGGTATTTACAGCAGCATCCGCAGGTTTCTTTACAGTTATTTCTTTACTTTCTGCTGCTGGGGTTTTGAGAGCTTTTTCCGATGTATCTGCAGTTATTTCCTGGATTTTTGTTTCTGGTACTGATGCAGTTTTCTTACTATAGTTTTTGCCAATAACAATCTCCTCTGTTTCTGGCATACCAACAGTTTTTTCTTCGACAATCTCTTCGAGATTTATCGATTTCTCTTCTGGGGATGTTTCTGAAGATTTGTTAGCTTCTGGTTGTGGGGTCGATAAAAGATTAAATAATGCCGATATTGCCTCTATTTCTGCCTTTTCATCCCTTGGATGGGCTATTTTTTCTTCTCTATTTTTCTGATTTTGCTTCGGGGTTTCTCGACGATTTTGAGAAATAAAATTATCCCCAGATCCTCGGGGCGACTTCTCTTTTTTTATAGGGGGTTTTTTTGCTATTTCTTCTACCCCTAATTCTGGTTTTTTTTCTGCCTTTTTCCTTTCTTTTGATTCCGAAGTTTCCCCAGTTTTTTTGCTTTCTTGTTCTTGAACTAAGACATTAAATACTTCTCCTAGTACGCCTTCCACCTCTGCTTGTTGTTTGGCGATTTCTTTGGAGATTTGCTGTTTTTGTAGATTTTCTTTATAAGTAGAACGTCTGACTCGGGTTTGCCCCCCATCGAGAATATCGACAACCGCATCCTTAGCATCGGGAAACCACGCGCTATTTTTAGGAGCTGTTTCTCTTTTTGGGGACCAGGGAACTTTTGGAGATTTCTTTAATTCATCTTTCTGCTTTTCTGACGGCTCTAATTTCTCTTTTTTCCCGACAGATTTTTTCCCACTTTCGACGGAAGATATTTTTGGGTTTTCCTCTTTCCTAACAGAAAACTCAAAGAGTTGAGACTCTTCGAGTTTCTCCGGCATTGATGGCGATTTTTCCGAAGCATCCAAACCATGACCTACCGCATCATCTGAAACTGGTTCGGAAGCAGTAGATTGCTGCTGATTTTTTGACCCTGAATTAACAATATTTAACTCAGCCATCAGGCTCAATAAAGCCTCAAGCTGAGACGCTTCTGCATTTTCTTCTACAGATTGGGAAACAGAATTTTGGGGTTGGTTTTGATTGGCTGGATTTTTCTTCGATAAAGCCATCTGTTTTTATCCTTTTATTGACGACGTTGGGGTAAAAGAACTTCTGGTTCTATATTGTTTTCCGCTACTTCTTTGAGTTCGGGCACGAATTCAGTGCCTTTTAACCTCATACCTAGTTCAAACAAAATTTCTGCCATATCGTCGCGAGCCACCTTTTCATCTCGCAAGACGGAAAAGCGCCTGGTTAGTTCTTCAAAAACCTGGTTTTTGAGACTTCTGACATCTTCTTGCAGCCTATCTCGCGTTTGAGAAAGTTCGTCGCGAATTGAGTTGCTTTGCTTATCAATTGCTTCGTCGAGAGCTTCCAGACTGGTAGAAAATTTGCGATTTACTCGGTCTATTTGTTGCTTAAGATCTGCGGATTCTTCTTGGGTATTTAAGTTTAAAGTTTTGAACTTTTTCTCCAGAGCTTCTACCGCCGCCCGCATCTCTGTAGAGAGGACTGTTTTTACTTGCTCCGTGCGGTCTTCGATTTCTTGCTGGAGCATTGATAAATCTGATTCGAGCTTGTCAAAGCGGGTTTCAAAATCTCTTAATTGAGAGCCAAAAATAATATCGCGAATTTGGTCTATATTTCCTAACCTGTCGCGCATTTCTTCTTTAGTGATGTCTGCCATTCTTTCTCCTTTTATTTGCAAAAATTGTCAGATTTCGAGCTATTTGGATAACTTATTCTACTCAGAGTCTAGCACCAGTTAGGCAGTTTTTCGCAGAGAAGCCGGATGTCCCACCAGGGGCGATCGCCTTCATCGATTATAGCAAAAAATGGCCTTCCTTTTCTGGCCTAACTCATACTCAGAACGAGTAGTAGTAGGGCAGCACGGTTAAAATGGTGGGTAAAAATTTAACGATTTTTGCTAATTGCTAATTGCTAATTGCTAATTGCTAATTGCTAATGGCGAGCTTGTTAGTTGAAGCACGAAGATGTAAGAAACCGGGTTTCTGGCGGGCGAGGAACGCTTTTTGTAGTAGGGTGCGCGCAGCGCACCATCGTCGATTAAACTGAGATTGGTTTAAGTTTTTTACTAGAGAGCAGGCCTGTGTATT
>CAZUCT010000021.1:0-6548 GCA_964619285.1 uncultured bacterium | reverse complement strand
ACCAATTCTCTAAAATTGTAGGTTGGGTGGAGCGAAGCGGAACCCAACGCAGCAGTCGATTAAACTGAGATTGGTTTAAGTTTTTTACTAGAGAGCAGGCCTGTGTATTCTCAAAAAACCGGGTTTCACAGACCAATTCTCTAAAATTGTAGGTTGGGTGGAGCGAAGCGGAACCCAACGCAGCAGATGTCGGGTTCCACTCAAAAATATCTTATACCAATTTAGTAAAGATGTGAAAGACTTGTGATTTAAAGGTCAGAGGTAAGCGGGAGGTAAGGGACTTGCCAAAAAATAGAGTACCAATGGTAGGTAGGGCGCGCGCGAACCGGAGCCCGACACATCGGTATTTTATTAAATGGCAAGTCCCTAAGTAGGAGTGCAAAATTAATTAGACACCGAACAGACAAGATGTCTGTTCTACGGGGAAAATTTTCTGCAAATATTTTTGCCTACCTACTTAGGAGGTCAGAAAGGTGGGAGAATTTTACAACTCTTCCATAACTTTATTAAAATGGTATTATTTATGTGCGATCGGAGAGGCAATTACTCGTTTTAAGCACATTTTTTCTAGGAGGTAAATTGATGAAAAAAGAGCGAATGATGAACGATACAGAAATCAGAATTAAAGGAATAAAAGCTTTATATGAATCTCCGGGCTCTGTTGATGCTTTAAGATTTCTAAGCTTGTTACACGAAGACTCTAACGATTATGTAGAAATTTCCGAAATGCTCTACTCCGACCAAACCGTAGATGAGATCTTTGAAAGGGCAAAGCAAAGCTGGCAGGAACAATCTTCATAGTCCAGAAACGTACCCCAGAAACCCGAAACGTACCCCAGAAACCCGGTTTTTTCAAAAAACCGGGTTTCTTCCTCAAAAATGAACTAAAATAAAAACTGATGTCTCTAAATCTATAGCAGATGACCGCAGCAGTTGCAGTAAAAACCGAATACGAAGCCGTAATCGGCCTCGAAATTCACTGCCAGTTAAGCACCAACACCAAAATCTTCTCCAGTTCCTCCACGGAATTTGGGGCGGACCCCAATGTCAATATCGATCCTATTTGTATGGGAATGCCGGGCACGTTGCCGGTGCTTAACGAGAAGGTATTGGAATATGCTGTCAAAGCGGGTTTGGCGCTTAATTGTCAAATTGCGCCCTACAGCAAGTTCGATCGCAAACAATATTTCTATCCCGACTTGCCGAAAAATTTCCAAATCTCTCAATACGACTTGCCCATCGCCGAACATGGTTGGTTGGAAATAGAATTAGTTGATGACGACGGCAACGCTACTCGCAAAAAAATCGGCATTACTCGCCTCCACATGGAGGAGGATGCGGGTAAATTGGTCCACGGCGGGAGCGATCGCCTCTCTGGTTCTACTTATTCTATGGTTGATTACAACCGCGCCGGGGTTCCGTTGGTGGAAATTGTCTCGGAACCGGATCTGCGTTCTGGCGTCGAAGCAGCGGAGTATGCCCAAGAGTTGCGCCGCATCGTTCGCTATCTGGGAGTTAGCGACGGCAACATGCAGGAAGGTTCCCTGCGTTGCGATGTTAACGTTTCCATTCGCCCGGTGGGAGAGGAGAAGTTCGGCACTAAGGTAGAGATTAAAAATATGAACTCCTTCAGCGCCATCCAACGGGCGATCGATTATGAAATCGATCGCCAAACGGAAGCGCTAAAAACCGGAGAACGGATTATCCAAGAAACTCGCCTCTGGGAGGAGGGCTCTCAGCGCACTATTAGTATGCGCAGTAAGGAAGGTTCCAGCGATTATCGTTATTTCCCCGAACCCGACTTGCCCCCAATTCAAGTTTCCGAAGTGCAGTTAGCGACTTGGAAATCCCAATTGCCGGAGTTGCCCGCCGAAAAACGCCATCGCTACGAAAGCGAGATGGGTCTTTCTGCTTACGACGCCCGAGTCTTGACCGACGATTCTAAAGTGGCGGAGTATTTTGAGGCGACGGTTGCTGGTGGCGCTGATGCCAAACAGGCGGCGAACTGGGTGATGGGGGATATTACCGCTCATCTGAAGAACGAAAAATTGGCTATTGACGAGTTGCCTTTGAAACCGGAGAATTTAGCGGAGTTGATTTCTCTCATTGAGGAGGGAACTATTAGCGGCAAAATTGCGAAAGAGATTCTGCCGGAACTTTTCGCCAAAGGTGGTTCGCCGAAACAATTAGTAGAAGAGAAGGGCATGATCTTAATTGCCGATAGCGATGCTTTGGAAGCGATTTTAGACGAAGTTTTAGCGGCCCATCCCGGGGAGTTAGAACAATATCATAATGGTAAGACGAAGTTAAAAGGTTTCTTTGTCGGTCAAGTGATGAAGAAAACCCAAGGCCGGGCGGATCCGAAACTTACCAATCAGTTGTTGAGTAAGAAGTTGGAGAAGTAGTTAGTTATCAATTGTCAATTGACAAAATGTAGGGTGCGCACGGCGCACCTTACTTTGTTGGAAAAAACAGCAAGCGATCGCTTTTATTAATACTTCTAATTATGACCGACAAATTTAACAACTTTTTCTCGAAAAACTCTCCAGAAAACTATCTGCTTTACTGCGGGGATGCCGCCAAAGTTCTCGAAGAAATACCAGAGCGATCGCTCGACTGTTGTATTACCAGTCCGCCCTATTGGCAGCAACGAGAATATGCAGGCAAGAGCGACCTGGGAAACGAACCCAAAATTGAATCTTATGTAGATAATTTATCTGAAATATTCAGGCAACTAAAACAATGCTTAAAAGACGAAGGTTCTTTCTGGTTAAATTTGGGGGATACTTACAAAAATAAAAACCTCATGGGAATACCTTGGCGGGTAGCTTTGAGGTTGCAGGATGACGGTTGGATTCTGAGAAATGCTGTGGTTTGGAATAAAGTTAAAGGCAATCCTTGTAATGCCAAAGATAAACTGAGAAATGTTTATGAATATGTTTTTCATTTTGTCAAACAAAGCCGCTATTATTACAACGTTGATGGGATTAGAAAATCTCCTAAAAAACCTTATTATAAAAATGGAAATATCGTCACGCCTACGGGAGTTAGCGGCGTAAAATACAGACAGCAAATTGTCAATAGTAAGGAGTTAAATTTTGAAGAAAAACAAAATGCTTTAACGGCTTTAGAGGAAGCTTTGCAAAAAGTAGAAACGGGAGAAATGCCAGATTTTAGAATGATAGTTCGCGGTCAACAGCGCTCCACTCATTCAGATTCTTTGAAATATTCCGGGAGAGAAGCTGAGTTAAAAAAACGGGGTTTTTGTATTTTACCTTATCATAAAAACGGCTCTAAACCTGACGATTTATGGAATATTATCCCGGAAGATGAATGGCGAAAAGATAGTCATTTTGCCGTGTTTCCTAAAGAGTTATGCGAAATTCCTATAAAGGCAACTTGTCCGCAAAATGGGATAGTTATAGACCCTTTTGTGGGAACTGGTACTGCCATAGTTGCTGCTTTGGAATTGAAGAGACGGGGTATTGGTATTGATGTTAGTTCGGAGTATTTGGAGGTTGCTAGGAAAAGAATTGAGTCTAATATTGAAGAGTCAAAATATGCTGAGGTTCAATTATCCTTGTTTTAAAAGAGAGGACTATGACTAGAGTTCCCCTTGAATTTTACGGATACAGCACTTCAAGCGAACGAGATTGGCAAACAATCTTAAAAGAGCAAAAATGCCCTTTTATTCAGCGCAAGTGTATTAAGCAAAGAAAAAGCGATTCCCAACAAACCATCGGTGCTTGCATCGTCGGATATCAAGATAAACCGTTAATTATCTGTCCCAAGCGTTTTCTCGATAGGCAGCAAATATTTGTTGATGCTACGGCACTTTTGAGTACCACAAACGCACAATTTTTTTTGGTTCCAGAAATGGATATGCCTGGTGGTAAGATAGATTATTTTTTAGTAGCAGTTTGCGACGACGAAATAACTGATTATTTGGGCTTAGAAATTCAAAGTTTAGATACAACTGGTTCGGGAGGTATTTGGCAGGCAAGAGAGGATTTGTTTGGCGATCGCTTTCAGTCTAAATATAAATACGGGATAAATTGGAAAATGTCGGCTAAAACGATTTTAATTCAGCTTCATCATAAAGCAGAGGCATTTGAGGCTTTAGGTAAAAAGCTGGTTTTAGTTATTCAAGAGCAATTTTTTGATTACATCTCTCGAACATTTCAAACAGCACATTTTAGGGAGGCAAGAGATGAAAACTCGGTTCATTTTTATATTTACGATTGCATTGAATTAAATAAAAAGTTATGTTTGCGACTAGCGGCATCTAAAAGTACGGATGTTCTCGGCATTGAAAGAATGTTAAAATTGGGAAATAATAGGATTATTTCAGAAGCAGAGATAATTAATAAAATCAAAGCCAAGCTGCCCAATGCTCTTGAGTTAAATATTTAAGTTGCTTTTTGTCAGTCTTTAAATTCGATGCTAAACCTACTAATTAACTACTGGCATCTCCAGCTCTACCCAAAAAATACTCCCTTTCCCCAAAGTGCTTTTTACCTTCAATTCTCCCCCCATCATTTCCACTAAATTTTTACTAATAGTTAAACCCAATCCCGTACCGTCTATCAAACGCTCTTTAGAACCTACTTGCTGGAAAGGTAAAAAGATTTCTTCGAGATGTTCCTGGGCTATTCCAGTGCCAGTATCTTCTACCTGAAACACCATTTTTTTCTGCAGATAACTTACCGTCAAAGTAACCGAACCTTTATCGGTAAATTTAACGGCATTGCCCAATAAATTAAACAAAACTTGTCGCAATCTTTTCGGGTCTCCTTTTACCCAATTTGGTAAATCTTCACTCCCTCGAAAATAAAAAGCAATTCCTTTTTGTTTTCCTCTCATCTCAAAAAAGTCCGCCACTCCTTTAAGAAACTTATGAAAATCAAATTCGCTGGTTTCTATTTCTAATTTTCCAGCCTCTACTTTAGCAATATCTAAAATATCTTGAATTAAAGTCAATAAATGCTCCCCGCATTGGTTGATTTTATTCAAATCTTCTAATTGTAAAGGACTCAAATCTTCTTCTTCCATCAGCATTTCCGTGTAGCCGATAATCCCGTTTAAAGGAGTTCTTAATTCGTGGCTCATATTAGCTAAAAATTTGCTTTTAGCGCGGTTGGCAACTTCCGCTGCTTCTTTTGCTTCTAAAAGTTCCGATTCTACTGCATCGGCGTGTTCGGTTGTCGTTTCCAGCAAGATTTCTAAATCGGCTTTTTCCTGCTGCAATTCTTCTACTTGTTGCCGCAGTTTTTCGATTTCTAATAATAGTTCTGATTCCCGGTTTTTGTCTGACATTTTTTGAGCCTTTAAAAAAAATTAAATTGGGTGGCAGCGAGCTTATGCAAGAAACCCGGTTTTTCCAAAAAACCGGGTTTCTAGACCTGCTCTCTAGCATACACCCACCCAGAATTTTTACTAATTCACTTCTAAGGTTAAACTTGGCAACAAACGCTGCAAATTTTTCAGAGATTTACCCTGCCAAGGTATTGTTTTAGAAGCTTTGATAGTTAACTGAATATTCTTTTTTTGACGCACCTTAATAACAAACTTTGACAACACGTTAATTCCCGAACTATTCAAAAACTGTAACTGTTGCAAATTAAGAGTAATTGCAGGTACTCCCGACTCAATTACATCATCTAATAACTGAATAATGGGGGCGTATTCTTGCATCCCATTCAATCGCAAGGAACCTTGGAAAATAACAGTTGCAGTTTCCTCTTCATATCGAAGGCTATAACCTTCGTTTTTAATCTCCATAAACCACCAGCTCCTCAAACATTATTAGTCTCAATTAACATTGTAACACAAATTCCCCATTCCCCATTCCCCATTCCCCATTCCCCGTTCCCCATTTCAAACTTCTAATTGTACCATTGTGGTTACGGCGACAACTTCTGGCTCTTGCTGGACGGTCTCAAATCTCCATCCTATTTTAGCCATGTAATCGTTCATTATGGTCAAATAACCTAATCCAGAAGAATTACTATTCTCATCTAAAGCATTTTTTTCTAACTGGCGAACTAGCAAATCTTCCACGTTGGAAGTAGTTAGCTTTTCTAAGTATGCCTGAAATTTATCTACTTCTTGGGGGGCGACGCTGTTAGTAACCATTAAAATGATGCGATCGCTCTTTAAATGTAATTGAATGCTGATGGGATAATCGGAAGTATTGTCGTTAAACTTCATCGCATTTTCTAATAGCTCGTTGGCAATATAACTGATAGAGCTTTTCAGTTCTAATTGAGATTTAGCGGCATTAGAATCGTCATTGTTTCCTGGAAAAAAAGTAGTTAAATAGTCTGCCAAAAAATCCGCAGACAAACCATTATTTCTCCAGCGCTGCTGGAGAGAAATAGAACTAGGCGAAAAGCCAATGACTAAATATTCTTTGCTCCCTGGCAAGTCTTTAATAAAGTCTCCAAATATGCGTTCCATGTTTCTTATTATTGGTAATGGGTAGGAAAATCAACAATTAGCAATTAGCAATTAGCAATTAGCAATTAGCAATTAGCAATTAGCAAAAT
>CAZUCT010000020.1:29034-41530 GCA_964619285.1 uncultured bacterium | reverse complement strand
TGGCAAAAAACCGGGTTTCTTATTAGACTCCACCCAACCTACAAAAAAATGGCGAAGGTATTGTTTGAAAAACCGGGTTTCTGCGTTCTAACTTTTCCTAATCCAAAACCAACAAACTCTTAGCCGGTTTATAACTCTCAATTGCCTTCATATATTGCACCCGTTCAAACATACTTTCATCGGGGCAATTAATCTGACTCATGCTACCGCGCATCTGTTCGATAGAATGATATTCGCGTTCCTCCATCCAATGCACTATTTCCGCTTCAATCTCTTTTAACTGAGGGATTCCGTGCCTCAATAAAGCGCTCACAATTTCCGTTACATTCGCCCCCGCCATCATCATTTTAATGACATCTTGCCCCTTCTGGATGCCGCTAGTGGCCGCAAAGTCAACGGACAAACGACCGTATAAAATCGCAATCCAACGCATGGGCAAGCGCATCGCTTGGGGGGTACTTAATAAGACGTTACTGGTCAATTCCAGTTCTTCAATGTTGATATCTGGTTGATAGAAACGATTGAACAAAACCAACCCATTAGCCCCCGCTTCTACTAACTGTTTTGCCATATTAGCCATGTTGCTAAAAAACGGACTGATTTTAATTGCCACGGGAATGCTCGCTTCGGCTTTAACCGCTTGCAAAATATCGATATAACTTTGCTCGATTTCCGCTCCCGTTTTATTGATATCTGTAGGAATGCTATAGATATTTAATTCGATCGCATCGGCACCGGCCTGTTGTATTTCCTTAGCGTACTCGGTCCACCCGCCAATAGTAGAACCGTTGAGACTGGCAATAATCGGAATATTGACGCTTTTTTTGGCCTCGGCAATATGGTTTAAATACTCGGAAACGCCGACGTGAAATACCTCCGGTTCGGGGAAATAAGTAAGAGCTTCGGCAAAGCTATAAGTGCCGTATTCTGAGTGGTGGTGAAGTTCAAATCTTTCTTCTCGAATTTGTTCTTCAAATAATGAATGAAGTACCACCGCCGCAGCGCCGGCATCTTCCATGCGCTTAAGATTATCGATATCTTCGGTTAAGGGCGCGGCGGCACCTACTACGAGGGGCGATCGCAGTTTTAATCCCAGATAATTTGTGGTTAGATCCATGTTTCCTTCTCCTCTTTTTAGGTAAAGTTTGTAGTAATCGCTTTAGCGATTCAAAGTTAAATAAAATTGTAGGTTGGGTGGAGGGAACCGGAACCCAACATGGATGATGTTGGGTTTCGTTCCTCCACCCAACCTACAGATTATCTACTTAGCAGACTCCTGGGCTTTGGGCGTTTCGGAGGATTTACCGTTGCCGTTGGATGGCTCCAGTTCGCGAGATGCTAAATACTGGTACATCGCATAGCGATCGCTTACATCTGCCTGAGCTAGCTTCAGCAATTCCTTAGCATCTGCGGGCTTGCTCTTGGCCAACATCTTAAAGCGGTTCTCCCGATACATAGACTCTTCCACCGGCTTCTTCGGTTGGCGACTGTCTAATATCAGAGGATTCTCGCCTTGGGCCTTCAACTCGGGATTGTACCGATACAGCAACCAGCGGCCGCTTTCGACAAGATCCTTTTGATGGCTCATGGCGGTAGTCATATTAATACCGTGAGCGATACAATGACTGTAAGCCAAAATCAACGAAGGACCGTCATAAGCTTCCGCTTCCAAGAACGCCTTGAGAGTATGTTCGTCTCGCGCCCCCATCGCCACGCTGGCAACGTAAACATTACCGTAAGTCATCGCAATTAAGCCCAAATCTTTCTTCGGTGCCGCTTTGCCGGAAGCAGCAAACTTCGCTACCGCCGCCCGGGGCGTTGCCTTGGAAGATTGACCGCCGGTATTGGAATATACCTCGGTATCCATCACCAAAATATTGACGTTGCGACCGCTGGCGATGACGTGATCTAAACCGCCAAAACCGATATCGTAGGCCCAACCGTCGCCGCCCATTATCCAGACTGATTTCTTCACCAGATAATCTGCTAAAGTCAGCAGTTGTTTTGCTTCTGGGGAATCTACGCCCTGTAATTTTTCCTTGAGTTGCGCCACTCGGGAGCGCTGTTCCCAGATATCTGCTTCGGTTTTTTGGTTGGCGCTGAGGATGTCGCGCACCAGGTTATCTCCCAGAGTGCCGCCCAACTTTTGCACCAACTCCGCCGCAAACTGGGCGTGTTTGTCGATGGAGAGGCGGAAACCGAGACCAAATTCGGCGTTATCTTCAAACAGACTGTTGGACCAAGTGGGGCCGCGACCTTCGGCGTTGACAGTCCAGGGGGTTGTGGGCAGGTTGCCGCCGTAGATGGAGGAACAACCGGTGGCGTTGGCAACTAGGAGGCGATCGCCAAATAACTGACTTACTAACTTGACGTAAGGCGTCTCCCCGCAACCGGCACAAGCGCCCGAGAACTCGAACAGGGGTTCTTGCAGTTGTTGTTGGCGCAAGCGTTCTAAATTGAGCGATCGCCTGTCGGGGTTGGGCAAATTCAAGAAGTAATCCCAGTTTTCCGCCTCCTTCTCCCGCAGGGGAATTTGCGGTTCCATATTAATAGCGCGGCGCGACGGCATGGATTTATTTTTCGCCGGGCAGACGTCAACGCAGATAGCGCAACCGGTACAGTCTTCCGGCGCAACCTGGATCGTAAATTTCTGCCCTTGGAAAGTTTTATCTTTGACGTCGGTAAATTTAAAGGTCTCCGGCGCGTTCGCCAAATTGCCCTCGTCGTAAACTTTGCCGCGAATGACGCCGTGGGGGCAAACGGCGACGCACTTACCGCATTGAACGCAAACATCTGGATCCCAGACCGGAATTTCAATGGCGATATTGCGTTTTTCCCATTTCGTCGTACCGGTGGGATAGGTGCCGTCGCAGGGCAGTTTGCTGACCGGCAGGCTATCTCCTTCGCGAGAGATCATTTTGCCTAATACTTCGCGGACGAACTCCGGCGCGGCATCGGGCACTGGTGCGAGTCGTTGCATTCCGCTGTTGGCGGCCTCGGGAACGTTGACTTCGTAGAGGTTGGCGAGGGTGTTGTCAACTGCTTGCAGGTTCATGTTGACAATTTCTTGCCCTTTCTTGCCGTAGGTTTTTTGGATCGATTTTTTGATTTGCGCGATCGCCTCATCCTTGGGCAGCACGTTTGCCAGAGCGAAGAAGCAAGTCTGCATGATGGTATTGATACGTCCCCTCATGCCGCTCTCGTTAGCAACTTTCGTCGCGTCGATAACGTAGAATTTTAGTTCTTTACGGATAATATCTTCTTGCACTTCCAGAGGCAATTTATCCCAGACTTCATCGGCTCCGTAGGGACTGTTGAGCAAGAAAATTGCACCGTCGGCGGCTTCCTTGAGAACGTCAACTTTTTCTAAGAACGGCCACTGGTGACAGCCCACAAAATTAGCTTTATCGATTAAATAAGTAGAGCGAATCGGCTCCGGTCCGAAGCGCAAGTGAGAAACGGTAATCGCGCCGGATTTTTTAGAATCGTAAACGAAGTAACCTTGAGCGTAGTTATCGGTGCCCTCGCCGATAATCTTAATCGAGTTTTTGTTCGCGCCCACGGTGCCGTCGGAACCCAAACCGTAGAAGAGCGATCGCACCACGCTATCGGGCTCGATGGAGAAACTGGCATCCCAGGGCAGGGAGGTATTGGTAACGTCATCGATAATACCGACGGTAAAGTGATTTTTGGGCTTATCGGCGCTGAGGTTATCGAATACGCTTTTAACCATCGCCGGATTAAATTCTTTGGAGGAGAGGGCGTAACGTCCGCCGACTATCTTTAATCTCTCTCCTTCCCATTCTTCGTTGATGGCATTCACCACGTCCAGATACAAAGGTTCGCCGCCCGCCCCCGGTTCTTTGGTCCGGTCTAAAACTGCGATTTTCTTCACCGTTTCCGGCAGGGCTGCGATTAACCGCTTGGCATCGAATGGTCGATACAGTCGCACCTTGAGAACGCCGACTTTTTCGCCGCTGGCAGCGAGATAATCTACGGTTTCATGAACAGTTTCGCAACCGGAACCCATGAGCATAACGACGCGATCGGCATCGGGAGCGCCGTGGTATTCAAAGCACTTATAATAACGTCCGGTTAGTTCGCCGAATTTCTCCATTGCCTTCTCGACGATATCCACGCAGGCGGTGTAGAAGGGGTTGACGGTTTCCCTTGCTTGAAAATAGACGTCGGGGTTTTGGGCAGTTCCTCGCAAAACGGGGCGATCGGGTGTCATTGCCCGTTCCCGGTGGGCGAATACCAATTCGTCGTTTATCATCTCCCGCAGGTGTTCTTCTGGGAGGATTTCAATTTTTTGTACTTCGTGAGATGTGCGGAAACCGTCGAAGAAGTGCATAAACGGCACCCGCCCTTCCAAAGTTGCTGCCTGAGAAATGAGGGCGAAGTCGTGGGCCTCTTGTACCGACGCCGAACACAGCATGGCAAAACCGGTGGCCCTGGCCGCCATCACGTCGGCATGATCCCCGAAAATCGACAGTCCTTGAGCTGCCAGGGAACGGGCCGCAACGTGGATGACGCATGGAGTCAGTTCTCCGGCGATTTTATACATATTGGGGATCATTAATAACAATCCCTGGGATGCCGTGAAGGTGGTAGTTAAGGAACCCGCTTGCAGGGCACCGTGGACGGCACCGGCAGCTCCCCCTTCGCTTTGCATTTCGACTACGCTGGGAACTGTTCCCCAGATGTTGCTTACTCCTTGGGATGCCCAAGCATCCGCCCATTCTCCCATCGGCGATGACGGGGTGATGGGGTAGATGGCGACAACTTCGCTTAGTTTGTGGGCAACGCGGGCGACTGCTTCGTTACCGTCTAAGGTGACAAAGGTTTTATTACTCATATTTTCCTGTTTATTGAGTTGTTAGTGGGTAATGATTCGTTGCTAATTACCTGTGCAAAATTAATTACATACCGAACAGGCAAGATGCCTGTTCTACGGGCAAATTTTTCTGCAAATATTTTTGCATACCTACTTAATTGCTAATTGTTAATTGTTAATTGTTAATTTCCAACTGACAACTGACAACTGACAGCTAACAAGCAACTCTGTTAAAGTTAATACAAAATTAAAACAACACTAATGTAGTTTTTCTCCGACCTTGGGACCGAACTCTTAATGCCACTTACCCAATAATTTTCGGGTTTATGGTTAAGGAAGAGTGTTTTTTTCCTCTCCAACTTTATTTTATCAAATTTTGGCTGATAATCTCGTTGCTTATTTTTTTTTAACAAACTTTTTAACAAAGTTAAGTTTTTTAAATTTTTGTTGCCAGAGTTAAGAAAATGCTGGCATTTTTTTAACACTTCTTTACTGGGACATAACAAAATAGGTTGGGTTTCTTTCTAAAACCGAACCTCGTTTGCCGTTCGTAGTAATCGCTTTAGCGATTTGCGATAGATTTTTATCGCTAAAGCGATTACTACAAACAAGCTTTATGGCGTTAAAATACTTTAATTTCAAACAGAAGATAATTTAGCAATTTCTTCTAAATCTGCTAAAGTTTGTAAAGCCGCTTCTTCGTCAATAATACTTAAGGCAAAACCTACATGAACGATGACATAATCTCCTACTTTTGCTTCGGGAACGTAGGCGAGACTTACTTCTTTAACCGCGCCGCCAAAGCTAACTTTGCCGGTTTTTTGTAAAGGTTGGTCTCCAATAATATTAACTATTTTTCCGGGTACTGCCAAACACATAATTTTAAATTTGGGAATGGGGAATTGGGAATTGGGAATGGGGACTTCGGAAAATTTATTTCCTCTTATCCTCGTTCATTATAAGACATTTCTAGGGAAAAGTTGAAAATTTTAGATTGTTTTTAGATTTGCCGCGATAATGAAGATTAAGAAACCGGGTTTTTTGAAAAAACCGGTTTCTGGCGTGGGACAAAGTTAATTGTGAATTGTTAATTTAAGAGCTGCCAATACTTGCCCTAAAGCAATACCGCCATCGTTGGGTGGAACCCTTTGATGCCAATAAGGAAGAAAATTTTCTTGCCGCAAAGTTTCCACTGTCTTTTCTGTTAAATATTTATTCTGAAAACAACCCCCACTCAAAACAACTTTTTCCCGGCCAACCATCTTAGCAATTTCCACAATAGCGGCGGCTAAACTATTATGAAACTTAGCAGCGATCGCCCCCTTAGATAATCTCTTTCTCTCCTCAATTATTTCTAAAACCATCGGTTCCCAGTCAACATTAAAAAGCGAGTTATTGTCTGAGTCTTTATCTATTTTAAAGCTATATTTTTCCCGGTTTTTCTCCACAGCAAATTCCAACTCCATCGCCCCTTGCCCTTCAAAAGAAACAACTTTTCGGAGGCCAATTAAAGCAGAAACCGCATCGAACAATCTTCCCGCGCTGGAAGTTATTGGAGCGTTAACATTTTTCTGCAACATCGTTTTAATAACCCTCAATTCTTTATCGGTAAAAGCTTCAATTGGAGGCAGATTTTTTAAAGAAAAAACCTCATCTCCGAATAACTCGTAAAGCAGTCCCAAAGCAACCCGACGCGGTTCTTTAACTGCTTTATCGCCGCCGGGCAATTTAAAAGGACGAAAACGAGCGACTCGCTCAAAAGAGGTTTCGTTAATTAACAAAAATTCTCCTCCCCAAATAGTACCATCTAAACCGTAACCCGTACCGTCCCAAGCTACTCCTAAAACTGGCGCTTCGATTTCGTTTTCTGCCATGGAAGCAAGGATATGGGCGTAATGGTGTTGAACGGGAATTAAGGGTATGTTTAAATCCCGGGCAAATTTGGAAGATAGATAATCGGGATGCGCGTCGCAGGCGACTATTTGCGGTTCGAATTGGTAGAGTTTTTGGAAGCTGGCAATAATATTTTTAAAACATTCAAAGGCGGCAGTTGTTTCTAAATCGCCGATATGTTGGCTCATAAATATTTGATTTTTCACCGAGGCGGCGACGGTATTTTTTAAATGACCTCCCACCGCTAAAACTGACTTTTCAAAATTAGAAGTAGAACGGGCATCTTGCCTGTTTTTTGTAGCAACATAAATTGGCAATGGGGCGTAACCTCTGGCGCGACGCAAAACCATTTCTCGATCGCCAATTATCCTAACTACAGAATCGTCGATGGGACGAGCGATCGCTCGATTATGTATTAAAAATAAATCGGCTATTTCTCCTAATCTTTCCACTGCTTCGTTTTCGTCGATGCAGATGGGTTCGTCGGAAAGGTTGCCGCTAGTCGCTACCACGGGAACTTGAATTTCTGCCATTAATAAATGATGCAGTGGCGTATAGGGCAGCATTACTCCTAAATAAGGATTTCCCGGGGCGACGGTTTCCTGCATCTCGGAAACCTCTACCATCTCAGAAACCCGGTTTTTCAAAAAAACCGGGTTTCTCGAACCACATATCGCCTCCAACAATACAATGGGAGATTCTGGGGAGAGTAACAACCTTTCTTCGGCGGGGGAAACTCGGCAATGTTGTTTGACTAATTCCAGGTTGGGATACATGAGGGCGAAGGGTTTTTGCGATCGCCTCTTCCGCTGTCGCAATAGTTCCACTGTTTCTCGGTTGCGGGCATCTGCCATTAAATGAAATCCCCCAAGTCCTTTGACGGCAACGATTTTGCCTTCGCGGATGGCGGCGGCGGTGTCGCGGATAGCGCTGAAGCGCTTACTACGAACTTGGATAGCGCTGAAGCACTTACTACGAACGTTGCTAATATCCCAGAGTTCTATATGGGGGCCGCATTTCGGGCAGGCGTTGGGTTGGGCGTGGAAACGGCGGTTTAAGGGATTTTCGTATTCCGCCCGACAGTGGGGGCACATCTCGAAAGATTGCATCGTCGTGTGGATGCGATCGTAGGGCAACCCCTGGATGATGCTGTAGCGGGGACCGCAGTTTGTACAGTTGGTGAAGGGATAGCGGTAGCGGCGGTTAGTTGGGTCGAAGATTTCCGCCAGACAGTCGGGGCAAGTGGATATGTCTGGCAAAACCAGGGCAGTTTTTTCGCCGTCAACGCTGGGGCGAATTTCAAAATTTTGGTAATCGACGGCATCCAACCAGGAGGGTTCGAGACTGTGGATATGCGATCGCGGCGGTTTTTCCGGTTCGATGCGGTGGAGGAAGGTTTCTAAAATTTCTCGACTGCCCTCCACTTCGACAAACACCCCGGAAGCAGAATTATTGACCCATCCAGTTAGTTTTAATTCCGTTGCTAATTTGTAAATAAACGGACGAAAACCGACACCTTGAACGGCCCCGCGAATTGTTAAGCGGAGGCGTTGTTTTTGGGGTATAAGTTTTTTTAAAGATGTTGTCATTTTTTATTAATCGTTTATAATATTTGGAGGAACCCAGAAACCCGGTTTTTTCAAAAAACCGGGTTTCTTAATAATGATTTTTACCCTTCTTTTGACCCACGTTTAGCATCTGCTCTTTTTTGCCATTTAACTGCAAGTTCGGGATTTATTTTTATCCCTAATTAAAAATCCTCCCGAACCTTCCGAAGCTCTTAAATCTGCCGTGAAAGAATATTTGGAAGAATACGAAACCGAACAACAAAAAGATTTGTAGGGGCAAAGCATTCGGGCGGTAAGTTAGGATAAAAAACGTTCAATTTTATGTCCGAATGCTTTGCCCTAATCCCCCGTTTAATTGTCTGTTTTTAATAGTCAAATGATGTTGGGTGGAGGTTCGCGCGCGCCCTACCTACAATCTCTCTTTAACTAATCAACTCCTTAATTTTACTCAAAGCTTCCGCAACACCTTGTTGAGTAATAGCAGAAAATTCTTCACCAAAATCAAAATTAACCGCCGGCACCAACAACCACCAAGCAGGGGGGGCGCTACCGTAAAGAAATTTGGCCATTTGGAGGAGCGATCGCGGGTCGCAATTATGGGTTGTAAAACCGGTGTCGTTGCCCTCTTCTCCCTCCAAACCGAGGACTTGCAAACCTTGAGAGTCGCTGTCTGGATAGGCATCGACGAAAATCGCTAACTTGGCAGTCGATATCGGTTCCGCAAGTTCGGGAGTGAGTTGGTGAACGGGGAGCGATCGCACCCCATCAAGTCCCCACTCGGACACCATCTCGGCAATTCTTTGTCCCGCGCCGTCGTCTCCCCGCAAGGTATTGCCATAACCTATAATTAGAATTTCTTTCATTGGCGGAATCTACTCTGGCGAGGAATTTCTAATTCCCTCAAAAACTTCTGGTTCGATCCATACTCCCTCGGCATCGAGATTGTTTCTTGGCGAAACCGTTGCCAACTTTCCCAAAAACTACCTTTCGTTTCAATAGCGATCGTAATTTCCTCACCATCAGGAATATCGATATCCTCAAATATTTCGATTATTTTTCCTCGCTTTATTCCCTTAACGCGCATTAGATACCCTCCTTGTTGTCGCCTTCCTGCAGAAAAAACCTCTCGCCCGCCAGAAACCGGGTTTTTCCAAAAAACCCGGTTTCTCAAGTCTCTCTGCTACCCAATTAATTCCGATATACCTCATTAACCACCCTGCCATCTGCCCCCACCAACTCAATGTGTAAAGGCATTTGACCTGCGGCGTGAGTCGAACAACTCAAACAAGGATCGTAAGCGCGGATCCCCGCTTCCACCCGGTTTAACATCGCTTCCGGTACTTCGTTGCCGCGAACGTAATGTTTGGCAATTTGCGTCACCGTTTTATTCATTGCCAGGTTATTTTGTCCCGTGGCAATAATCATGTTGACCTTTAGAATCAAACCGTTTTCATCTACTTTATAGTGATGGAAAAGAGTTCCCCGAGGTGCCTCGCTGACTCCGACACCTTCCAGACTGTTGATGCCGCCCGTGGCGCGAGTGCGCTTCGAGGTAATATCCGGATCTTCGACTAATTGTTGGATTTTTTCCAAACAAGCTAAAATTTCTACCAGGCGGGCGTAGTGGTATAGGAAAGAAGAAGTCATAACGCCGCCGGCGCGATCGCGCAATTCCCGCAACTCGGCATCCGCCCCCTCGGTACCTATTTGAGAACAAACGTTCAACCGCGCCAACGGTCCCACCCGATAAATGCCGTCGGGATAACCCATCGGTTTGTAATAGGGGAACTTCAAATAAGACCATTTCTCCACGGCCTCGCCCAAAAATTCCTCGTAGTCGTCCTCGCTGAGACCGTCGGCGACGATATTACCTTCGCTATCGGTAAAGCGCAGATGACCGCCGTAATGTTCCCACTCGCCGTTTTTGCCCACCAACCCCATAAATAAGGATGGAAACTCCCCGAAAACTTCGGTTTCTGTTTTCAACGCCTCATCCAGCATTCCTTTAAATAAATCTAAAGCAGCTCTGGTCGTTTCAAAAGATTCCGGCAACCGGTCGATTATCCACTGGCGACCTTCTTCGGAAAGGGGAGTGCGAACGCCCCCGGGAACCGCCCAGGCCGCGTGAATTTTCCGCGCCCCCAAAACTTCAATAACCGTTTGTCCGAACTGGCGCAGGCGAATGCCGGCCCTGGCCAAATCGGGGTTGGCCTCGATTAAACCAAAAACGTTGCGCTTGGCGGGGTCGCTTTCCCATCCCAACAGAAAATCGGGACTGCTGAGGTGGAAGAAACTTAAGGCGTGAGATTGGGTTATTTGCCCCAAGTTCATCATGCGGCGCAGTTTTTCACCGGCAGGGGGCACTTTGACGGCGAGGATTTTATCGCCGGTTTTAGCAGAGGCCAGCAAATGACTGACGGGGCAGATGCCGCAAATTCTCGCGGTGATGCCCGCCATTTCGGTAAACGGTCTCCCTTCGCAGAATTTCTCGAACCCTCGATATTCCACGACGTGAAACCGACAGTCCGAAACTTCCCCGGCATCGTCTAGCATTACCGAGATTTTGGCGTGACCTTCTATTCTTGTTACTGGGTCGATTACTATTGTTTTAGACATGGTTTTGCGTTCTCCTTTTTTTGATAATGGGTAATGGGTAATGGGTAACGGGTAATAGGTAATGGGTAATCGCTATTCCCTATTCCCTATTCCCCATTCCCTATTATCCAAACTTAATCATTTCCCGACCTTCCATTTTAGGCGTTTCTCCTTTTAATAAAGCTTCGAGAGTTGCTTTAATGCGATCGGCCGGCGGGGGACATCCGGGCATAAAAATATCTACCGGTACTACTTCGTGAACTGGCAACACTCTTTCCAATAGAGGCGGAACGATACCCGGTTCGTCTGGCAACTTGCGCGTATCGTCTGCCAGTTCCAGATAACCGCGCTTTAAAACTGAATCGACGCTATCGTGCATGTTGCGCATGGCAGGAACGTTAGCGGTTACGGCGCAATCTCCAAAAGAAATTAAGGTTTTAGTCTTCTTTCTCACCTCCAGAATAATTTCCAAATTATCCTCGTTGGCAACGCCGCCTTCTACCAAACAAACATCGACTCCCTCTGGATAGTCTTTAATGTCGCTGCCTACGGGACTGTAAACGACTTCGACGTGTTGGGCGAGCTCTATCAACCATTCGTCTAAATCTAGAAACGACATATGACAGCCGGAACATCCAGCCAACCACACTGTAGCAAATTTAATCTTATCTGACATGGTGTTTACCTCTCTATTTTTGGGAATTTTGAAGAAGGCAAAAGGCAAGAGGGGAAGAAAGATTTATAGCAATAGGGAGTGCGAGTTGTCATAAATTAAAAAGTAAGTAAAAACTCCGAAACTCCCATCTGTTGCCTTTTGCCTATTGCCTCTTGCCTACTTCTACCTAGTCCATTCTTTGTTTTCGCGGGCGTTGACTAGGAACTCTAATTTTTCCCGATCGCGTTCCATCTCCGCCACCGTTGCCCCCCTTCGGAATAGGGAACCCGTGGGACAAGCATCGACGCACTTACCGCAAGAAGTACAAGCGCTCACTTCTCCCCAAGGTTGGTTCAAACCGGAAATAATATAACTTTCGGAACCGCGACCGGCCACGTCCCAAACGTGAGCGCCTTCGATTTCGTCGCAAACTCGAACGCAGCGAGTACAGAGAATGCAGCGGTTGTGGTCTAACCCGAATTGCGGGTGGGACATATCGACTCCGCGATCGGGAAATTGGTAGGCGAAGCGGGTATGTTCCATGCCAACATCAATAGCCGCATCCTGCAACTCGCAGTTACCGTTAGCGACGCACACCGCACAAACGTGGTTGCCTTCTGCAAACAGCAGTTCCACCGTCATCCGTCGATAGTCTTGCAGTTTTTCCGTGTTAGTTTCTACTTCCATCCCTTCTGCCACTTCGGTAACGCAGGCGGGCAGCAGTTTTCTAGTGCCTTTAATTTCGACCAAACACAAACGACAAGCGCCCACGTCGTGTATTCCTTCGAGATGGCAAAGGGTGGGAATGCGAACTCCTGCTTGTTGGGCCGCTTCGAGTACGGTCGCCCCTTCTTCTATTGCTATAGGGTTGCCGTCTATTGTTAGGGTTTTTACTGACATATTTGGTTCTCCTCTCAGGTTCGTAGTAATCGCTTCAGCGATTTAGGT
>CAZUCT010000020.1:23885-28934 GCA_964619285.1 uncultured bacterium | reverse complement strand
AATTAGTTCGTAGTAATCGCTTCAGCGATTTAGGTAATTAGTTCGTAGTAATCGCTTCAGCGATTTAGGTAATTAGTTCGTAGTAATCGCGCTGACTCGATTAAAATCGGCTCTATATCGCTAAAGCGATTACTACAAGCAAGCTATGGTACTACCTTACTTTTTGAGCGTAGCGATCGCCCGTTGCTACGATAGTTTTTTCGTTAACCGCAAACGGATTTTCCTGCAACAGCGCCTCGTACTCTTCTTTAAAATAGCGCAAGGTACTCAACACCGGGTTGGGAGCAGTCATCCCCAGACCGCACAAACTGGTATCCTTCACCATATTACACAGACTTTCCATCTTTTCTAGATCCGCCTGAGTTGCCTGTTTGTTAATAATCTTGTTCAACAAATCGTATAACTGCACCGTTCCCGCCCGACAGGGAATGCACTTACCGCAACTCTCCTCCCGGCAAAATTCCATATAGAAACGAGCCACTTCTACCATACTCGTTCCCTGGTCCATGACCACCATGCCCCCAGAACCCATCATCGAGCCCACTTTAGTCAGAGAGTCGTAATCTACTGGAGTATCCAGCATGGAAGCGGGAATGCAACCCCCAGAAGGGCCCCCGGTTTGTACCGCTTTCACTGTCCCGCCATCGGAGACACCCCCGCCCATTTCTTCGACGATTTCCCGGAGAGTAATTCCCATCGGTACTTCAATTAAACCGTTGTTTTCGATTTTACCTGTCAGGGCGAAAATTTTCGTGCCTTTACTGTTTTCGGTGCCGATGCCGGAGTACCATTCCGCCCCCCTCTTAATAATGGCGGCGATATTTGCCAAACTTTCGACGTTATTAATTAAGGTCGGATCTCCCCAAAGTCCCGACTGGGCGGGATAGGGCGGACGGGGCACCGGGTTGCCGCGACCCCCTTCGATGGACTGGATGAGGGCGGTTTCTTCCCCGCAAACGAAGGCCCCGGCACCGATGCGGATGTCGATTTTGAAGTCGAAGGGCGAGTCGAAGATTTGGCTGCCCAAAAGTCCGTATTTTTTCGCCTGTTTGATGGCTTTCTCCAAACGCTCGATCGCCAGAGGATACTCGGCGCGGACGTAAATAAAGCCGCGATCTGCTCCCACTGCATAAGCGGCGATCGCCATTCCTTCTAATACCAGGTGGGGATCGCTTTCTAACACGCTGCGATCCATAAAAGCTCCTGGATCCCCTTCGTCTCCATTACAGATAACATATTTCCGATCCCCGGGCATTTTCGCCACCGTCGCCCATTTTAAACCTGTGGGGAAACCGCCGCCACCGCGTCCGCGCAAACCGCTTTGGCTAATTTCATCCACTACCTCGTTGGGACTCATGTCGTGGATGACTTTATAAAGAGATTGATAGCCCCCCACGGCGATATATTCTTCGATGCGTTCCGGGTCAATTTTACCCGTATTTTCTCGAACTACCCGCATCTGCCGCGCAAAAAATGGGTGTTTGATGTCGCCTTGGGCAGGAGTCGAACCGTTGCTGTTGCCGCCGATGGTTTCGATAATGCTGGCAGCTCGCTCTGGGGTGACTTCTTCGTAGAGGGTTTCTTCTGGATCCACCTGAACTAGAGGGCCCTTGCCGCAAAATCCCATGCAGCCTACTCCTACCACTTCGACGCGATCGCCCAATCCTCCATCTTTTACTGCTTTGTCCATATTTTTCTTCACATCCATCGAGTTAGCCGCCTGGCAACCGGTGGAAGTGCAGCAATAAACCCGCGTTTGTTTTTGGCGAGCTCGTTCTTTTTCTCCTATTTCCAATAATTCGTTAAATTCCATATTGCGTTCTCCTTTTGGGTAATGGGTAATAGGTAATGGCTAATTGACAACTAAGCTTCCTGCCAACCCTTGACTTTTGCTAAGACGCTCTCCGAACTTTGTTTGCCCGCCACATTGCCATCGAATACCACCGCCGGCGCAATGCCGCAAGCACCAATACACCGTGCCGCAGCCAACGATACCTTACCATCTGGCGTCGTTTCTCCAGCTTTTATGCCTAATTCTTTTTCTAAGTCCTCTACTACTTTACCACCGCCCTTCACATAACAAGCAGTTCCCATGCAAATCACGCAGGTATGTTCCCCCCCAGGCTTCAGCGAAAATAGATGATAGAATGTCGCCACCCCATAAACCCTACTCAAGGGCAGCTTCAAACCCCTAGCAATGTAGGTCAAGACGTCGTCTTCTAAATAGCCAAACACTTCTTGGGCTTTATGCATTACCTCGATTAAAGCATCGTGGCGGTATTGGTTGCGCTTCATCGTAATATCTAGCTGTTTGAAACGCTTGTCCCCGCTTGGATGGCTCTTTTTGTCCTCCGTCTTTTTAGCTTTGGTCTCTACTGTGGCTGTATCCATATTTGTTGTCCTTTATCTCCCTACAACTTCGTCTTCGTTTCTTATGATAGCTTAGAACAACTAAAATTTTCTCCTTTTCCTTTAAATTTATTTCTATTATTGCTTTAGCATAATTTTTCTCCTGGGATAACCCAAGTACGAAGAAATTTAGAATTGTTTACAAAACTTATTTAAAAACCGTTTAATAAACAACTGATAAGTTGTTTATTAAGGTTTTCACTGAAACAAATTTGACTTTTTTACTCCTAAATTTAAGCTTTATTTAATAAACAACCCATAAGTTGTTTAACTAAAGTTAAGAAAGATTAAAATCTTAAATAATTGTAAAAAATTCACTTAAAAAACAATTTTATGCTAAGGGACTTCTAGTTTCATAAAATACCTACTTGTTGGGTTCCGTTGCACGAGCGCCCAACCTACAATTGGTACTCTATTTTTTGGCAAGTCCCTAACCAGTTTTCCCGCCGCCAACCCATCCGCGATCGTCCTTTCACTCGTCCGCTGCTAACTAACATTTTTCATGGGGGTAAAGCATTCGGAAATTAAGCTTTTTGCTTTTTAACCGCATTTACCCCCCGAATGCTTTACCCCTACAAGTCTGTTTTCGAGCCCAGAAACCGGGTTTTTCGCAAAAATCCGGTTTCTTAATCCTCTGGAGGAATCATTCATAGCGATCGCTTACCAATTATGGTTCGTCCATCTGCTGTAAAATCCCTTCAATTTGAGACTTTAATATTGGCACGTTTCGCTCCACCGCAAACCAGACAATATCCAAATCGACCTCAAAGTAATTGTGAACCAAAATATTTCTCATCCCAATAATTTGCGTCCAAGGTATTTCTGGATGGTCTTCTCGAAAATCAGCAGATTATTGGAGAAGCTTCTCCAATAATCTGCAAATTATAGATAAACCAAGTCTGAACTAACTCATTTTCCTCTAAACTTTCTCGACTCTCAATGGCGTACCTTTCAATGCGAGCGATCGCCTCCATAATATCCCGCAATTTTTCAACATTATCCCTCATAACTTTATTGCCTCCCGTAAAACTCGTTCTCGGAGCCGTCGTCGCAACCCTTTTTCTGTTACTAAATCGACTTGACAACCCAACAACTTTTGCAAGTCCATTAACAAACCTCCCAAGTCGAATAAACTCCTACCCAGTTCCAAATCTACCAAGAAATCAATATCGCTGTTAGCATCAGCCTCACCCCTCGCCACCGAACCAAAAACCCGCACGTTATAGGCACCATACTTACTAGCTAAATCCAAGATTTCTTGACGGCGTTCCTCAAGAATTTTCTTAAAGTCCACAGACAGTTACCTCCTTAGACTTTTGTTTGGATATTACTACCATAGCTCAAGTCCTCAATCTTGTCAATAGGTTTGTGAGATTGTCCCGCGCCCAGAAACCGGGTTTTTCGCAAAAACCCGGTTTCTTAATCCTCTGGAGGAATCATTCATAGCGATCGCTTATTTCAACCCCTCCTAACAAATACGGGGCAACTGTTCCCCGCTCAACATATCCACAATGCGACTCGCCCCAATTCGACTCCGCATCCTCACCAACCCCATACTCCCACCGTCGCTCTTACCAGTCACCTTACCCACAACCGCCGCAGCGGTATCCGTATTAAAACTGTCGATAATTTCCCAAGCGCGATCGCCATCCTTCTCGGACACGAAAGCCACAAACCGTCCCTCATTAGCCACATAAAGGGGGTCAAAACCCAAAATCTCGCAAGCGCCCTGAACATCTTCCCGCACCGGAATTGCACTTTCATCTATATTAATAGTCACTCCCGCAGTGGCAGCAATCTCGTTGAGGGCGCTGGCCAAACCGCCGCGAGTCAAATCTCGCAAGCAGCGCACCTCAACCCCCGCCTCCAACAGCGCCAAAACCGCCGGGGCCACCGATGCCGAGTCGCTCTCAATAGTCGTCTCCAACTCCAACCCCTCTCTCACCGCCATCACAGCGATGCCGTGACGTCCCAGGTCTCCGTTAATAATAATAGTATCGCCTGGTTTGACGCTTTGGGGAGCGATTAATTTTTGATGGGCGATCGCTCCCACCCCCGCAGTATTAATAAAAATGCCGTCGCCCTTACCCTTATCCACAACCTTAGTATCCCCAGTCACGATCCGAACTCCCGCCGTTTGTGCCGCCTGCTGCATCGATCGCACCACCCGCCACAAAGTCTCCATCGGCAACCCTTCCTCCAAAATAAAACCCGCGCTCAAATATAGGGGGCGGGCCCCGCTCATGGCCAAATCGTTAACAGTACCGTAAACCGCCAGAGAACCGATATCGCCCCCAGGAAAGAATAAAGGATAGATCGCATAGGAATCAGTAGTAAAAGCAATTTTCCCCGATGGCAGTTGTAGCGCCACCGAGTCATGTTGTATGATTTGTTCCTCTCCTTCTTTCTGGGAAGCAGTGCCGAAAGTAGGCGCGAACATTTGACTAATTAACTGATTCATCAACTTACCGCCCCCGCCATGAGCGAGCAGCACTTTCGGATATTGCTGGATGGGTATCGGACAAACTAGACTAAAATCTTCTGTATTTTCCATAAATTAACGCAGAATGCAGCTATTACCTCTTTTCTTTTTTTTTCTTTCCCGTAGAACAGGCATCCTGCCTGTTACCCGTAGAACAG
>CAZUCT010000020.1:4152-23785 GCA_964619285.1 uncultured bacterium | reverse complement strand
GCATCCTGCCTGTTACCCGTATTACCCGTAGAACAGGCATCCTGCCTGTTACCCGTATTACCCGTAGAACAGGCATCCTGCCTGTTACCCGATAAATTAAGTTGAGTTTCACTATCGTTCCACCCAACCTACAAATCTATTACTACAAATCTATTACAAATCTACAAATCGATTCTTAACTCGTTGCCCGGTGGCGATCGAGTCCCGACTTCACCCAATTAATACAGTCATATTCCGACTCAAATATCTTCGGTGCCGCCACATTCTCCAAACTATTTGGTTTGTAATGGTCGTAGAAATATTTATCCCCTTCGCGATAAATAATTATCAAATCCTGGCAGTAAGTGTACCGAGATTTAAAGTAATCTCCCCGAGATGCCACATCGGAATACTTGTCTAAATATTCTTTAGCAACCTTAACAATTTTCTCGAAACTATTAGCAAATAAACCCGTTTGATTTTCTGCCTTATGGAAATCTCCTTTATGCCCCAATTCCGAGAGTAATTTATAAGAATAAATCGACTGGGAACCGGTCATGGCCAAGACGAATGGAATAATTAAATGTCCTTTGTATGAAACAGATTTTTCGTAAAAAAGCCGACTCATCATAATTCTGGGCGAATTTTATTTTTTTATAGTTCGCCGACAATTGTAACACAAAAATGTTTTCTAGACAAGACCAATCCGCAAATCCGCAGGGGCAGGCCATCGACGCACCGCTATCCCATTCCCAATTCCCCATTTCCTATTTTTTGGCATAAAGAGAAGACTGATAAAGAACCCCTTCTTGGTGAGTAATTAAAGTACAATCTGAAAGAGGAGAAACCACGCAAGTCAGGGTATAACCTGCTTCTATTTCTGAAGGCTGTAGAAATTTTTGCTCCCTTAAATCGACTTCACCCTCGATTAATTTTGCCACGCAAGCAGAACATTCTCCTTGTTTGCAACCGGAAGGCAAACGAATACCGTTATCTTCTGCTATGTCCAAAATGTACTCGTTTTCGGGAACTTCAATAATTTTATCTAAACCGATTTCTTCATGGATTAATCGTACTTGATAAACAGTCATTTTTGTTGTTATTTGCTAGTTGTCAAAAGCTAATTTTCCTACCAACAACCCATCCGCACTCGTCCGTTACAAAATCCGTTGCTAACACAAATCTTCCGCCAAAGCAACCGCCCCCCATAACGGCGCTTCGTCTCCTAACTTAGCAGGAGCGATCGCGAACTTAACCTCCGGTAAAGCAGTCTCTCTGGCAACTCGCCGCAGAGTTTCCCAAAAAAGCTCCCCCGCCTTCGTCACCCCGCCGCCCAAGACAAACAGTTGGGGATTAATCAAATTGGCAGCATTGCCGATCGCCACCCCCACCGCCCAACCCGCCCGGGCGATCGCCTCTTTCGCTACCTCGTCTCCCCCGGCAGCAGCTTCGCTAATAAGTGGAGGAGCGATCGCCTCCAAATTATTACCCGCCAGCTCCCGCAACAGTCTGCCTTTGTTGCGATCGCCCTCCAACCGCGATCGCACCTGTTGGGCCATGTACGGGCCCGAAGCCAACCTTTCCACGCAACCCCGCTTGCCGCACAAACAAACGGGCCCGGCAGGCTCGACAACCGTATAGCCTATTTCCCCTGCCATGCCCTCAACCCCCCGCCAAGGCTTTCCGTTCAAGATCCAACCGCCACCGACTCCGGTGCTGATGGTAATATATAATAAACTGTCGTATCCTTCCCCCGCGCCAAACCGATATTCTCCCAGGGCCGCGACATTAGCATCGTTATCTATTGCTGCCTGCGCCTCGAACTCTGTTTCCAGTATTTGCTTGAGAGGAGTATTTTCCCAACCTGGAACGTGGTGGGAGAGACGTACCATACCTGTCGCGAAGTCTGCCGGACCGCCGAAACTGACTCCGATCGCTTCCGGTTTTTCTCCTTGGAGGAGTTTATGGGCGAGGGATTTCATTATTTCTATATCGGTTTTAGCGCTGGCATCTGGGGGAGAAAGTTGCCTCTGGGTGTTTTGCCACTTTCTCTCTCCTGCTACGATTACTCCTGCTGCTAACTTCGTGCCCCCAAAGTCGAGGGCTAAGATTTTTTTTGTCATGGTTGTTTGTTTGTGGTGCGCGACGCGCGCTCTACTGTATCTGTCATTGTTGTTTGTTTGTGGTGCGCTGCGCGCGCTCTACTATTTACCCAATGTTTTGAGATGTTGTTCGATTATATTGGGTATTTGGTTCCAATCTTCAGGGGTTTTGGGACATGGATACCTAACAGCATCCTTATTATCTGCATTGAGGCGATCGACCAGTTTGCAGAAAGCCTCGTCGTCATCTCTGTTAGCAAGTACATAAGAACGTAACTCGCTTTTGCTCATCGCGTCCAAATCTGGTTTCATCTTAAAAACTCCTTTCCCCTATCGACCCCAAGTTGCAATTTTTTCTAATTATGCCACAATACAAGCAGAATACAAATTCCTATAACTCTTGACAAATTAACCAAAATATGTTAACAACTCCAATCTCATCTACAGCGCCACCCTCCGAAAGGTCCACCCAGCCCAAGTACGACTACGACCTCGCAATAGTCGGGGGGGGCATCGTCGGGGCAACCCTCGCCTGCGCCCTCAAGGACTCTGGACTAAAATTGGCCATCGTCGAAAGCCAACCCCTATCCGTGGCAGCCGCCAGAAGACAAGCTTATAACTTATCCGTAATGTCAGGGCGAATCTTAGAGCGCATAGGGGTTTGGGAACAAATCCTACCGCAAGTTACCACCTACAAGCAAATTAGCCTCTGTGACGGTAAATATCCTCGCACGGTACAGTTTTATCCCCAAGATTTAGCAGTAACCGGCACGATGCCCGCAGCAAAAGAAGGATTGGGATATGTAGGGGAACATTGCGTCTTGCTGACAGCAATGCAAGAATTTTTAGAAAACTGTTCTCATATTACCTGGTTCTCTCCTGCCGAAGTAATAGAAGTAAATTATCAGAGCGATCGCGCCGAAATCAAACTCCAAAAACACCCCGACGAAACCCTAACCATCCGCACTCCCTTAGTAGTAGGAGCGGATGGCGCTAAATCTCGCATCCGTCAAAGCGCCGAGATAACCACCAAAGGTTGGAAATATTGGCAGTCTTGCGTCGCCATGACCGTCCAAACCGAAAAACCCCATCATAACATAGCCTTCGAGCGATTTTGGCCAAGCGGTCCCATGGGAGTATTGCCCCTCCCCGGAAATCGGGTACAGGTAGTCTGGACCGCCCCCCACGAAGAAGCGCGGGGGTTACAACAACTCGATGCTAAAGAATTTTTAGCCAAATTAGAAGATCGCACTGGAGGTTTGTTAGGGAAATTGGAGTTATCGAGCGATCGCTACCTGTTTCCAGTACAGTTAATGCAGAGCGATCGCTACGCCCTACCTCGACTCGCCCTCGTCGGAGATGCAGCGCACTGCTGCCATCCCGTGGGCGGTCAAGGTTTAAATATGGGCATTCGAGATGCGGCGGCCCTGGCAGAAGTTTTAACAACTGCCTACCAGCAAGGAGAAGACCTTGGAGATTTAAAAGTATTAAAGCGTTACGAGCGATGGCGGAAAAAAGAGAATTTACTAATATTAGGAGTGACCGACTTTCTGGATCGAACCTTTTCCGCCAGTTGGTTGCCCCTGGTAAAAATACGCCGTTTGGGTTTGTGGGGTTTGGGAACAATTCCCCCCTTTAAATCTCTCGCATTGCGAGTAATGACAGGTTTATTCGGTCGCTCTAGCATCGCTTCTCAGTAGAAAATGAGTTAGTTATTCGTTGGTTGTTAGTGAAAATAGTTAGTGAGAGCGAGAAGTAGCGATCGCGCGGCTAACTTTAGTCTAATATACTCGGCACGGGCAGAAAATGCGTTTTTTGATTTCTCAGTCAACATACTCTTAGGAGTCGCGCAAAAATAAACTACCAGATGAAGGAAAATCGTAGGTTGGGTGGAGTGAAACGCAACCCAACAAGTCGATACCTTATTACTACGCAAGTCCTTAACTCAAAGAAAAAAAGATGTTTTTGAGTATGAGTGTGAGTCATGAGTATGAGTGTGAGTCATGAAAAGCGCAATTCCTCCCCGCGTCAAGTATAAAACTTACGCCAAAAAGATAGCAATTCTCTTAGCGTTCATATTTCGTTCCTCTTATGTAAGTCTTGTCTAAAAAACTAACAACCAACATGAAGAAAAATTTCCGGATTTAGACTTACTGATGCTGCTTCATCTGGAAGTTAATTGCTATTAACCATTATTAAACAAGGAGCGAACCTAAGTGTTAACTAAATTAAAAAAAAATAATCGCCAACTAGGACTTTTTTTTGCCCTCTCTATTGTCGGGGTAATTCTATTTATTAGCAGCCATATAATGCTACAACCAGCCCTAGCAGAAATAACCATAAAAACTTCGACAGCCCCCGTAGTTTTAGACGGGCGACCAGTTCTTAAAATTCACAGTACGGGTCAGTATCCCGCATCAGAAAGAGCCGAATTAATCCAAAGCAAACTGCAAAATCTAGTGTCTTCCTCACAAAACTTAGAAGTGAGGATAGCAGAAACAAATCAATTGCCGACAATTTGGGTAAACGATTCTTACTTGTTAACTGTGACGACAGAAGATGTATTTCCCGGTAGCAGTCGTGAAAAACAAGCAGAAATTTGGGCAAACCAAATTCGCACATCTTTAGATAGAGCTTTAGAAGAACGCAGTGGCGAATTTATCAGACAAGCAGCCATCGCCTCAATGACAATGCTTCTAGGAGCGATCGCTCTTCAAAGGGCAATTAGCGTCTTCTGGAGACGCTACCTCCACGAAGCATTACAAAAATTATTAGCGCGCATAACAGCATTTTCCGAAGCCGCAGAAACCAAAAGTGTCGCCCTCTCCCTCAACCTCATTCCCTTTGCGATCGCCACTTGCTTGTGGGGAGGAACTATTTTTTATATCATCAACCAGTTTCCCATAACCAGGAAAATTAGCTATCGTCTGACAGGAAGTTTGGTTTACACCTTGACTAACCCAATTATAAACTTAGGCAATCAAGCCTACTCAATCCCCGATTTAGTCATCCTACTAGCTTCGCTCTGGGGATTAGTAGTGGGAGTCGGAGCAGTAACAAACATTTTCCGCAACCGAGTTTTAGCAGTTACTCGCATTAATCGCGGCGCCCAAGAAGTAGTTGCCGTCATCGCCAAATACACTTTAATCTCCATCGGCACCGTTGTTTTACTGCAAGTTTGGGGACTAGACTTAAGCTCTCTTACTATCTTTGCCAGTGCCTTTGGCGTCGGTATCGGTTTAGGTTTCCAAGACATAGCCAAAAACTTCGCCAGCGGCATCGTCTTATTATTCGAACGTCCCATCCAAGTAGGAGATTTCGTCGAAGTCGGCAAATATCAAGGCAGCGTAGAACGCATCGGCCCCCGGAGTACGGTCATCAGAACCTTAGATCGAGTTTCTATAATCGTTCCCAACTCCCGCTTCCTCGAAGCAGAACTAATTAACTGGGACCACTATAACCCCGTTTCCGGTTTGCGACTCCCAGTAGGCCTAGCTTATGGCTCCAACGTCGACGCCGTAAAAAAAGCCTTATTGGAGGCCGCAGCGGCAATTTATCCCGAAGTTTTGAAAGTACCGCCGCCTCAAGTATTGTTTCTCGGTTTTGGCAGCAGTTCCCTCGATTTCGAGCTGCGAGTTTGGATCGCTCAACCTAACAAACAAGTTCTGGTTAAAAGCGAACTTTATTTTAAAATAGAAGCCCTTTTCCGAGAACGCGACATCGAAATTCCTTTTCCTCAACGAGATTTGCATTTGCGTTCTGGCAACTTTCCCATCAGCTTATCCCCAAATTTGGAAGCTATGCTAATGCAGTTTTTCCAACAGCAAGGTAATGGAGAAATACTTGACTCTAAGAAAGTTCCAAATGGAAAGCAGGATTAAGCTTTTTTAAACCCCTCCAACCTCTGACGTGCTAAGATCCAACCGTGCCTAAACCCCATTTAAAAAACCATGACACAAAACAGACAAACACAACAGTTCGGGCTCCTGCTGGCGACAATGACAACTATACCTTTATTAATCGGTTGTCCCTCCACTGGAGATTCTTCAACAGTCACCTCTCCTAACAACTCTCCCAGCCCGACACCGGAAACAATCCCAAGCAACCTACCTCAAGAACCTTTTCCAGTGCCGGGATGGTTGGCTTTGGGCACTAAACCCGAACAAGAAGGAACGACCGATTACCCTTTTTCCCCCGTTAACCCAGAGGCAGAGATTGCCATTTTTTCTGAGGACTGGTCTGCGGTTCCTTCTGGCACTACTCTTATTGCTTTGACGCCAGAAGGCTCGAAACAAGAAGTTCAATTTCGCTCCAGCGGCCAGGAACCTTATGGCTGCGACGACTTGCCGACACCGATGGCTACTTTTACGGCTTCTCAACCCTTGCTAGAAGGCGGGTTTTGGTTATTGCCAGCTTCCGCCGCAGATAATGCTGAGTCTGTTGCTCTCGAAGAGTTGCCACTTAACGACATCCCAAGCAATCTATTATCTGCAGAACAACGCCAACCAACTGAAGCGCGGGCCTGGCAGGCGGGAAATTTGCTTGTTTTATTGGCCAAACAAACGGATAAGCAGGCTAAGTTAACTATTGCTAGTAACTCTGAGGAAATTTTTACTACTGAGGTAGAAATTCTGGAGATGGAGGGTGTTTATGAAGAACCTCTCGATTTTTCTTTACCCTCTCAACCCGGCATACCTCAGCCCATATGGGTTTTTCAATTTAATTCTGGTTCTCAAGTGGCGATCGCTCTTTGGGATTCATCTTTTGAAGGGCATCATTTTCAAATAGTAGCCCCCAACCAAGGAAAAATGGAATTATTTCAGGCAGCTTCTGTCTATTATTGTGGCTTTTAAATGATTTTTACATTAAGAAACCCGGTTTTTTCAAAAAACCGGGTTTCTGGGCTATTGATATTCATAAATGCTTTGCTCTAAGGAACAACCCAGAAAATCTGCTATTTCTTTTTGAGTTTTGCCATCATTTTGCAATAAAATTATTAAGATACCCTCCCTAACATCTGGATGCTCATGGTTTTTTAAATGGCCTTGTAAATTTTTTTCTGCTCTACAACGTTCGTAGTAATCGCTTCAGCGATTGGCCCGATCGCGCTCATCGATTACTACCAACAAAATTTTTTTGCCAAACCCCTTGACAGTACCTTTTTTATTTGTTAATATGAAATCGATGAGGAAGAACTATCCACCTGTGTGAGGGGTTAGACCCCCCGACCCAGGGAATGCCGTGAAAGTTGGGTTCCGCTGCGCGGAGCCCGACCTACAAAACGAACAATTAGCAATTAGCAATTAGCAATTAGCAATTAACAAAAACCCTAAAAATCCTCCTCAAAAATATCTAACTGTTCGATTTGTGGCAAATCCAAATTCTTCGATGTTTTCTTAATACCTTTGCGCAAACCCATCGCAATTTTACTATGCTTTTCAATCTGCTTCATAACCTGTTTTGCCCGCTTAATAACCGAAGTCGGCAACCCCGCCAAACGCGCCGCTTCAATGCCATAAGATTTATCCGCGCCTCCCGCTTGAACCTGATGTAAAAAAACAATTTTATCCGGCAATTCCTTAACCGTTACCTGATAATTTGCCACGTTATCTAAAATGGATGCCAGCTCGTTTAATTCGTGGTAATGAGTAGCAAAAATAGTCCTCGCACCGATTTCTGCAGCTAAATATTCCGCCACCGACCAAGCAATAGAAAGACCGTCAAAAGTAGCCGTCCCTCGACCGATTTCATCTAATAAAACCAGGGATTTAGAAGTAGCATGATTGAGAATATTTGCCGTTTCGTTCATCTCTACCATAAAAGTAGATTGACCGGTTGCTAAATCGTCAACGGCACCCACCCGAGTAAAAATGCGATCGCAAACCCCCAAAGTAGCAGAACTAGCCGGCACAAAACTACCTATTTGTGCCATCAATTGAATCAACCCCAACTGCCGCAAATAACAACTCTTACCGCTGGCATTGGGACCCGTTAAGATAACTAAATCCGGCCTCTCTCCACCCCCCTTATCTTCCCCGCTGCCCAACCTGGCAGTATTGGGCACGAAAAAACCGGCGGGCAAAGACTTCTCCACCACTGGATGGCGACCTTGAATAACAGTCAACTCCCGACTGTCAACCATCGTCGGACGGCAATAATTCTGATAAACCGCTATCTCCGCCAAACCGCACAACACATCGATCGCCGCCACCGCCCGAGATACATGGCGAATCTCCTCCGCACTTTCTCCCACTTCCGCCCGCAAACTCGCGAAAATATCGTACTCCAATAGATTCAAATCGTCCCGGGCGTTCAAAATCCGCACTTCCCGTTCCTTCAACTCCTCGGTAATATAACGCTCTTCGTTAGTTAAAGTTTGCTTGCGAGTATATTCTGGGGGAGCGAGCTCCGTTTTCGACTTAGAAATACTGATATAATAACCAAAAGCTTTATTGTAACCGACCTTTAAATTAGTAATTCCCGTTCGTTCCCTCTCCGTTGCCTCCAAATTTTGCACCCACTCCAGGTCATCTTGCGCTAACTGTCGCATCTCGTCAAGATTTGCGTTCACCCCAGAACGAATTAAACCGCCCTCCTTGAGATGTTGCGGTGGCGACTCGACTAGGTGAGAGTGAATTTTTGCCGCCAGTTGTTCCATTATCGGCGGTGTTTTTTGTAAAAACTTCAAATAAGGAGATTTTCCCTGGGATGCCAAAGCGGCGAGGTCTGGCAATTTTGCCATCGAATCCGCTAAAAAGACTAAATCTCGGGCGTTGGCGGTACCGGCACCGGCGCGACCGGCCAGGCGTTCTAAATCGTAGATTTGGCGTAAGAGTTGCTGGATGTCTTGCCGCAGTTCCATGTTTTCGACTAATTCTTCGATGGTGTCGTGGCGCGATCGAATGCCCTTGAGACCCAGAAGCGGTTGCAACAACCACCGACGCAAAGCGCGACCCCCCATTGCGGTACAAGTTTTATCGATCGCCCACAACAACGAACCGTGGAAACTCCCATCGCGAACGGTTTGGGTGATTTCCAAATTGCGGCGAGATTGGTGGTCGAGGATTAGGTAATCGCTGATGGTATAGGTCCGCAAGCGCTGTAGGGGCACTTGATTTTGCTTCTGGGTGTCTTCGAGATATTCCAGCAAACCCCCCGCAGCGCGAATGCCCAAGGTGAGATGTTCGCAACCCAAACCCTCCAGAGAAGAAAGTTGAAATTTATCTAACAACCGTTCCCTCGCTTCCGCTTGGGTAAAAGGAAATTGGGGGCGAAAGGAATAACAGAAGGAGTTGGGCAGGCATTCGGGCAATTGGTCGGACTGTTCTCCAGGACGTAACATGGTGCCGATATCGGGGGCGTTGGTGGGGTACAGGATCTCCGACGGTTGCAAGCGCATCAATTCTTGGGTGAGTTGTTCGAGGTCGTCGGCCTGGGTAGTGAGAAATTCGCCAGTGGAAACGTCCGCCACTGACAAACCCCAATGATGTTTGGCGATAACGACGGCGGCGAGGTAGTTGTTGTAGCGAGGTTTGAGCATTCCGTCGGCGGTGAGGGTGCCGGGAGTGAGGACGCTGACTATTTCTCGTTTGACTTGACGGTTTTCTTTGGCGGCGATTTTGGCATCTTCGACTTGATCGCAAACTACCACGGCAAATCCTTTTTCGACTAACATGGCGGCGTATTTTTCCAGGGCGTGATGGGGTACTCCTGTCATGGGAACTTTGCCTATTTCTTTGCCGGCGTGTTTGCTCGTTTGTACCAGTTCTAGTTCTTGGGCGATGGTGACTGCATCTTGGAAGAAGCACTCGAAGAAGTCGCCGACTCTAAATAAGAGGAGGGCGTGGGGGTATTGTTGTTTGACTTCGACATACCGTTGCATCATTTCTGAGAGTTTGCTGGTGTCGATTTGGTCGTAGTCGGTGTTGGCCCCAACGGATGCTTTTGGTTCGTTAGTTTTGGTTTTGGTTTTAGCAGATACGGTGTATTTCATGGGACATAGTGGGTAATGGGTAATGGGTAATGGTCAATGGTCAATGGTCAATGGTCAATGGTCAATGGTCAATGGTTAGGATTAACAATTAACAATTGACAATTGACCATTAACAATTAGCAATTAACAATTAATAATTAACAATTAACAAAAAAAATCCCCCCTCCGAGCTCTCGGAGGGGGCGATCCAGCGGTTGCAAGATTAAGGCCATCATGCTTGGCCCCTCATCCAGTTTTTAAAAAGATTATCTTTGACCATATTTTGACGCAAGACTTCCATTAAATAATCCTGGGCCTCTTCGCGACTCAGTTGTTTGACTTCCTCGCGTAATACTTGCAACTTAAATTGTTGCTCCATACTTAAGCTGTTGGACATTTCCATAATAAATTCCTCCGTTCAGATAACAATAAGAAGAAGGGGCCACTTGTATTGGGCCATTAGAACTTTTATTTTGTTCTTAATTGTAAATTATCGTAACATTCGCTTGACAAAATGTCCGTTCTGTACATTTAAAAGAGAATTTATTTTGGCGACAAAAGTTAATAATTGGTTAATTAAACTGGGGGGCATTATTATCTACGAAGGACGAGAGCTTGAAAACCACGTCTCTTTAGAGCGTGGATGAAAAGCGAACGAGCGACTTTAGTCGCAGTATAATAGTTTAGGGATTGAAGATTGTATCAGGGTTTTGAGATTGTTAATGAACGAAGTAATCTTGTGCTTGCGCCGGAGAGGGATGATTGTCAATAAGGTCGAAAAATGAAAACAAGATACAAGTATCGTATTTATCCAAACGATGTCCAGAAGGTTAAGTTAGCGCAACTTTTTGGATGTTGCAGATATGTTTGGAATCAAGCATTAGCTCATTGCAACGAAATGTATGCTCAAGGTCAAAAGAAACCTAGTCATAACCAATTAGACAAACAGTTTTTAACTGAAGCTAAAAAGTCAACACTTTGGTTAAAAGAAGTAGCATCTACGACCTTGCAGCAAAGTTTAATAGATTTGAATACTGCCTATAAAAACTTCTTTGAAAGTTTAAATGGTAAACGCCAAGGGCCAAAGCTTAGGTCTCCTAAATTTAAAAGTAGAAAAAACCGACAGTCTGCTAGGTTTGTTGGCAATAATTTTAAAGTTGGACAGCACAAAATAACGCTAACAAAAATAGGCAAAGTTAAGATGGTTTGGTCTCGTTCATTACCTTCAAAACCTAGTTCTGCAACTGTAATTAAAGATGTAGCTAATCGCTATTTTGTTAGCTTTGTCGTCGAAACCAATGCAGAATTTCTTGAACCGAACGGTCAAAGTGTTGGTATTGATTTAGGTATCACTACTTTTGCAACTTTAAGCACAGGAGAAAAAGTAAATGCTCCTAAGCCTCTTAAAAAGAATCTCAAAAAGCTAAAGAGATTTCAACGTTCATTATCTCGCTGTCAAAAAGGTAGTAAAAGACGAGAAAAAGCCCGTTTAACGGTAGCGAAGCTCCATACCAAGATTAAGGACATTAGAGAAGATTTTCTCCATAAACTTTCTACCAGAATTACTCGTGAAAATCAAACGGTTATTCCGGAAGATTTGAATGTCTCAGGCATGGTAAAAAACCGTAAGCTTTCTCGTGCTATTTCCGATTTAGGATGGCGCACTTTTCGCACAATGCTTGAGTACAAATGTAACAAGTATGGTCGAGAATTTCAAGTAATAAATCGTTGGTTCCCAACGAGCCAACGGTGTTCGCACTGTGGTTTTCGTGGTGGTAAGAAAGAGTTAGATGTACGAGAATGGACTTGCCTAAATTGCGGTACTGTCCATGATAGAGATATTAATGCCGCCATTAATATTCTTAATGCTGGTAATACAGTGCTTCAGTCAATAACAGAGCCAGTCGTCGTTCCTGTGATAACCAAACAGGCAGCTACTTCTCAACTCTTAAGCACTCCCGTACAGCTAAATTTGTTTTCAGAAGTGGCCGGAGGGCATTCGGACACTAACAATAAACGGACGCGGAGCGGTCGTAAGTCAACTCGTAAAAAGGTTGCAAACTGCAATGATGCGTCAACCCACCATGCGTTCGAGCAGTTAAACCTGTTTGAATAGATTGGAATCTCCCGTGCTTCAGCCGGGAGAGGATGTCAAAAAACTGGAAAAACCGAGAACAGGAGCGATATTGAAGCGATGGACGCAAAGGAATTTTTTGAAAAAAGCGGGGGCCAGTGGCGATCGCAACGGACCACCCATCACCTGGCCTTCCGACAAGCAGAAATGGGCAGCTCGGATATTGAAGTGACGACCCTCAAGGCCACCGACCCCAAAGTAGTAGAAATCTGTAAAATGCACGAGATCGACCCCAGCCTGGCCGCAGGCGGGGCCTTCGTCACCTGGGACGGTGCGATGGCCTGGGACAAAGATGATGAAAACCACAAAGGCTCGACCGTATTCGCGATCGTCCCCGACGCGGACAACCCCCGCAAAGGCCGAATGTTGCGAGAAAGAGGCTATGCAGAAATTGTCCCAGTAGTGGGGCGGTTTGAAATGGACGACGAAGACGCTTTAATTTTGATTACCGAATACGAGACGATGAGTACCATCGAGCGTTTCTGGTTTCCCAGTCCCAACCTGCGGATGCGAACCAGCGCGGTGAAACGTTTTGGCGGTTTTAATACATCCACTTTCTGTACCGAAGTGCGAGTAGAAAACGACAGCGAAGAGACCAAAACAGAAGCGATTGCCGGAGTAGGGGCAGATGGGTTTTATTCAACTTTTGGTTGGTAATATCGGGAGTCGGCCAAGAAACCCGGTTTTTTGGAAAAACCGGGTTTCTCAGATACCGAAACGAAAAACCGGGTTTCCGAGATACCGAGACAACTGACAGCTAACAATTAACAATTGACAATTGTTACAGATTGTTGCAACAATTCATAAAAATTAGATCTGGATCGCCAAAATCCCGTAATCTATAGATTGGCTAGCAATGCCAATTCTTAGAATGGCAGCAATGAGTGATGGCCATTGGCCCACTTGACAGATAGCATTTAGTAAAAAAAGGGAGACTTTGACGTGGCGATTCCTTTATTAGAATACAAGCCAATCAGCCAAAACGTGCGAGTCACCGGTTATGAAATAGCCGGAGAGGAGCAACCCACAATTTACACATCCGAAAATATGCCCTCGGGGTCTACCTGGGATGAGTTAATTTGGGCGGCCTATCGCCAAATTTATAGCGAACACCAGATTCTCAAGAAAAACCGCCAAACTTTCCTAGAATCTCAGATCAAGAACGGTCAAATTACTGTTCGGGATTTCATTCGCGGTTTAGCCACATCCGATCCATTTTTGCGTCGCAACTACGAAACCAACAGTAACTACCGTTTCGTAGAAATGTGCGTTCAGCGGATTTTAGGTCGCGATGTCTATAGCGAACGGGAAAAAATCGCTTGGTCCATTGTCGTTGCTACCAAGGGAGTAAAAGGCTTTATCGACCAACTCCTCGATAGCGAAGAATACTTGGGTAACTTCGGTTACGACACGGTACCTTACCAACGGCGGCGAGTATTGCCCCAGCGCGTGGAAGGAGAAACTCCTTTCAATCTGAAGACTCCCCGCTATGGCGCCTACCACCGTTCGATTCTGGGCTTCCCCCAAATCGTTTGGCAAACTTCTGTGCGTCGCTTTACTCCCCAAGAGAAGCAAGCTAAGGCAGGAGATCCGTCCCTGTTCTTAAATGCCGCACGGGCTATTGCTCCCCAAGTCAACCCACCATCAAGGGTGCCACTGGCTAACATTAATATCGACACGATGGTGCCTTACCGCAAATAGGTAATTTCTGGCATTTGATTTTTGTCGATTTGAGCTTGAGACTTTTTGTTTGAAAGCTTTTTAATCCTGTAAGGGCGAAGCATTCATTACTTAAAATATTTGGTGGAACTACTAAATATGCAGTCGATGAATGCGATCGCCCTTACAATTTTTTCGGTAAATCCCAATTTTGAAGAAAACCAAGAATTGACCGCTTTTTGCTAATTGTTAATTGCTAATTGTTAATTGCTAAAACAGGCCGGCAAAATTTTGACAAATTAAGAAACCTTCTTTATAATTTTATCGTCTAAAAAAGACTAGATTCTGTATAGATGGACTAGCCTCCAAGCGCTGCGACGCTTTGAGGCCTTCATTGTAATTAGGCGTTAGTAGTAACTGTATTAAACAAATGTTAAAGATGACTGTTAAAATTATCGCCTTTAACCTGCGCTACGATAAACCCGATCCGGGCAATAATGCTTGGAAGGTTAGAAAAGAAGCAGTAGCGGCAATTATCAAGAAACATCAACCGGATGCCATTGGTACCCAAGAAGGAAAAGAACACCAAATTTTAGATTTATTGGAACTGCTGCCAGAGTACCGGAGTGTAGGTAACGATCGCACTGGCACTGGCAGCGACGAACGTTGCGCTATATTTTATCGCACAGATCGACTCGTTTGTTTGTTCGCCGGAGACTTTTGGTTGAGCGAAACCCCAGAGCTCCCCGGCAGCATTACCCCCAGTTGGGGAAATCATTTGCCCCGGATGGCAACTCAAACTTTATTCGAGGTAGTGGGGGAAGAGTTAAAAATTACTGTTGTTAATACTCATTTGGATTACAATAGCAAACAAGCAAGAGAGAAGGGAGCTAAAGTAATCTGCGATCGCCTCAACAACTTTAACACCGCCGAATCTTTTCTTTTTGTCACCGGGGATTTTAACGCCGAGCTCGATTCTATTGCTAGAAGAACATTTCTTCAACCTTTAAATAGCGGGATAAAATTGCAAGATGCCACGGCGGGTTTGAGTGCCAAAGAGCGGATGACTTATAACGACTTTAGCGATCGGGCTTTTGCCGCGATCGACACTATTTATTACGACAGCCGTTTAAAACTGCAACAAGTTGAAATCGATACCTCAAGAATAAATGGTATTTTACCCTCGGATCATTTTCCAGTAGTAGGAATATTTGATAATTTTTAGTTGTTATTTTGACCATTGGTCGGGGCGATCGCGAAGCGGTCCGAAAGGCTTCTCGGAGCTATACTCAACCCGGGCAGGAATTGCGCTTTTTGATAAAACTGGTAATTCCTTTAAAACTGTAAAATCATCGGAGTCTTTGGGCAAGGTTAGAGCCAATTTTTTCCTGTCGGCTTTGGCGTTTTTTTCATAAACTATTAAGCTGTCGAGAAAATCTCCAATTCGGTTTTTGCTTAGTTCAGTTATCGTAGTTTCGATCGCAATTTTATTCATCGTTGAGTCCATAAGTAACAATTTTTTCGGTTCCAAAAACATCGGGTTTAACTATCAGATATTCTTGCCCTTTTCTATAAACTGCCCAATCATCGCGGCGATATCCTGTTTTGGGAAATCGTTCCGATCGCCTCTTGTTAAAGTTGTGGGCTTTTCTGAGATATTTTAAAGGATCGAAATCCTTTTATCGGGATTTTGTCTTGGTGGGGCAAGACACCAGCGGACAACTGGTCATCCTCGAAACTTATCGCCTGACAGAAGGCAAAAAACCCGAGTAACTTTATGTCCCAAATTGCGATGACATCTCAAATTCGATATAATAGACAGGAAAAAACTAAATTGGAACTTAACTTTATGTTGCGTACCTTTAAAGCTGTATTGACAGGAAACCGCTTAGAGTGGCTTGATGAAACTCCAGAAACGAGCGATCGCCCCTTGGAAGTTCATGTTACTATTTTAGAACCAGAGCCAAATGTAGAGAAGAGCTCTCGCAGTCAGAAAACGGCAGAAGCTTTAGAAAAACTTGCTGTCCTCAATACTTTCGCAGGAGTAGATCCTGTGGCGTGGCAGCGCGATGTACGTCAAGACCGCTCGCTTCCAGATATTAAAGGAGAAAAAGATAATGATTTTAGATAGTAATATTATTATTTACTCAGTGCTACCGGAGAATTATCGCTTAAGACAATTTATAGCAGAACAGGAATTAGCGGTGTCAGCACTGAGTTATTTAGAAGTGCTTGGCTACCATCAGCTTACTGATAACGATCGCCTATACTTCAATGAATTCTTTGAAACCACTAGAGTCATTCCGATATCGCAAGAAGTCATAAATCGAGCAGTAACTCTGCGACAACAAAGGAGAATGAGCGTTGGCGATGCGATTATTGCAGGAACTGCTCTGCAATATAACATGACTTTAGTAACTCGAAATTTGGAGGATTTCCAGTGGATAACCGAGCTCGCATTACTTAACCCTTTTCAAGAAGAAGTAACATAGTCCTTAGATGCTAATTATGAAGCAGTCAAGCGATCGCCCTACCAGTGGCACTAAAGCTCCAGTCAAGAAACCCGGTTTTTTCAAAAAACCGGGTTTCTGAGAATACTTGACCGACTCTTCAATTAACAACTAACAACTAAACTGTCGTTGCCACTTTATAAGGACTGGTCAACTTATCCAACTGTGCCACCAACAGACTCAGGAACAACCCGACATCAGTCACCACGCCCACGGACTCAACAGAACCGCGATCGCTCAACTTAGTCACCACCGCCGGATTAATATCCACGCAAACCATCTTCACTCCCGCAGGCGTCATATTGCCCACACCTATAGAATGCAGCATGGTTGACAGCATTAAAATCATCTCTGCCCCTTTCAGCAGTTCGGCATATTCCTCCTGAGCTTTAATCAAGTTCATCTGCGTATCTGGCAGAGGTCCGTCATCGCGAATAGAACCGGCTAAAGCAAAAGGTATGTTATTCTTAACGCACTCGTACATCACCCCTTTATCGATAACTCCGGCCTCCACCGTTTTCGCAATACTGCCGTAACGACGCACCGTATTAATTATCTTCAAGTGGTGGCGGTGGCCGCCGTGAACCGCGACTCCCCGCTTCAGATCCACTCCCAGAGAAGTACCCATCAAAGATTGTTCCAGATCGTGAACGGCGATCGCGTTACCCCCCAACAACGCCTGAACGTATCCCTCCCGAATTAGATGGGATAGATGTTCGCCGCCGCCAGTATGAATTACCACCGGTCCGGCTGTCACCACCGTTTTACCGCCGCGATCGCGAATTTGCCGCAGCTCCCAGGCAACCTGTTCCACTACCAACTCTACCCGACGTTCGCTGGAAACTCCCGCCGACATAAAACTAAATTCTTGGCTGCCCCGCTGTTCCCGAGATTCCACCTTGCGCAAAGTCCGCAAACCGACAACATCCACTACTACCCGTTCGCCGACCTTAAGGTCGCGGAGAATTTTGCACTTAGCCTCGATGCCGTTCGCCGTTTCCGTAATCGCGATCGCTCCATCCATCCGTTGATTTTGCACTCGCACCCACTGACCTTTAACCCTGACTTCAGTCGGATAAATCGTGCTAACATAGAAATCATCCGGCGCCACACCATCTTTTTCTACCGGTTCCAACTTAGCATCCTCGACATCTTCCGAAGGCATCATCGCCCCGATGTCGATCAGTTGGCTCATAATTTCTTCCATCACTTCGTGGGAAGGTGCCGAAACTTTCACCTCAGCTTCCGAAGTGCTTTGCCGCTGCTCTCCGAGATCGAACTTGAGAACTTGGAAACTGCCCCCACCATCGACAATTAAATCTAAAGCTTGGTTGATTAAACCCGCATCCAGCAAGTGTCCTTGCATCCGAATAGCCCGACTTTCCACCTGGGAGGCAGCGTGGCGATCTGCTATCATCGGTTCGGTTACTCGCAGAGTCAGACATTTAGCCGCACCCCCAGCCTTCAGAAATTCCGTCAGCGGAGTTTCGATGAGATTAAAACCGGCTTCGGCAATGCTTGCTTTGAGGCGATCGCTCACCTTATTCATAATTACGGTTTGGTTGATATTCACCGCATTGCAAGCAAAATTCACCGCATCTGGTTCCGGCACCGCGAGGCGTTTTTCTGCCGGCACCCGCATCTCGATCAGTCTGTTTGAATAAGAATCAAAAGCAGGAGGGTAGTAAAGCAAATAACCCCCAGTTAAAGGACAGAAGCAAGTATCCAGGTGATAGAAGCGATCGTCTATCAGTCGCAGAGAGAGAACTTCAATGTCTAGCCATTTTGCGATGAAGGGGTGGGAGTCCAGTTCCGATCGGAAGCCATATCCCGCCCAGAGATAGCGACCTTCCCGATCTAAGAGAGCGTCCCCCGCTCCCTCAAAAGGCACGTCCTTTGGCAGTTCGTAAACCTTAAAACCCTGACTCTCGAACCATTTTTTGAAATAGGGTTCTTCTCCCTGGCGTTCCTTGTGGTAGAAACGACTTAGAACTACTACATCTCCCAGTACCAAACCCGCATTTGCCGTAAACACCATATCCGGCCAACCTTTTTCCGGCGGTACTAAATCTACAATCGCGTGTTCTTTTATGTTATGGTATAGCTTTTCCCACTGTTCCACAGAGCGATCGCGAGAGGACTTATGAATATTTCCTTCCATCCAGGGATTGATAACATAATCCACATCGTAGTGGTCCGGGGCGCACATTAGAAAACGAATTGAATCGGTCATAATTTAAGTTAAGATGAGTTGACGCTAAAATTGACAGTGTTTTATGGCCATTCCCCCACTCTTTCTAAAATGTCCCTCGCTGCCGAGCGCCATAAATTAGAGCATGAGGGGTCTCAGGTGCATCATAACTTGTCTTCTTCCGCGCACTCATAACGAGTACTCAGGACGAGTACTCAAAAAAGCAACCGTTGTTTTTCTCGACGATTTTCGAGAGTGCCATCCTGGGTACCTCAGAAACCCGGTTTTTTCAAAACCGTGTTTCTCGATCTGTCCTCTAGGCAAACTTTCTAAAATCAGCCGCAAAACAACGCCTTAGAGAGCAAAAGTCAAATACGAAGAACGAGCGGGCGATCGCCGGATGTTGGCAAAAATTAGATGCACCCGGGGCCTTTGGCTGTTTAATTGCCAAATTTCCATTATATCATGCTATGCTAGTGTAGTTAACTAAAAATTTATGTCAATTGTCAATTGTAAATTGTCAATTGTTAATTGTTAATCCTAACCATTCGCAATTAGCAATTAGCAATTAGCAAAAATTGAAAAAGTTAAGGAGAATACTAACAGTGAGTTCAGACAACGACAACTTATTTGCACAAAACACTTGTTATATTAAAGGAGAAAAAAAAGAAGGAAAAGTCATAGCAGTAGCTAAATCTCTCGATCGCCGGCGAGTATGCTTCCTCCTCCCAGGAGAACAACGGGGACGATGGTTTCCAGAAGAAGCCCTCTTTGAAAATTTAGAAGCAAAAGCACGTCGAAGAAGAGAAACAGCCATTCCAATCATAGAACAGGCTCTTATAGAAGCTAAGGAAGCTAAGTCTGCATTGGGACAAACACCACAAAAAGCCCTCCTCAGCGCTATATCCACCCAAATTCAATCCCAGCCCCAACCAACTCCCGCACCGGCAGTGGCACAAACGCCCGCACCGGCCCCAACTCCGGCAGTGGCACAACCTCAACCAACTCCCGCACCGGCAGTGGCACAAACTCCCGCACCGGCCCCAACTCCCGCAGTGGCACAACCTCAACCCACTCCCGCACCGG
>CAZUCT010000020.1:0-4052 GCA_964619285.1 uncultured bacterium | reverse complement strand
ACTCCCGCACCGGCAGTGGCACGGACGCCCGCACCGGCTCCAACTCCCGCAGTGGCGCAACCTCAGCCAACTCCCGCACCTATAGAAGAAGAGGTCAAAGAGGAAGTCAAAGCAAAAGCCAAGCAAGAAGCCAAACAAGAGCTCCAACAAGACATCGGCTTGTTGCAACGTTTCTCTATGGAGGTTTACAATAAAATACGGAATAAAGCCGCAGATGATGTTAAAACCGCCTTTTTATACTGGGAACAGAGTAGCAAATCTATAAAGCAAACTATCCAAACCGTCGCTCAAACCCCGAGAAATGCAGCCCAGGAAACACTGCAATTCATCGCCTATGCCAACCAGCGATCGGGGCAAGTAGTTAGCGAGGTCGGTCAAACCATCAACCATTACTGGGACAACCATTGGTTAGAGCGAATCCTCGATACCGTTAAAATCGTCAATCCCGAAACGGCTAGGAACGCTGTAGCTCAACTCAAGCAAAAGAATCCTAACTACGCCCCCGCCCAAATTGCCCAACAACTGATTAATGAGAAAGTTACTTGGGCCACAGCAGCAGGGGTCGTCAATGCAGCACCAGGAGTAGGACCGTTGCTAGATCTAAGCGCCACCCTTCCACTAATGGTTCAAATGTTGTATGAAATTGCCTTTGCTTACGACGAAAACACACAATTGCCCCAGAAACAAGGAGAAATTTTGACAGTTTTTGCCTTAGCTCTCAGTGGCGATAATTTAGGGAAGTTAGGCTTGCGCTTTTTGCTCAAAATTTCTCCCGCTCCTAGCTGGAGTATTGACCCCTTTACTAACGGACTTCTGTTTATGACAGTTGGCTATGCTGCCTGTGAGTATTGGGAAGCTAAAGTAAAACAAGCCGCTAACCCTGCAACTTCAAAAGCCGCCAAGACGATTTTAGACAACCAAATCGATGCTTATTTAGCAGAAGCTCAAGCCGAACCATCCGCTCCTGCTATTCAGCAAGTCTTTAAGTGGGCAATTTCTCTCAAACAACAGTTGGGGATTAGCTAATAGGTAATAGGTAATTGTTGAAAAAATGAAGTTGTAGGGGCAAAGCATTCGGGCATTTAATCTGGATAAAAATCCCTAAATTTTATCTCCGAATGCTTTGCCCCCACCCCGCGTTTAATTTTCTGGCATTTACTTTTTGATTGATTACAAATCTCGAACTTACGAGGTACAGTTTTTATTTCTCATGACGAGTACTCATGACGAGTACTCAAAGAAAAGCGTATTTTTTTGAGTATGAGTATGAATAAAAAATGCCCGATCGCTGTACCTCATGAAACTGGGAAACGCTATATTACAAATCCCGACTCGTTTAATCTGCCAACGCTTCCAAAAACTCCTCTACGGTTATCCCTGCTTTGGCAATTAAGCTTCGCAAAGTACCACGCGCTACTTCAGAATGATTCGGAATCGAGAGAGTTGCTGGATGTCCTTCCTTTGTTAGAATAATATGACTTCCCCGTTGGCGATCGACTTGCCAACCAAGCTTGATAAAAAGCTTCACAACCTCCCGAGGTTTTAATATTGGCACCGCTGGCATTATACCAAAACCTCCACTTCTCAAACTGTTACCGTCAAAGGCATCCCTTTTTCTGCTCTCACCTCCAAACACTCCTTAATAGCTTCTCGAATGTTTTCTTCTGCTTCTCGTTCTGTCTTACCTTGACTGACACAACCTGGAATAGACGGACATTCGGCAACGAACACCCCGTCCTCATCCCGATTTATTGTTATCAGAAATTTCATAATTAATAGTCCTTTACTAAACCGTTACTCCTTCCATTTCCTCATCTATCTTATCGTACAACTCTTTCGCGCAACCAAAGAACCCGATCGTAGTCGAAGAGGAGACTGCCAAAAAAGACATCTGCCTTTTCCAGGGCAGTTTCTACGGTGGCAGGTTCCGTGGTTAGAGAGCGATCGCTCAAAACTTTAATATCTAATTCCCCACAGCGAGAGCGGGCCTACTCGGCGGCCTGGCGGTAGAGAGAAGCATTGAAAGATTCAAACCCTGCAATTAAAACCATTCTTTTCATGGCCAGATGTTTAGATTAACTTTCCACCTTAGATCTTAAAGCCAATCTCTGAACAGTTAACAATTAACAATTAACAATTGACAATTAGACCTCCGGCTCTTAATCTTTGTAGGTTGTGCGGACCTTCGTGGAACCCAACAACAGGATAGACGGTTAACAATTAGCCATTAACAATTAGCCATTAACAATTCCCAAATCAGTAATTAACGGCAAATGATCCGAACCGACATTTCGACCAGTTCGACTCTTCAAAACCTGGATATCGGGACTCACCAAACAATGGTCGATGGGAATATATAAAAACGGTAAATGGGTCGGCCAAGAAGGTTGAATGCCAAACCCCTGTCTTGCATTTCGCAAATTTGTTTTCTCAACCAATTCCCCATAATAAGGAGACCACATCGTAGTATTAAAATCCCCAACTACTACCACCGGAGAATCAAGTTCCAAGACATAATCTGCCAGTTTTCTAAGTTCTTCATTTCGCACCTTAAAACTAGAGCTTCTTGTCGGAATCATGGGATGAGTTAAGATGAGGGAAACCACTTTTCCGTCAACATTTAACTGGGTGACTATATTAGTTCTACTCTTAACTAATTTTTTTGTTTTGGGGTTTTCCAGAGGAATTTTACTATAAATTGATTTACCAGAAGTTCGGCTTTGTTGGTAATGGAAAAAGTAGGGATAGCTTTGTTCTAAAACTTTTAATTCTTTTGCCCATTCTTCGGTTACTTCCAGAAAAACTGCTACATCGGGATTTTCTTCTTTTATAAGAGCGATCGCTTCAGAATATCTCTTATTTTTGTTGAAAACATTTAACTCTAAAACTCTAATTTTACTGACATTATCTCCAGCAGCTACTCTTGCCGCTGGTAAATACCAAGGGACTATAGCCCATAAATTAATCAAAATGCAGCCCAAACTCACCCAAGACCAAATTTTTTTACGAGTTAATAGAAAGAAAAATAAAGTAGAGCAACCAACAATAAAATATTGCAATTTAAAATGAGAGGTTAGTTCGAGTATTTGATGAAGTTTTCCCAAGTAACCCGTCAGAGACAATATAGTAGTAACAATTGCTATTAAGATAAAAACCAGCCCCAGTAATTTCTGAGCTTCAACGAGCTTGTTAATAGGTCGGTGGAGTAGAGACCATTTCAGTTGAACTTTTAAAGCTAGAGAAATTGGCAAGCGTTCTATTTCATCTATCAGCTTTTCTGGAGGTTCGGAGTGCGATCGCTTCCGATAATATTCCAGCAGCAAACCATCAACAATATATTCGCTGAAATAATTAGCAACCAATCCCACCGAGATGAGGACAAATAAAATTTTATAAGTACCGCCAAGAAAATAAACAAGAAAATTCAGCTTGAAAAGAACCAAAGCTGGTACTCCTAAAGTAATTATTTTTTTAACAACCTCATCCATTCTCTATTTGTAAGGTAGTAAATTCGCTGCTGAAAAAGCGATCTGCCTCTCAGTTAAAAATCATAGCATTAAATATTTGCCACAAAAAATTCAGACATAACAAAAGCCTCTTCCCGTCAACTGGGAAGAGGCCTTTGTTTTTAAATATTACCCTGGCATCGAGCTATTTTCACAGGAGGCTACCCTCCAACTATCTTCGCCGCTGTAGCGTTTAACAACCGAGTTCGGGATGGGATCGGAGTGGTTCCACTACGCCATTGACACCAGGAAATTTTTTCTTGCTATTTTTTATTTTTTATAGCTTCAGTGCATTTGTTTTGCGTGCAATTCTCTAAGGAATCGCAAGAGCCCTGAAGGCTGCATAGAAAAGTAAAATCAAAAGAAAAGAGTAAGAAAAAATGAGGTCAAGCCCTCGGTCTGTTAGTACGCCTTGGCTTCATACATTGCTGCACTTCCACCTAACGCCTATTAACGGGTAATCTGCCCGTGACCTTAACTCTATAAAAGAGTGAGAGCACTCATCTTGAGGTGGGCTTCCCACTTAGATGCTTTCAGCGGTTATCC
>CAZUCT010000019.1:33459-42904 GCA_964619285.1 uncultured bacterium | reverse complement strand
TAGAACAGACATCTTGTCTGTTCGGTGTCTAATTAATTTGGCACTCCTACTTAAGGGCTGTTTTTGCTCAAAAAAAAACCCCCTGCCAAAATTGGCTAGGGGTTATCCATCAGGGTGCATCTACTGTTCGTTTGTTCTGGGGGAGATAGCTGCAATCCGGAATATTTTTTCCCGGTATCTCAGAAACCCGGTTTTTTCAACAATACCTTCGCCAAAATAAAAATACCTACAAGAAAATGGCGTTCCTCGCCCGCGTGAAACCGGGAATATTGAAAAAACCCGGTTTCTTAAATCTCGATGCTGGCGAAAGTATTTTTCAAAAAACCGGGTTTCACAGGCCCCTCTCTTGCCTCTTGCTTCTTGCCTCTTGCCTCTTGCCTACAGTCTATTGAGACATACCCGGTTCTACAACTCGCAGGCGACGAGTATCAATAGTAATGCCACCTTCCCTCATAAAAATTGTAGAAAGCCATCTACTTTCAGGCTGTGGCGGTGCAATACCGAGTTTAAAAATTCCGCCCGATCGCAACTCTTCTAACTTAAAAGAAGCCGGCTCAAAATAAGCATCTTCCCTGACAGGTTCCTCCACTGCAACTCCTATCATCATTTCATCCCCTAAAGGTTCTGTCACAATCGCATCAAAGTTGTATTGTTCTCCGACAAACACTTCTTGCGGTACGGACAATTCTACTTCTGGAGGTTCTTCTCCTAATGTTTGTTGGTTGCGTTCGGCTAATATTTCTTGTTCGACAATTTTTTCGCCTTCGTAACGTTGCTTCGATCTAATAGTAGCAGTTAAACTCAGATTTCGATCTTCCATTCGCCGAACGCCGGTGATATAAGTAACGGTTTCGGCAATAATGGCATCCCCATCTCGTTCCCAAGATTCAATTGCCGTACGATATCTAAGAATAGGATAAAGCTCCCAAAACTCCCCGATCGCTCGCTCCAAACTGTCGCGATTTAAACCGTCGGAATTGGTAAACTCTTCGCTATAAAAATCCATTACCTTGTCAAGTCTCTGACGGTTGGCCGCTCGATCCAGATCTTCGATTAAATCTAGCAATTCTTCTGGGGCATCGTTCCTTGTTTGGGCCTTGACGAGTTGAGGATGGAGCCCGCCGCCACACCAGAGGGCAATACCCAATACTAGGGAACAGACGAAAGTGGGGACTAATTTTTTCTGGAAAAACTTTTTCTGAAAAATATTCATAAACACTTTTTTAGGGACTTGGCCAGTTTTTGAGAATAAATCCTTGTTAGGGACGGGGACTTAGTTGTAAATTGGTGTTGAATTTAACGACTAAAAGCAAATATGCGATTATTGATTGCGGCAAGTGGGACGGGGGGGCATCTATTTCCAGCGATCGCTACTGCCAAACAACTCAAGGACTGTGAAATCGAATGGTTGGGAGTCCCAAATCGCCTGGAAACCACGTTAGTCCCAAAAGAATATCCCCTCCATACTATCTCAGTTGAAGGTTTTCAAAAGCGATTGGGCCTGGACAGTCTGAAAATAGCGATCGGACTGGCGGGCTCCATTCTCCAAGTTAGACGACTCCTCAAAGAGGGAAGTTTTCAGGGAGTCTTTACCACTGGAGGTTATATTGCCGGGCCTACCATCATAGCTGCTCGTTCCCTGGGTTTGCCCGTCATTCTCCACGAGTCCAACGTTTTGCCCGGGAAAGTCACCCGGTGGTTGAGTCGTTTGGCCGATACGGTGGCCTTGGGGTTTGAGGAGACGACCCAATATTTGCCGGGTAGGAAAACGGTTTATGCGGGCACTCCGGTTAGGGAGGAGTTTTTATCCGTCCAACCGTTAGATTTACCAATACCAAATGAAGCGCCGGTTATCGCGATCGCTGGCGGTTCTCAAGGGGCCGTAGCGGTTAATCAATTAGTTAGAGACTGCGCCCCATCCTGGTTAGAAGCGGGTTTCTGGATAGTTCATCAAACGGGAGAAAGCGATCCCGATGCCCATAGTTTCCAACACCCCCACTATTTTCCTTTGCCTTTTTATGACAATATGGCGGGGTTATTTCAACGGGCAAATTTAGTTATTAGTCGGGCGGGGGCAGGGACTTTAACTGAGTTGGCGATAACTGAAACTCCATCTATTTTAATTCCCTATCCTTATGCTGCTGAAAAGCATCAAGATTATAATGCTAATGTCTTTGCTGGTAAGGGGGCGGCTTTAGTTTTTCTTCAAGATAAATTGACGGTTGAATTGTTAGAAAATACGGTTTTCGATTTATTAAAGTCTCCAGAAGAATTGCAAAAGATGGCTGCTGGTGCTAGGAGTTTGGCGGTTAGAGATAGCGGGGATAAATTAGCTGATTTGGTGAGGGAGTTTTTGAAGAAATAAAATGTTTTTTGGAGGTAAAAAATGGTTGCAGTTGATAGAATTAAAAGCCAAATAGCGCTAGAGGATTTTTTGGCACTTCCTGAAACTAAACCTGCTAGCGAGTACGTTAACGGAAAAATAATACAAAAACATAAGCCACAGGGAGAACATAGCACTCTTCAAACTTCTTTATCTGCAAGAATTAATGAAGTAGGAAAACCGACTAAAGCTGCTTTAGCTTTTACAGAATTAAGGTGTACTTTTGGGGGGCGTTCTTTAGTACCTGATGTTGCTGTTTTTAGTTGGCAGCGTATCCCTAAAAAAGAAAATGGGAGAGTTGCCAATCGTTTTGAAACTTATCCAGATTGGGTAATTGAAATTCTATCTCCAGAGCAATCTGCGAATCAAGTCATCAAAAAAATAATTTTTTGTCTCAAACAGGGAACGCAACTGGGATGGTTGATAGCTCCAAAAGATGAATCAGTAACGATCTACCAACCAGAGCAATTTCCAGAAATAAAGTCGGATGAAGAAATTTTACCGGTTCTGGAATGCGTTGAAGAATTGCAATTGTCGGTAACAGAAATGTTCGATTGGCTTAATATTGAATAAAACGATGCTCAAAAAACTGAAATTAGAACGATTTAAGAATTTCCGAGAAGCAGAATTGAGCTTAGGAAATCTGACTTTATTAGTGGGAACTAATGCTTCTGGTAAGAGCAATATTAGAGATGCTTTTCGATTTCTTCACGGTATCTCGCGGGATTACACCTTAGCAGAAATTATTGGAGAAAAATGGATTGAAGGTGGGGCACTTCAATGGCGAGGTATTCGTGGTGGAACTAAGGAAATTGCTTTTAAAGGAGAAACGAATTTTGCATTAGAAGTGTCTTTATTAATTGAAGAGGAAGGAGTAAAAAAAGAAGCTATTTACCGAATAGAAGTAGATGAGAATAGAACTGGAACAACACTTGCAATTGTTGCTGAAAGTTTGCTAGTTTCGGGAGAATATTTCTTGGATTACAGAGAAGAAAATACCTATCATCCACACCCAGATTTAATGGAATTTTCGTACAATTACATTGCCGAAAAAGAAGAGCAAGAAACGGTTAATCTGGTGATTTCTGATTTAAGTTCGATGCGATTTTTAGACTTAAATCCAGAAGCAATGCGTTTACCTTCATACCCGGGGCAAACTGTATTGGGCGATCGCGGCGAAAATTTGTCTTCTGTTTTGCAGGAAATTTGCGAAAGTCCAGAACAAAAACAAGTCTTATTAGAATGGATAAAAGAATTAACTCCAATGGACGTTAAAGACTTAGAATTTCCCTCGGATTTTACGGGAAAAATACTACTAACTTTAGTTGAGTCCAATGGAGAAAAAATATCTGCTTATAGTGCCTCCGATGGAACGTTAAGATTTTTAGCCATGAGTGCAGTTTTATTAGCTCCTAATCCTGCAAAATTTTATTTTTTTGAAGAACTAGAAAACGGCATCCATCCCAGTCGCTTGCATCTCTTAATTCAACTAATCGAACAACAAGTGGAACGCCGAAATATTTGTCTGGTCGCTACTACTCATTCGCCGCAATTACTCAGACTTTTAAGTAAGAAAAACTTGGAATTTGCTTCGTTAACTTATCGCCTTCCAGAGAGAATTGATGGGGGAATTAAAAGAATTATGGATCTTCCCGATGCCAGGCGAGTTATTGAAGAACAAGATTTAGCAAGGTTGCACGAGGCGGGATGGTTGGAGGATGTTATTTATTTTGGGGAGAACGAATAAAAATGGGATTTAACGTACTTGTAATTCCCGAAGATTTTCGCAAGGACCAATATATGCTAAAGCCAATTATAAAGGCGATGATGGAAAAATTGGGTAAACCAAAGGCTAAAGTAGTAGTATGTAAACAGCCTCTTTTAGGTGGGGTAGAGCAAGCTCTTAAGTGGGAGCGCATCGAAGAAATAATTAATCGATATGGAATGGTAGATTTGTTTTTACTCTGCGTGGATAGAGATGGCAAAGAAAATAGGAAAAATGCACTGGATAAAATAGAACAATCGGCGAAAAATATTTTAAAGGATAAGTGTCTTATTTCTGAAAATGCTTGGCAAGAAATAGAGGTTTGGGTATTAGCAGGACACGATTTGCCTTCTGATTGGAATTGGCAGCAAATTCGCCAGGAAGTTCATCCTAAAGAAGTTTATTTTCTTCCTTTTGCCGAGGGGCGATCGCTCCTTAATTCCCCCGGCGAAGGACGGAAAATCTTAGCAGAAGAAGCTGCCAAACGGTACGATAGAATACGTCAACTTTGCCCCGAAGATATTATTAATTTAGAAGGTAAAATTAGTTCTTGGATAGAAGAGAATCAATGAATGAATTAACCGTAGAGTCTCTGCCAGACGAACAGGTTTTAGCTTTGTGCGACCTGCAAATGGATAAGCAAAAACAACAGCTTCTTAACGATTTGCTATCTCGAAATCGCGAGGGTAAAATTAACGATTCTCAAATCAGTCAATTAGACGAGCTCGTGCAAATTTATAGGCAAGGCATGGTAAATAAAGCTCGCGCTTGGAAAGTTGCTATAGAACGGGGTTTAAAATCTTCTATTAATCAATTTTAAAAAAGCCCTATAGAGTCGGTCTAGAAACCCGGTTTTTTCAAAAAACCGGGTTTCTGGGTTATCGAATTGCTCTACTAATAAATGTCCCCTATCTCCTAATCCACCCATTAAGAGTAAATCGACTATCTTCAAAAGCTTTCGATTGACAAACTACAGGTAAAACTTCGTGGCGAGAACGACTGTTAAAAAAGACAATTCTATTATTCTGGGGTTCGATGAGTTTGTAGTTTTTAAGAGTAGTAACTACATTGCTTTTTAACTCCGTATCGCAAAGTTTTAATTCTCCTCCAGAAAACGGTTTTGGTTCCTGGTTAAAATAATAAACGTAAGTCAATTCCCGAGTAGCAGTTTTCTCGCTGCCAGCATCGTTGTGCATTTTATAAAAACAACCGTCGTTATGGGCAGTTAGCTGTATTTCGATTTCTGAAACGGGGAAAGGTCTATGGTTTAACTTAGGCAAAATCTCTGGTAAAACTGCTACTAATTTGCTTTTGAGTAACTCGGATAATTCGGGATAAAATTGAGCAAAAAGGACGTAAGATTTGCGGTAATTATTAGCTTGAGTCGTCGTACTAGATTCGATATAATCGTGTTGCCTTTGCAGGGCGATATCTAGGGCATATTGATTTTCTTCTGGGGTTAATAAATTATCTATTTGAACGTAGTTACTACAGGGGATAAAGATAGATGGCGGCTGTATTAAAGTAGGTTGAATCCTGTTTGTTTGCATTCCATTTGCAGGTGGGGCAGCGATTTGAGTATAGCTTCCATTTTGGGGATATCTATTTAATTGCTGGCTTTCAACTGCCCCCGATGTTGCAGGGGATGTTTGAGGAGAAACTCCCCCCATTTCTAAAATTTTTAAAGCAATACTTGCTCTTTCTGCGGCGGGGACTTGTTCGTTATTAATAATCGATTCCAAAACATCCATCGACTGGGCGACTAAATGTTGGAATTTATCTGGTAAAAGCAGATTATTTTCAGTATTTTTGTTGGTTAAAGGTTGTTGCGTCAACATAATTGAATTTCTCTTAACAGACTTTAAATTGGGAGCATCGAATCTTTGCAAAAATAGAAAATTTTTATTGCCCGCTTATTTATTGCTTTACCATTGACAAGCTCGCAATTAGCAATTAGCAAGCTCGCAAAAAGCGTTAAACTCTTGGTTTTCAAATTGCATTGAGATGCACCCCTTTAAATTTGATGAAGTTTGGTTATAGCTATCCTATTTTAGTCGGGATAGCTGCTAGATGATGTCGAGCTCCCGTTCGAGAAGGCCCCCATTGAAGTCGAAAAAAGGCCATAGTTGCGCTCCCGGTAGAGATAGATGGCCTATTCCAAACAGAGAAGCCCCAAAATGGGACAAATCGCCAAAAAATCTAAAATCTAAAAGACTGGGCTGATTTTGAGAACTTCAATAAAATCTTAAAGATTACCTAAGAAAATTGCCAGGGATTGACCTATAAACTAAGGTCATCAATGGTTAGATTGTCTTAACCGTCAAAAGTCCAAGCAATTAAAGTCAAATCAACTAGGAAAATAGATTATGGGAGAACGCAAACGTATTGGCATCCTCACCAGTGGAGGAGACTGCGCGGGTTTAAATGCTGTAATTCGCGCGGTAGTGCATCGCGCCGATACTTATGGTTGGGAAGTTTTGGGAATTCGCGAAGCAACGATGGGGTTGATGAGTCGTCCCCCAAAAGTAATGAACTTAGACATAGAAAAGGTCGATCCTTATCTAATGACGGGGGGTACTATGCTGGGAACTACTAACAAGGGGGATCCCTTTGCCTTCCCGATGGGAGATGGAACCACCATCGATCGCTCTAACGAAATTATCGAAGGCTACCGCGAACTAGAGCTGGATGCTCTCATCGGTATCGGTGGCGATGGCAGTCTGGCTATTTTGCGAAGGTTGGCCCAACAAGGTAATATTAACTTCGTTGGTATTCCCAAAACTATCGATAACGATGTTGACATCACCGAACTTTCCATTGGTTTCAATACTGCCGTGAGCATCGCTACGGAAGCATTAGACCGATTGCATTTTACTGCTGCGAGTCACAGTCGGGTGATGGTTTTGGAAGTGATGGGTCGGGATGCCGGACATATTGCTTTGAATGCTGGAATTGCTGGTGGGGCAGATGTGATTTTGATTCCTGAGATATCTTACACCATCGAAAAAATCTGCGAGCAAATCAGAAAGCGCCAACAGCAGGGCAAGAATTATTGTTTAATTGTGATAGCGGAAGCCGTTCGTACCGAAGAAGGGGAGCAGATAACCAGTAACAATCCTTTTGGCGGCTCTCGATATGGTGGCATCGGTCACTATTTGGCTGCTCGCATTACTGCTTGTAGCGGTGCGGAAACTCGGGTTACGGTGTTAGGTCACATCCAGCGCGGGGGCACTCCTTCGGCATTGGATCGGGTTATTGCTGCTGCTTTTGGGGTGGCGGCAGTGGATCTGATCGCTCAAGGTAAGTACGATCGCATGGTAACTTGGCAAAATCGTCAGGTGGCGAGCGTTCTGATTCCGGACGCGATCGCTAAATACCGCGCTGTCGATTCTCACGATAGTCTCCTCAAGACTGCCCGAGCAATGGGTATTTCTTTTGGCGATTAAAATTAATTAGGTAATGGGTAATGGGTAATAGGTAATAGGGAACAAGTAAAAGTTCGCGAGGCATTACCCATTCCTGATTGGCGCGGCAGAGGTTAAAACGGGTGCATCTCAATTTTGAAGAAAACCAAGAATTGAACGCTTTTTGTCAATTGTCAATTGCAGGACTTACGCATTAAGAACGAAAATTCGACGTTTGAGATTGCTTCGCACCTCGTGAGCAATGACAGAAGTACGTTTTTTTGCGTAAGTCTTAAATTGTTAATTGCGTACCCGATCTTATTGCAAATATGAGATGCTCCCAAATATTGGGTGCATCTCAATTATGCAAATTTACCCTTTCATACTCTTACTCAAAAAAAGTATAATTTTGGCTCTTCGGTACTTAATATGCTCCAACTAAGTTTTATGCTTTCGGGAACAGGGAACAGGGAAAAACGCCATTATAAATGATGCTATAACCATTGAATGATTTTTTTCAAATAATCAGATGTGCTGATTCATCAAGAAAAAATCCCAAACACGTTCCCCGTTCCCCGTTCCCGTTCAGAAAAAGTCGAACTCATAAGTTTGAGAATTGCTATAAATTCTCTTGGTTGGGAAAAATCCTTTGGATCGCTCATAATTTTTGATATATGTTTAGCTTTCAAGACAAATTAAATTAACTTATGTCCAAGGGGGACAACTGCCTGCGACCTATTATTAACAAGGATGGGGCAATTAACAATTAAAAGGTTGCAATTTCCTAGTTTTTGCAGTACGATCTAACTGACGGGCATTTCTGCCTGTCTTACAGCGCGGTCCATAGCGTTAAAAAAACGCTAAACGATTTTCAAAAGCTCTTTTAGGTAAAATGACAACACAATTACAATTAACCTCGCGATCGAGCGTCCGAAGCGAAACCCTAATGGCTATAGGGGCGCTTTTGGCCGCTCTTCTCTTTTATACTTTCCTTCCGATTTTAATCAAGATCTGCGAATCCGAAATTAGTCCCAATGCTACCATATTTAATCGCTTTTGGATCGCGACGGCACTTTTGGGGTTGTGGAACGGACTGTTAAGTCTCAGAAAACCCGTTCGACTTTTGCCTAAAAACCGCCAGAACCTCTGGTTGCTGTTGCTAATGGGAGTATTTTTTGGCGGGCAGCAACTACTCTACGCTCAATCCCTGACTCAAACCAGCGTTGCTAACTCCGAAGTTTTGCACGGTCTCACCCCACTATTTACTACCTTGCTTGGATTGACGTTGCTAAGTCAAAAATTCGATCGCAGATATCTTCTGGGAATAGCGATCGCTATTCTTGGTTCCCTCGCCCTGGCAGCCAATGACTTCTCTATAGCCTTTGATAAGTTACAAGGGGACGGACTTGCTTTAGTTTCTGCTGCCCTCTGGGGGGGATATCTACTGGTAACAGAACAACTGCAAACTCAGTTAAGTATTACAGCAATAACTACTTGGAACTGCGGGCTATCAACTCTTTTTATCCTACCTCTTTTCCTGCTTGGTAATAACGAACTATTCCCCCATTCCGCTACCGGTTGGCTGACCGTCGCTACTTTGGGAATCGGTATAATTTTTACCAGCAGTTTAATAACTTATAGTTTTAAACGCTTATCTTCAGGATTGGTGGCGACAATTTTGCTGCTTCATCCGGCAATTAGCGCCATTCTCGCTTGGGGCATCTTTTCAGAAAGTTTAAACCTGCTTAACTTGCTAGGATTTTTTGTTATTTTGGTCGGTATCTACTTGACAGTATCGGCCAAAGGCTCTATAAAGGCTTCAGAAGATTAAGCGAATCTCAGAAACCCGGTTGGCAAAAAACCGGGTTTCTTGACTTCAGAAACCCGGTTGGC
>CAZUCT010000019.1:29713-33359 GCA_964619285.1 uncultured bacterium | reverse complement strand
CCGGTTGGCAAAAAACCGGGTTTCTTGACTTCAGAAACCCGGTTGGCAAAAAACCGGGTTTCTTGACTTCAGAAACCCGGTTGGCAAAAAACCGGGTTTCTTTCCAGCAATTCCACAAAATCCTTTAAAAACTGTTTCATGGTTTCAGCTTGGAAAAGGTCGGTATTGTAATCGAGGTCGAGATGCAGGCAGTCAGACTCCGGGATAACGTTCAGACCGATGGCATACCTGGCAGAAGTTATCGGCTGAGAAATAATCCGAGATTGCAAACCAGTTAGACTTGGAAGCGTCAGATCTAGATCCAGATTAAAAGTAACTTGGATAATTTCTTCTCGTCGCGATCGCTGCAGCCGCTCTAACAACCGAGCGTAGGGCACGTTCTGATGCTTCAAAGCTGCTCCCAGTGCCGTTTTCGTTTTTTGCACCGAGTCCCCCCAAGCTCCCGTCTCCTTTAATCCTGTCTCCTTTCCCGTCTCCTTTCCCGTCTCCTTGAAATCGAGAACTATCGGAATAAAATGGGAACAATACCCTACCAAGTGTTCGGCAAGATGGGTCGGACGACCGCCCACGGAAATGCCAACAGTTACCAAATCTTGCCTGCAGAACGTTCTCATTTGTTGGGCGTAAGCGCTCAACAGCGTGTGGAATAGGGTGGCATTCCAGCCCATAGAACTTTCCTTGAGGGCCCGGACTAACTCGGGTTCGACTCGGGCGCTGACGCGGGCCCCGTTGTAGGTTCGCCGTTCCGGTGGGGGGCAGTCAAAAGGCAACTTCAGGGGCGGCACTTCTTTTATACGTTCGAGCCAAAACGTTTCCGAAGCCTTAAATGCCTCGCTTTGGGATTCGCGATCGTACCATTTCAAATAATCTACAAATTGTTGTATTGGCGGCAGCTCCGAACTGCCAGAATACAACTTGCAGATTTCTTCCAAAACTACCACCAAAGACCAACCGTCGGAAATAATATGGTGCGTGCAAACATTTAAAACATGGCGTTCGCTCCCCAACTTGACGACAGAGACTCGCATCGGCGGTTCCTGATAAAGGTCGAAAGCCTTTTGACTCTCGGCCAAAAGCCATTGCTGGAGCGCCTCATCGGGATTTCCCGCAGAAAAGTCCAACAACGGCACTTCAAGCTCTACCCCAGAAGCCACAACCTGCTTCGAGCCATCTGCAGCCATAAAAGTCCGCAGGGCATGGTGTCGGTTGACAACTGTATTAACAGCATACCGCAAGCGATCGACATCCAACGTTCCCTGCAACTCAAACGAAATCGACTCGTTATAAGCAGTGGAGCCTTTTTCGTCTCGGGCAATCTCAAGTAAGCGTTGCTGTTCCTCCGTTAAAGGATAAGAGAGTTTTTTTTTTGCAGAACCATCTTTTCCTTGTTGTCCCCGTGCAAAATACCCCACGGACCGAAGTTCTTCTACGCTCTCTTTCACCACCGCAACGATCCGATTAATATCCTCCTGGGTGTGTGCCGCCGAGAGGAAACAAACCCGACCCTCCCAAACATAAACCCCCTTGAGTATCAGCAAATAAAACAAAAGGTCCATCTCGATTGGAAGGTATAACTCGCCGAAGGGACTTTGAAACTCGATCCGAAAAATTGACGAGAAACAATCCACCCGAAGCATCAGCCCCTCTGTTTGAAAATAGGTATTCAACTCCAGAGCCAAACTAGCGGTAGCGTCGTTAAGTTTCGCTTGCAACGCTCCAGCCCCATCTTTAATATGAAGCAACACCGCTTTAGCCGCCGCCATCGCGAGGGGATGCTTGCAAAAAGTCCCTGCAAAATAAGTGGGTTCCGTTTGCGGGTAGGACTGGTCTCCGTATTTCCAAGTCCCGCCGTCGATGTAATCCAGATACTTTGCTTTCCCTGCCACAACTCCAATGGGCATACCGCCGCCGACGGCCTTGCCATAAGTGGCAATATCGGCCTCAACGCCGAAGTATTCTTGAGAGCCCCCCGAAGCGGCCCTGAACCCGAGAATCACTTCGTCAAAAATCAAGATAATGTTTTCCTCGCGAGTAAAGGCGCGGAGCTCTTGCAAAAACTCTTTGGGAGCGAGACTCAACAATCGACTCTGGACCGGCTCGACAATAACGGCGGCTAAATCGTCCTTACAGCGCCGAATTGTCTCCAAACTTTCTGGTTTGCCGTAGTCGAGAACGATGACATCTTCAACCATCTTGGGAGAAGTGCCGGGAAACATCGGCTGCCCGTAGGGGGCTCCGTCGGTTTCGGCGGGAATTGCGAGGGTGCCGTCAAAGTGGCCGTGATAGGCTCCTTTAAATTTGACTATTTTTGACTTGCCAGAAGCAGCTCGGGCAATTCGCAGGGCTGTCATCACGGCCTCCGTTCCCGAATTGCAAAACGTAACTCGTTCCTTGCCGGTCACTTCCGCGAACAGTTTGGCGACTTCTCCCGCCAGAGGGCTTTGGGGGCCGACTTGGACCCCTTTTTCGATCGCCTCTTTTACCGGTCCCATAATAAAATCCCGATTGTGACCGAAAAGGTGAACTCCAAATCCCATCGTAATGTCGACGTACTCGTTGCCATCGAGATCCCAGATGCGAGAACCTCGGGCCCGCTCCGCAACGATGGGATAGAAAATCTCTTTCAGTTCGGGGCGCAACCCTCGTATGGAGCGCCGGTCTGCCAGATAATCCCGGTAAGCTGCCGCGTTTGCTTTGGAACCTTTAGTGCGCTCCGCGTACTCTCGTATTAGTTTGTCGATGAATGCCTGTTGTTCTGCTGTGGGTGGTTTCCCCGCGTTGCCTTTGGCTCCCCAGAACGAGAAGGGGGCGGGCGTTGAGGTTTTCTCAACTTTTGCTTTTGTTTCTGTTGGCTCCACCGGACGCTGCCGGGTTTCTTGGGGAGTTGCAGCAACGGTTGGCGTCGGAGAATTGAGGGAATTATTTGGATTCCCCTGCAACAGTTCCAATTGTTTCGCCATCAAGCTCAATTGCGCAAGGGCGATGCGCTCCATTCCAGTAGCATTGCTAGGTTGGGGGGGCAGTTGGGGAGCGATCGCCTCTACTGGTGGAGCAGTTGGGATTGCTGCCTTCATCGAACCATTGGTTTGCAAGGCTTCCAGAACGGTAGCTGGTTCTGGTTCTTCTGGCATTTCTTCGATTAGGTAATTTATGAGTTGTTGCAAATCGGTCAGCTCGTCGAAGAATTGATGCACTCCCAAGACAATCCCATATTTTTTCTCAATTTCGGCTATGATGTTGAGCAAAGTTAGGGAGTCTAACCCCAGGGCTAGGAACGATTTCTCAAGGTCGAGCTCGTCCTCATCGACGCGCATCATTTTGGCGATCGCCTGGGTCATTTCCCGTTCGATTTTGGCTGCAGCTCGCGTTTCCTCTTCTTTCAGAAACCCGGTTTTTTCAAAAAACCCGGTTTCTTTCTCGTTGCTAGTGGTAGAAGTTGTCTGAATCATAGTTTTTTCCGGCCAATAAGTTTTGCGTTGAAAAGCATAAGTAGGCAAAGGTATCTTCGACCTCCGCTCGTCAGCATGAAAAGCATCCCAGTCAATCGGAACGCCACAAGCATAAATCTTGCCCAAACTATCTAAAAGATCCTCCGCATCTTGGAAACCCGGTTTTTTGCCAACCGGGTTTCTGGAATCTTGGAAAC
>CAZUCT010000019.1:8663-29613 GCA_964619285.1 uncultured bacterium | reverse complement strand
CCGGTTTTTCGCCAACCGGGTTTCTGGCCCCACCGCCAACCGGGTTTCTGGAATCTTGGAAACCCGGTTTTTCGCCAACCGGGTTTCTGGCCCCACCGCCAACCGGGTTTCTGGAATCCTGGAAACCCGGTTTTTTGCCAACCGGGTTTCTGGCCCCACCGCCAACCGGGTTTCTGGAATCCTGGAAACCCGGTTTTTTGCCAATTCTGGAATCTTGGAAACCCGGTTTTTTGCCAACCGGGTTTCTGGCCCCACTGCCAACCGGGTTTCTAGTTAGGGAAGGAACCCAAGTCAGGGTAGGAAAGGTTTTTTTGCCCAACCCAGATAAAATCGGTTTCGGACCGATTTCTACAAAAACATTAAATCCCGAATTTACCAGAGCTGTCAGCCCGTCGTTAAACCGAACTGTACTCCGAATTTGTTGGGTCCAGTATGCGGCATCGAGGGGAGCCTCGCGAACCGTACCAGTAGCGCTGGAAACAAAGGGAATTTCGGGGAGACGGAAAGAAAACTGGGAGGCAAACCCCTCGAACTTCTCCAGCACCGGTTCCATCAAGTGGGAGTGAAAAGCATGGGAAACCACTAAGGGTTTGTAAGAGATTTTGTCTGCTTCCAGTTGCCGCAGGATTTTCTCCAGTGGGGCTTTTTCTCCGGAGATAACAACTGCATCTGGGGCGTTGACTGCAGCAATCGAAACCCCACATCCGTCGTTTAAGTAAGTCGCGATCGCCTCTTGGCTCGCGAAGACGTTAACCATCCCCCCGGAACTCGGGAGCTCTTGCATCAGCCGTCCCCTTTCTGCCACCAGAAGCAAACCCTCTTCTAACTCAAATACCCCCGCCATCCAAGCAGCCGCAAACTCTCCGATACTGTGACCCAAAACCGAAGCAGGTTTAATCCCCCAACTTGCCCACAGGGCGGCGATACCGCATTCAATGGCGTATAGGCACGGTTGGGCAAATTCCGTTTGGTTAATTAAGTCGTTGCCGTCGCTGCTGGCTTCCGCAAACATAATCTCCAGGAGAGATAGCTCGCGATGCCCTCGAAACGCCTCATCGCAACGGTTTAAAATCTCCCGGAATGCGGGTTCGGTTTCGTATAGCTTCTTGCCCATCCCCGCCCACTGGGAGCCTTGCCCGGTAAAGAGGAATGCCAGTTTATTAGATTCCCTCGAAGGAAACAGGCAGGATGCCTGTTCTACGTCGCGCTCCAACTCCCGAATCATTTCGGCGGTATCTGCCGCAGTATAGGCGGCGCGAACCTTGAAATGTTTTCTCCCCACATGGGTCGTGTAAGCTGCATCGGCGAGGGACACCTCTGGATGTTTTTGGAAAAAGCGGGCGTACTTGGCAGCCAGGTCAACTACCGCACCCTCCGACTCCCCAGAAAGGGTGAGTAAAACTCGCGGCCTGCTGCTCGGGCGTATTCCTTTGCTATTGCTTGGGGCCTCTGCCAAAACCGCGTGGGCGTTAGTGCCGCCAATGCCAAAAGCAGACACCCCTGCCACGCGGGGGCTCCCGTCCGTCGTCCAGTCTTTAAGTTTGGTATTGACAAAAAAAGGACTCCCCTCGAAGTCAATAACCGGGTTGGGAGATTCAAAGTTAAGACTGGGGGGAATTTGCTTGTTTTCCAGAGCCAGTACGGTTTTAATCGTGCCGGCCACCCCCGCTGCCGAAATCAGGTGCCCCATGTTGCTCTTCACGGAACCGATCGCGCAGTAGCCTTTTTTATCGGTCTCAGTTTGAAAAGCCTGGGTGAGGGCTCGGATTTCTATCGGATCTCCCAACTCCGTCGCGGTACCGTGGGTTTCTACATAAGAAATAGACTCGGGAGAAACCCCGGCAATTCCCATGGCCTCCGCGATAACTGCAGCCTGACCGCTAACAGAAGGCGCGGTAAAACCGACTTTCCTCGAACCATCGTTATTAATAGCCGTGCCCTTGACAACCGCTCGAATTGGGTCTCCTTCCTCTAATGCCTGGCTGAGGAGTTTCAGGACGACAACCCCGGCACCGCTGCCAAAAGTCGTGCCTTTAGCGTTGCGATCGAACGGACGGCAATGACCGTCGGGAGAAAATATCATCCCTTCCTGGAACATATACCCTACGTTGTGGGGGTGAAAAACGGAGACGCCCCCCGCCAGGGCAAGATCGCACTCCCCATTGAGAATCCCCTGACAAGCGAGGTGAAGCGCCACCAAGGAAGTCGAACAGGCAGTTTGTACGTTAACGCTCGGTCCTGTCAGGTTCAGTTTATAGGAAACCTGCATGGGCAGATAGTCTTTATCGTTGCCGAGCATCAACTGAAAATTGGCCGCCGATTCAAAAAAGTTGCCGTTGTTTGGCAAAATCCGATGCAAGTAGGAACTAATGCCCGCACCGGCAAAGACGCCAATGGTCCCCGGATTTTGCTCTGGAACTATCCCCGCGCTTTCGAGGGCTTCCCAAGCACATTCGAGAAACAGGCGTTGTTGGGGATCCATGACCTCCGCTTGAAAGGGCGGTATGCCGAAAAATTCGGCATCGAATTGTTGAGGATTTTTTAGAACTGGATTGGCTTTGACGTACTTAGGATTTTTCAAGAGTTCGGGAGGAACGCCATTTGCCAGCAGGACTTCATCGCTAAAAAAAGTGACTGATTCGATGCCCTCTCGCAGGTTTTCCCAAAATTCTTCGGGGTCGTCTGCTCCCGGAAATCGGCAGCTCGTTCCTATAATCGCTATGTCGGTTTCGGCTTGATGCATCATGATGGGTTATGGGTAATTCTACTCGACTAGAAAATGCGCTTTTTTTGAATTATACCATAGGACAGGCATCTTGCCTGTCCGAGATGTCTGTCCGAGATGTCTGTCCGAGAGAGCTGTCCGAGATGTCTGTCCGAGATGTCTATCCGAGATGTCTATCCGAGATGTCTGTCCGAGATGTCTGTCCGAGATGTCTGTCCGAGATGTCTGTCCGAGATGTCTATCCGAGATGTCTGTCCGAGATGTCTGTCCGAGATGTCTGTCCGAGATGTCTGTCCGAGGCGAACAGGGGCGAACAGGCAATAGCCGCGTTCTACGTCTACTTCTGTCTTAGGTTTTTTCTCAAGTTTCGGCGGGCTAGGGCGGGGCGGCCTCGCTCTACTCGTTTGGCGATGCGCTCTTGTGACTCCTGGGAGCCGTTCAAATTTCCTCCATCGCGCAAGTACGCTGCTTGTTGTTGAATGGTTGGGTATTGAAACAGGTCAATAATGTTGGTGTTCTCAATTGTTTTCTCAGTTGTTTTCTCAAAGTGTTCTTTAATTTTAGCATGGAGCAGAGTTAAGAGAATAGAACTGCCACCCAGGTCGAAGAAATTATCGGTGGTTCCGACACCCTCGATTTGCAGAACTTCGGCCCAGAGCTCTGCTAACAGGCTCTCTTCGTCGGTTTGCGGTTTTTCAAAGTTGTTGGCGAGGGCGGGTCGTTTAATCTCGGGTTCGGGCAGAGCTTTGCGATCGATTTTGCCGTTGGGGGTTTGGGGAAAACGGTCTATAAAGATAAATGCCTTGGGAATCATGTAGTCTGGCAAAAATTCTCGGAGTCGCTTGCGCAACCGAGGCTCTAGCTGCCGCCCCAAACTGAAAAGCATGGGGAAATTTGTGAGGTTTTCCTTTGGCAAATCTGGGCCTTTCTCGGGAAATATCGGTTTTGCGTCTTTGTCTTGGAGGAACGCAACGTCAAAAATTCCGGTTTCGTCGCTGTTGGCCCAACTTACTCGAACTTGATAGTTATATTCTTCGCCTAGATCGAAACAGTCTGAGGGCTGGATGGCTGCATCGCCCTTGCTTGGGTCGATTAGGGAGTTTCTAACTGCTTGCAAGGCCAGCAGTGGAGGTTTCTCGCTGAGAACCTGCCTCAACTTGGTTTTTGTCCAGTTTTCCTCCTGCCAATGCTGCCACTCTACTTCTGTAGCGGGGCTCGAACCGGTGGATAGTATCGCATCGTAGCGAAAGCTGGTAAATTCGTTGGGAGAATGTTCTGCCTTGGGCATAATTCTCGCTTCGGCGATCGCTGGCATGGTTTTCTTCAAGGCTAAAAACCATTCCGGATCTATGACCAGTTCTTCCTCTTTCCTTACCGACTGTTCCACCTGGCGATCGCTTACTTCTCTACCTGTTGTTGCTTCTAATAGCTTTTTGTGGAAGGCATTCAGCAGCAGAAGATTGCGTACATCTCCGATAAAAATGGAACCTTGAGGTCCGAGCAAAGAGAGCAGTTTTTTGACGACCGCTTCTAGGTAATCGGCACTGGGAAAGTATTGTACTACAGAGTTTACAATAATGACATCGAAGCTTCCGGGTTCTAACTCTGGGAGGTCGTCAGCCGATCGGCGATGCAATTCAACTTTGGGCGATAGTTCTGGATTCTTGTCCAGTTGTTCTCTGACATACGAGAGGGCAGATTGGGAAATGTCCGTACCGACGTAACGCTCTACGTCTGGGGCGATCGCAAATAGCAAAATCCCCGTTCCGCAGCCAACTTCCAGTACCTTTGTAGGATTGAGCGAACGGATGCGGGCGATCGCGTTTTCGCTCCATTCCCGCATTTCTGCTTCGGGCATCGGTTTCCCGGTAAAGCTATTGTTGTAACCTACATAATTGAATGTGGCGTCTGAAACGTCTATTTTCTGACCGTGGGCATTGCTCCAAACTGTTGCCCACTGTTCGACTCGGTTTGATGTTTCCCCAAGAAACCCGGTTTTTCCTTCCTCCCCAAGAAACCCGGTTTTTCCTTCCTCCCCAAGAAACCCGGTTTTTTCAAAAAACCGGGTTTCTGAATCGGTTGGCACTTTGGGAACAATATATGCCACCAATCTCGAATCGTTTTCGCCGTAGGATTTGACCGTTACGAGGGATTGCCGAACTCCTTCATCCTCATCTATTTGGGCTTCAATTTCGCCGGTCTCGATGCGAAACCCATTAACCTTTACCTGATGGTCGAGCCGACCCAGGAAATGCAGCCTGCCGTTGCTATCGATACGACCGCGATCGCCAGTTCGATAAATGCGCTCCCCGGCAACCTCGGAATAGACGAATTTTTCCGCCGTTAGCTCCGGTCGGTCTTTGTAACCCAAAGCGAGACCCTTACCGCCGATACAAATTTCATCGTTTTCCAGAAGATAAATGCGGGTATTATGTATTGGTTTGCCAATACAAATTTGCGTATCGGTTACGGGAGCGATAACAGACCAAATCGTAGTTTCCGTTGGACCGTACATATTCCAAATTTCCCCGCACTTGCCCAGCATTTCTTTAGCCAAAGCGGGGGGAAAGGCTTCTCCTCCGACTAATACTTTTAGCTTCGGATGTCCGCGCCAACCGGAATTGAGCATCATTTGCCAGGCGGTCGGCGTTGCTTGCACTATCGTTATCTCACCACTTTCTGTTAATTGGTTTAACAGCACGCTATTTCGCGCTTCTTTGCGGGTCAGCAATCGCACGCTAGCCCCGGTAACGAGGGGAAGATAGAGTTCGAGACCGGATATATCGAAAGAAATGGTTGTGAGGGCGAGCATTCGATCGCCCCGAGAAATCCCCGGTGCAATTTGCATCGATAGCATAAAGTTGGTTAAAGCTGAATGTGGAACCATAACGCCTTTAGGCTTTCCCGTCGAACCGGAAGTGTAGATTAAATAGGCGGGTAAGTTGGAAGGTAACAGGCAGGATGCCTGTTCTACGGTGGGGGCATCCGAGTTGGAAGGTAACAGGCAAGATGCCTGTTCTACCTTGAGAATCTCAACATCAAAGTTAGCAACGATAGGGGCATAATCTGTAGTTGAAAGAACGTACTTAATTCCGGCATCGGCGATCGTATATTGCAAGCGTTCTTCTGGGAAGGTCGGATCCAGGGGGACGTAGGCCGCGCCCGATTTCATAATCCCGAGCAAGGCGATCGGCATTTCAAAACTACCGTCCAGACAAACTCCCACAAAGCAACCGACTCCCAATCCTTTAGATTGTAGGAACTGCGCCAGACGATTCGACCGCGTTTGAAGTTCGCCATAGCTTAGAGTTTCGTTCCCAAAGCAAAGAGCAGTGGCATTTGGTGTTTCCTTTGCTTGTCTGTCTATTAACTGTGGTATAGTTGCTCGGTTATCCTCTTTTTCGTTATCCTCCTTTTCTAAAGGGGGACCGTTAAGGCAAAACGTTCTTGCCTCGCTCGTTGTGTCATTGGAGATAGACATAATTCTATATTATTGCAATTTAATCAACTATTTTGTTACTTGATATGCGAGATAATAGACGAGAATCTTATCTCCATATTCCGAATGTCCGGGTAGATAGGCTGTTGGTTCGGAGATATACTTTTTCTGCCATAGCCCTTCAGACTCCATTTGCTCGTATTGTTTGCCATGACCGTCTTCTTCAAATAGATCGACCCTTTGGGAAAAGAGAATCCATCCAGAAGGGCGAGTCACCCGGCAAAATTCTTTCAAGGGAAAACTATCGGGAAAGTAAGTTAAAACTCCAATAGAATAGGTCGCATCGAAAGCATTGTCTTGCCAGGGCAGGGGTTCTTGCAGGTTCGCTTTGACCAGTTCTCGGTAAACCTGGCGTTGGGAAGCCTTGTCCAGGGATTTTTGGGAAATATCAACGCCTACAATGTTGTTAAATCCTCCGTCAAACAATACTTGTCCTGTCAAACCGGTGCCGCAACCTGCATCTAGAATCGAGTTTTCGGGCAATAAAAATTGCTTGGCAAGTTCGGCACCAATGCGAGGACCGTCGTAAGCCCATTTTTTAATCAGTTCGTCGTAATCTTCTGCCAGAAAATCGTAATCTGCCTCAACTTTGGATGCTTCTTGAGGTGGACTGTGCGCCCAGTTAGAACTGATGCTCTGAGGATTTGGACTCATGGAAAAATTAACTATTAACAATTGACAATTGGCAATTGACGATTGGCAATTAGCAACCTACAATTGACAGTTCCAAGCTAACACGACATTTTAACGAGTGTCAAGGGGCCTGGCCCCTAACCCTCCTCAATAATCTCTAAAACGTAATCCCCTTGACTCACTCCATAATTAGTGGAAACATCCAAAACCAAACCATCAGTTTCGGCACAAACATCTACCACCTGGGGCAATTCTCCTTTTTTATTAAAACAAAGAAGTTGATAAATTATCTGCTCTTTTTTCGCAAAACTTCCCAACTCCACCCGAGATTTAACCATCCCTCCCGCTGGGGCATAATATCGCTTCATCTTTTCTTTAGGCATCACCAAAATTTGATGTTTTTCTGTTTCCGCCACAGGCCAACCATCGATTTTTAATAACCCCTTACTTGCCAAATAATTTTTAACTCCCCGAACCCCTTTTGCCACAGATTCGGGATTCATCTCCATGCCCGAACCTAACTCTAAAGTCCACGATTCGATGTCAAATATTATCGCTTTTCCCAACTCGGCCAGACTCTTTTCTAAAGCCAGCCAAGGTTTTAAAAATGCTTCGTCGAAAGCATCCCCATCATATCGATTCATCAAAATTCCATAATCCAGTAAAAATGCTCTGGCACTTTCTTCTCGACTTCTAAAACAATACAAATAATCTAAGGCTTTATTGGTGGAACTGTGCAAGTCGATTACATAGTCCGCATCCAAACATAAAGACTGCATTTGATACCGATATCTTTCGCCAAAGGGTACGCCGATGGGAGAGTTTATTTTGGCTTCGAGTTTCTGAAAACTCTGGAGAATTTTGTTTCTATAATTAGTTTTAATTTCGTCTGGTTCTAAATCGATTTGAGATTTAGCAAAAGCTTCGATATCCTCTTCTTCTTTTTCGTAATCCCAAAAAATGCGGTTCCAATCTTTGCCGTCGTAAGTATGATAGCGACCGGAGGAAAAATGATGCGATCGCGCGTTAGTTCCCTCGGGGTTACAGACAGGAACTAACCAAATTTCTCCTCTTAATTGAGTCTCATCTAAACTCATTAAAAACTCGATTAATTGACTAATTACGGCGTTACCGCTAATCTCCGCCCCGTGTAAATTTGATTGTAAATAAGCTTTTTTTCCCGGTTGAGAACCGATGAATTTATAGACTTGGATAAAGAGGCGATCGCCCGAGGCTAATTCTCTTATGGGAATAGTAGAAATCTGCGTTTTCATTACTTTTTGGGAATGGGGAATAGGGAATGGGGAATTGGAAAGAACATCTTTTTAGGAAGATAAAGAACCCAGAAACCCGGAATTTGTGTAAAAACCGGGTTTCTTAATTCAAAACTTTCTACTCTTGCCTTTTGCCTCGTATTGCCTTTTGCCTCGTATTGCCTTTTGCCTCTTGCCTCTTGCCTTTTGCCTGCTTTATTAAGCCATCACCATACCGCCATCAACGTTAAACACTTGACCGGTAATATAAGCTGCCGCAGAATCAGCAGTTAAAAAGACAATTGTACCCGCCACTTCTTCCGATTTACCGTAACGACCTAAAGGAATAAACTTGAGAATTTCCTCCGTATTTTTCAGTTCTTTAGTCATATCGGTTTCGATAAAACCGGGGGCCACAGCATTAACCGTAATGCCGCGACTGGCGAGCTCTTTTGCCACCGTTTTTGTAAAGCCAATAACTCCCGCTTTCGCCGCGCTATAATTAGCTTGACCCGGATTTCCCATTTGACCGGCCACGGAAGCTATATTAACAATACGACCGCTTTTTTGTTTTAGCATAATCTTAGTGACAGCGCGAGTGCAGAGAAAAACGCCGCCGAGGTTTAGGTCTATAACAGCTTGCCAGTCTTCCGGCTTCATCCGCATTAACAAAGTATCTCGGGTAATGCCCGCATTATTGACCAGGATATCGATGCTTCCTAATTTATCTTTGACATCTTTGACCATCGCATCTACTCGGTCAACTTTAGATACATCTGCTTGGAGAGCGATCGCCTGACCCCCCGCCCCAGCAATCTCCGCCACCACTTCTTCTGCGGCCCCCCTGGAACTGGCATAGTTAACAACCACGTTGGCCCCCTCTCTGGCCATTGCTAAAGCCGTGGCCCGGCCTATGCCCCTGGAAGCTCCGGTGACAATGGCCACTTTTCCTTTTAACCGTTGTTGCGTTTCTGGTAACAGTTCCATTAATAAATCCTTTTCTAAATTGATGAAATTGCAAACTAGACTATATTAGGGGATATTGCCCCCATTAAGGGACTTGCAATTTAATAAAATACCGATGCGTTGGGTTCCGTTGCACTGCACCCAACCTACAATTGGTACTCTATTTTTTGGCAAGTCCCTAAAAATCGCAAAAACTTAAACTTACTACTATGGCAGTAAAAAAGAAGTTCAACAGTTTTGACGAGATGCTTGTAAATACCAAAAAACCCTTGTTGGTAGATTTCTACGCCACCTGGTGCGGTCCTTGTAAGATGATGGTCCCAATTCTCGAACAGGTCAACTCTCAACTCCATCAAAGGCTCCAAATAGTCAAAATAGATACGGATAAATATTCTGGGTTAGCCTCAAAGTACGGTATTCAGGCTTTGCCTACTTTGGTACTGTTTAAAAATGGCCAACCAGTAGATCGCATTGAAGGAGTGGTACAACCACCACAACTTATTCAGCGCTTGCAGAGTCAGCTTTAACCAATTAACAATTAACAATTAACAATTAACAATTACCCCTTCCTTTTAAGAAGGGGATTAAGTAATTTATCGTTTTTTCCAATTCTATCTTCCTCATTCCTTCAGAGCCAAAAGCGCATAATAAATATGGCTATTTATTCTTGGAAGCAAATTAAATCCTCTTGGCTTAATCCTAACCAATGGTTCCAAAAAACACCAGATAAAGTATTAGACGAAGCATATCGGGAAGCTTTGGCGATCGCTGCTTTGGAAAAAGACTATTTTAACGGTCAAAAAATCTCAGCAGAATCAGGCGATTATGGGGATATCGCTCAATCTTATTTTAATTCAGAGCTTGAAAAAAGCTTAAACAATATCCAGATGAGATTGGCTGAGTTTAATGCCAGTCGCCCCCTAGTAGATCTTATTAATAAGCCCAAAAATTACGGCGCAAAACCAGTCAATAAAAAATCAAAAAAATCAAAAATAGAACCAGAAGAAGCATCGATTATTTTAAATAAATTAGAGTTTATAGATGAGGTAGTCGGTAAATATCAAACGCAAAAATATCCAGTCAATTCATCTGCTAATTCCCCTGTAATAGTTGACGTTCCGACAACTTCTCAAGAAAAAAATCAAATCTATAAAAAGGCTTTGTCAGCTTCTCCTGTAGGTTCTCAGGAGAAAAAACCTTTGGAAAAAATTAAAGAAGATAAGCCGGAGACGAGTTTTTTGCCGCGATCGCTTCTGGGAACTCTTAAAAGAATTAAAAAAGAATTAGACCCGGCGGCGGAAGAAGAAGTCATTAAAAAGTTTAGAAAATCTAAAGTTAAAACAATTGTTTCTCTTAGATTTATTTTACTTTTAATTCTCGTACCCTTACTGCTTCACCAAATCTCAAAAATTACCCTAGTAGGTCCTTTAGTCGATAACTTTATCGGACCTGAGGCAGAAATGGAAGAAATCTTTATCAATGAGGACTTAGAAGAAGAAGCTTTAACGGAATTGCACAGATACGAGGAAAAAATAGATTTTGAAATTTTAATAGGCAAAATTCCCGAATTAGAACCAAAAAAAAGGGAGGAAATGCTCCATCAAAAAGCAGAAAAAATTGCTGAGGAATACAAACATAAAAGCTCTAATGCGATTAAAAATGTTTTTTGCGACATTATTTCCATTATCACTTTTTTCTTAATTATTATTAATAACAAAAAAGAAGTTGATATTTTTAAGTCTTTCATGGACGACCTAATTTACGGTCTCAGCGATAGCGCTAAAGCTTTTATCATTATTCTCTTAACCGATATGTTTGTGGGATTCCACTCTCCCCACGGTTGGGAAGTGATTCTAACAAGCGTCTCCAGGCATTTCGGACTCCCAGAAAATCAAGAATTTAACTTCCTCTTTATTGCAACCTTTCCCGTTATTCTCGATGCCGTATTTAAGTATTGGATTTTCCGCTATTTGAATCGCAGTTCCCCCTCCGCAGTGGCAACTTATAAGAATATGAACGAGTAAGTAATTAGTGGTTCGTTTTTAGCAAATTCAGCTCCACCTATTAAAAGCTAATATCTTGCCATTTTTAGGCATTAACAAAACGACTCAAATGTTTAACATTAGTAGTAGCTACTACTAAATATTGACCAGGCTGTTGTTGCTGCATAAGTTGGCATTGTGCTGCAATAATCACATCTGCATCAATGTTTATCGTATCCGCAGTTGGCATTCCCTGACTGCGAGATTCCGCCCATAATTGAGCGGCTTGGCGGAGGGCTGTTTTAGTAATAGGTAAAAAGTCGATTAAATTTGTTGCCAATCCATCAAGAATATCTAGTCCGGAAGCTTGCGTTCTTTTTGTTAATGAAGTCAGAATTAAACCTCGTCTAACTTCATAGTCGCAAATCTCGGAACTAATCACATGAACTCCACGAGCTAATAGAGAATATAACCACTCTTGAGAATTTATAGCAAGCGGATTATCACTAGGAGAAGAAAGCAAACCCAAAACACCGCTATCAATAAAAACAATCTTATGTCACATACAATTTAGAACCAGGAGGTCTAAAGCTATCCATAGTCTCTTTAAAAAGTTCAAAAAATTCCTCCCTTGCCCTAGCTTCCTCTGTAGAAACCTTTTCTTCCATACGTTTTTTTAACCATTCCATACCCGGTTGGTTTAAACGAATCTGCTCTTCTCGATTGCGCCCCTGATGTTTTAAGTAAGGAGAAAAACTTTCATTAATAGGAGTAGTATTTGACATAATTAACCTCAACTTTACTGCTTTGTCCTCCGTAAGGTGCGCAGTGCGCACCCTACAAAGCTAATTGTTAATGATAACATCTCTGGCATAACAAGGCCGACAGGGATTTCCCAAACAAACTTGACCGGGAGGCATATTCTTAAAAACGCTACTGCGGGCCCCGATAACAGAATTAGCCCCAATTTTTACCCCCGGCCCCACAAAACAATCTGTCGCCACCCAAACACCGTTATCGAGGGTAATTGGGGCCGTTTTCAAACCAAAAGCAGGAGCTTTGATCTCGTGACTGCCGGTACAGAGATAACTTTTTTGGGAAATAACGCAGTGTTCGCCAATTTCAATCCGATCCAGACTGTACAACACCACGTCATCCCCAATCCAACTGTAATCTCCGATCGCGATTTTCCAAGGATAGGTAAATCTGGCCGTAGGACGAATTAATACCCCTTTGCCAATTTTGGCCCCAAACAAACGCAACAGCGATCGCCTAAATCCATATAAAGGTTGAGGCGACAGTGGAAAAGCGATGGCCTGTACCAACCACCACAGCAAAATAAACCAACCCGGTTTTCCCCTGTCGAACCAGGATTGGTCGTATTTCCGTAGATCCACCCAAGATTTTATTTCCTTATCCTCAGACATACAATTCCTAACTACTACTACTTACAGAATCAGGTTCGGTAACAGATTTTGGAGTGGGGGCTTTCGCTTCTTTCTTAGCAGTATTTAAGTGCCCGCCAAACTGGCGTAATTCGTAAAGTTTTACGCCAATTTGATACTCGTATTGACTCAGCAACCTGCCATAAATATATCCGGCTTTGCCATCCAAAAAACCCAATTGAATCACATAAAACAAAATAAACCTCAACAGAGGTTTAAAGGGCAATCTCACCCAAATTTTTTTCAAAAATCGCTTGCGCTGTACCGCATCTCCAAACAAACTCGCACCGATAGTACCGCTATCGTCTTTCCCAGTTAAAACATTATAATAAACCCGCGCTTCCCAATTTGAATAGCGATTATGTCTTTCGAGCCAGTGGAAGATATCTTTAAAATCTTCATGCATCATGTCGTTTTTAAGATAGCCCACCTCGCCCTTTAAAACGACGTGTTCGTGAACTTCGTTATCCCCCGTATTTGGTACTCCTTCAGTGCTTAGGTTTTCGTAGCGACCTTGTTTGTGTTTGAACAAGCGCAGGTTCCAATCTGGATATTTACCCCCATATCTTATCCATTTACCCAGGAAAAATACTCGACGGTTGAGGTAGTAACCTTCGTATTTTTCGTCATGAATAGCTACAGCTATTTCTTCCCAAAGTTCGGGAGTAATACGTTCGTCGCAGTCAACAATTAAAACCCAATCGTTGTTAAACGGTAAATTTTCTAAAGACCAGTTTTTCTTTTTAGGCCACCTACCATTAAAGTTAAATTGTACTACTTTAGCCCCATAACTTTCTGCTATTTCCACCGACCGATCTTCGCTGTGGGAATCTACGACGAAAACTTCATCTGCCATGGCCACGCTTTCCAAGCAAGCAGACAGATTTTCTTCCTCGTTTTTAGCAGGAATTAAAACCGAAACTGGAATTTTTGAATTTGAGTTCATAGCTATTGGGGTAATTGTTAATGGTTAATTGTTTTGGAAGTAGCTAGTCCCTTGATAGCCTCGCTTAAATAACCTATTTGACCGTAAGCATAAACAAAATTATCAAAACGCAGGGCCGGATTTCCAATATATTTAAGACTTTTATAAAGACCTCTAATTATGCGTTCGCCCCCTCGCCCCAATTGAGGGACACCCGCCTCCCCCGACAGTTGTTCTCGGTAACATTCGCTGACACCTTGCCACCATCCCCTCTCCATAAACCAACTCGGTTTTACTCTTTCTGGGGCCACGTTATGACCTACGAGCGCTTCTGGCAGATAAGCTACCTCCCAGCCTTGCTTTAATGCGAGTTCTGTGGTATGGAGTTCCTCGTTGGAGAGGAGTTTTTTACCTACTCTGCCCAGGTTGGTATCGAAACCGCCGATTTGTTCTAAAAAGGTGCGCTTAATGGAGTAGTTTAGTCCTCTGGGAGTTAAACCGGGAGTGTCGATATTTACTGGAGAGTCTCCTAAGTCATAGTAACCTAGATTTCCTGCCAACCCGGGAGATAACCAGGGGGGAGGGCTGATGTTTTCTGGCCAGATTAAGTCAACTTTTCCCCCGGCGATGGCCAATTTGGGGTTATTTTGATATGCTTCGTACAGCACCCCTAGCCATTGGGGACTGGCAACGGCATCATCATCTAGATAAGCGAAAATTTCGCCGTTGGCTTCTTTTGCACCCCGGTTGCGAGCAACAGACAGTCCCAGAGTAGGTTCGTAGATGTATTTAAGCCTTGGATTTGTTTCTCTGGCTTCTACTACTTGGCGGGTGTTATCCTCCGAAGCGTTGTCTATGACTATTACTTCAAAACTGCCAGGAAAGTTTTGTTCTAATAAGCTATCGATGGCCGCTCCTAAATAGCGATCGCGATTGTGCGTGCAGATAATGGCGGAAATTTGAGCCATAATGACATCTGTTAGATTTTAGACTTTAGTTTAGACGCTTTTTTTCTTGATGAAGGATCGAGCGATCGCCCCCAAACAATTAATCTTAGTCACCGGCCCGGCCCGTTCTGGTAAAAGCGAATGGGCCGAAACTTTGGCCGTGCGCTCGCAGAAATCGGTTATTTATATTGCCACTGCTAGGGTTAACCCGGCCGACGGGGAATGGCAAGCTCGCATCGAAAAACACAAAAATCGCCGCCCTAGCAATTGGACCACCGAAGAAGTACCAGTGGAATTGTCAGAAGCGATCGCCACTCATTCCCATTCTGACTCCTGTATTTTGCTCGATTCTTTAGGGACTTGGGTAGCAAATCTTTTAGAAACAGACGAGGAAGAATGGCAGAAACAACAGCAAGTTTTACTGGAGAGTTTATCCCAAGCAAGGGGCGATGTCATTTTGGTAGGGGAGGAAACTGGTTGGGGAGTTGTTCCGGCTTTCCCCGTGGGACGGTTATTTCGCGATCGCCTCGGCAGTCTCGTCCGTTTGGTGGGGGCCATCGCCAATCCCGTTTATTTAGTAGCGGGGGGCCACGTTTTGAATCTGAGCGCTCTTGGTTCGCCACTGAGCAATTCTTAGAAAAAACAAAAGGTGGGGAGGGGATCGCCCCCAACAGACGAAGATAGAAGCTAATATAGATACCAGACTAACAAGCCTGCCGTTATGGCCCTCAGCCCCAAACAAACAAAATTAAAAAAAATAATATGGCAGCCGAAGCAAAAATCAAACAATTCCTTGCCTACTGGTTTCAGTTAGGTAAAGGAGTAATAATTAAAAATGGCCAAGAACTGTTAAAACCGCAATCCGTAATTAGGGGCGATCGCTACAGCGAAGAATTTGAAAAATGCTGGCAGAAGCTCGTGTCTGCCGAGTCCGGAGATTGTTACTTAGAAGGTACCACCGAAACCATTGCAGAACTATTAACTTCCGAGTGGGAAATTCTCGCTTGCTCTCGCTGCGAGATGCCCGTACCTCTACGCATTCGGGGAATGCCGCCCGATTGTTGTCCCTGTTTCGATTTACCGAGTTGGCCAGACTACGACAAGCCCCAGCCGCGATCGCCCGTAGATAATAAAAGTTATTTATCAACAATTTGTCAGCGACTTGTTACTAAGGACACCGACGAAGAAGAACTCGGAAACGAAGAAGAATCGGAACACATTTGTCCTTTAGAACTGCTACTTCCAAATGAAGCTGGAGCAAACTCTCCAACTTCTGAAGTTAAAGCTTTTCCAAGTAACAAACAAAACCCAAAAGAAGACCGACAAAAATTTAGAGCCTCTTAGGACTTGCGTAGTAATAAAGTACCGACTTGTTGGGTTGCGTTTCACAGGAGCCCAACCTACGATTTTCCTTCATCTGGTAGTTTATTTTTGCGCGACTCCTTAATATCAATTAACAAGTTCCCAATTGAGTAGATCGAGGGTGCAGGTCATATTTGCAAATTTACCAGTGCGAACGTCCCCGTTCGCGGCTGGGCCCAACCGTTGCGAGCGGGGACGCTCGCACTGTTTTTATGGAATTACAAAACTGACTTGCTCCCGTAGATCGATGGCAACCTGGAAGCAACTCGCAACGCAAGTAAAAAGAGAAAATTGCTAATCGCGTTGTTGCTAATTGTGTTCTCTAAAAAAAAACAATTAGCAATGATTCTAGAACGCGATTAGCAATTAGGGCCATTAAACTTCTTCATCTTCTGACTTCTCAGTGATTTGATTAATTAACAGCGCCACTGGGAAATCCCTGAGAATATCCCTCATCCAAAGAGTATCCTCCGACTGTATTTCTTGATTTGTAATTGCATTTTTCCAAACAAAAGACGAACCAGAAGCCACAGAAATGCGAGTTTCCTGCCAGACTTGCTCCCCAAGAGGATTCTCTCCTTCCTTAATTAAATCAGTTAGCAATCGCGGAGCAATAATAATAGCAGAGCGATCGCCACATTTGCGAGAGAAAGCCACTATTTTATCCTTTAAACTGCCAAGAACTGCTAACTTTTGGTAATCCCCCCGTTGGAACAATTCCACATTTTCGCTCCGCGCTTTCAAAGCTTGATAAATTAAAAACATCTTAATTTTACCGTCCTCTGGCGCAGCCGTTAGCTCTGAGATAAAGCTCAAAATATCTGTTTCGCTCTTAGTTTTAATCTCCTTAAGAAAAGCCTGCCTTTGCTCGAAATCAACCGGACGGCGATTATCTGGATCCACAAAACTCAAATCCCAAAGCTCCGTGCCTTGATAAATATCTGGCAACCCCGGAGAAGTAATCTTCAGCAAAGTTTGGGATAAAGAATTAAACACCCCATAGTGCTGAATTTTTCGTTGAAAAGGTCGAAAAGACACCAAAAACTCGTTATCTTCCGAATCTTTTAACAACTTATCGACAAACTTAATAAAAGCCTCTTCATAAGCAGTATTAGGACGCAACCAACCGCTATTAACTTTGGCCTCGCGAATTGCCTTAATAACGTAATCTTTCAACCGATCTATAAAGGCAGAATATTCGCTTTCATCAAAAGGAAAAGAACCCAGCAAAGTTTGGTAAAGAAAATACTCGTCGTTGGGTGTCGGCACGTCCAAACCTTCTATGCAATCTTTCTGAGGAGCATTAATTTCCTGCCACTTTTTCAATTGAGCCTCCCACTCTTCAGGAATTTCTGACAGTACGTTAATTCGAGCCCTGATATCCTCCCCACGTTTCGTGTCGTGGGTAGAAGTACAATTCATGGTGTGGGGCCAATAAGCGGAACGGTTCTGGTTAAAGTTATGAAATTCGTCAATAGAAATGCCAAACTTCCCTGGAGTAGAACCCACTTCATTGAGAGAGACCAAACGGTTATAAATGTACAAAACCGTATCTTCTACCCCTTTGGCCATCAGCGGTCCCGTAAATTGTTGCAACCGCATCACAAAATGAAGCCATTTGTCCTTATCTTCCTTGGAGAGATGGTCGTCAAACTCTAACAACAAGAACTTTTCAATGAAGTTGAGTTCGTTCAAAAACTCATTTAAAAAAAGAGGAATTTTTTCTTTAGTTTTAGCAATTACCTCTTTAATACACTCCCGGTCAACTTTACTGACTCCTTCTTTATTAGTGTAAGTCCGGTAAACCGGGAAAACTGCCATTACTTCCACCAATGCAGCTTTCAAACCGTAAATAGTAAAATCGCTGGCATATCTGTATTTACTAGAAATGTGTTTTAGCAGGTGAGCTAAATTGTCTATATCTCCTGCCAAATGCTTCTCAACAATCAGCCTTTGCTTTTCGTCGATCAATTGGTCGCTTGTAATTAGATCTCCGATGAACCTGGAATAAATTCTGTCAAATTCTTTTTGATTTAAGGCTTCGCATAACAAACCGTTAACGTAGTTGAGAAAATCATAACCAGTCGTGCCTTGCACGGGCCAATTTACGGGCAATTCTTCATGGAGTTCGAGAATTTTTTCAACTACAATATAGGCATCATTATTTTTTTCTCTCAATCGCAACAAATATTGAGCTGGGTCGTAAAGTCCGTCAATATGGTCTATCCTCAATCCCGTAATTTTTTCCTCTTTAAACAGTCGCAGAATTAGAGAATGAGTTGTATTAAATACCTTCTCGTCTTCGACTCGCATGGAGATTAAATCGTTGACCGTAAAAAACCTTCGGTAATTCAATTCTTCGTTTCCTACTTTCCAGAAAGCAAGGCGAAAGAATTGGTCTGCAAGTAGCTTGTCTAACAAATCAAAACTTTCTGGTTTTCCCGGAATTCCATTAAATGTCTTGATATTTTCTTCTATGTATTCCCTGATATCTTGATTTTGATTCCACAGCTCCCATAGCATTCCTTTAATAAAGCTGATTTGGTCGTATCTTTCTCGACCTTCTGCCACCGAGGGAATGTATTTCACTGCGTAAAGCAATCCCAATAACTTCACAAAATCGGGGTCGTTCCTGCCCAGTTTTTTTCTTAATTTTCCTATTTGGTAGGTCAATACTTGGGAGTACGATTCGATTCTGATTGGAAATTGATGGTCGTAATAGTTAACAGTTATTCCTTGCTGGCCGTACTGTAGTTGTAGTTCTCCGCTTTCGAGACAATCTCCATAAAATTTACCTAAAAACGGAGCTAATACTCGTCCTCTAATTCCTTCGTAAGGATGGTTCCAATCGATATCAAAAAAGTCTCGGTATTGAGACTCAGGTCCGTTTTCGAGAACATCTACGAGAATAGGGTTATTACTATCAAAAGCCTGATGATTGGGCACGATATCCTGCAGCCATCCTAAGCCATTATTTTTGACCTCCTCTGCTAGTTGCTCAAATTTTTCTTGACCTCCCAGCTCGGGATTTATTTGTTTGGGATCGACTACATCGTAGCCGTGGGTACTGCCGTATCTGGCTTTAAAAATTGGGGAAGCATATAAATCTGAAATTCCCAGTTCTGCTAAATATGCAACTATGGCTTTTGCTTTGTCAAAATCAAATGAGGGACAAAATTGAATTCGATAAGTGGCTACTGGTATTTTCATATTGCTAATTGCTAATTGTTAATTGCCTATTGTCTTAAGCCTTAAGCCTTAAGTCTTAAGCCTGACTCTTGCCTATTGCCTATTGCCTATTGCCTTCCCCCTGTTGGTACAGAGTCAAACTCGAAGGGTTGAGCTTCAAAGTTTCTCCGGGGGACAGTCGATCTGGGGTTTGGGTTCCCGGCCCCATCCACTGTTGGTCTGAAGTATCCAGAATTTTAGTCCACGACGTCTGGGGAATAGGCAATGAAATAGTACGGGGTTGGCTATTAAAATTCATTACATACAAGACTTTGCTTTCTGGGGCCTGGCGAACTACCCAGAGGATTTTTTCCTCCTCTAAACTGCGAACTTCGAGACTGTTTTTATCGAGTTTAGCTAAAGCGGGGGTTTTTTGCCGTAGCTGAATTAACTGTTTGTAGAGCGATCGCAACGCTCCATGTTTGCCCTCCTCGATTTTGTCCCAGTTTAACTTAGACTGCATGAAGACTGCTTCACCCTGGGGGTCCGGCACTTCTTTGTCCCAACCGAAGGACTTGAACTCTTCTGCCCGGCCTTTACGCACTGCTTCAATTAAACCGGGATCGGTATGACTGACGAAGTACATAAACGGCGCTTCTTCTCCAAATTCCTCTCCCATGAACAGCATCGGGACAAAAGGAGAAAGTAACATCGCGGCGGCGGCTAGCTTTAATGCTTCAAAATCGACCAAGGTTGATAAGCGATCGCCCCCAAACCTATTACCTACTTGGTCGTGGTTCTGAACGCACACCACAAATCTCTCGCTGGAAAAGCCTTCGGGGGAATTACCATGATTTCTCTTGCGGAAGGGGGAATAGATGCCGTCGTAAACATACCCTTGCTTGTAAGCTTTTTCTAATTGCTCCATCGTGCCAAACTCGCAATAGTAACCGTCTTTCTCCCCGGTTATTAAAGTATGCAAGGTATGATGGAACTCGTCGCACCACTGTCCGTCGAGACCCAAACCTCCTAGTTCTGGCGATCGCAAAACCCGCACATCGTTTAGTTCGCTTTCAGCAATTAAATAACGGGGGCGTTTTAATTCGGCCACCCTTGCTGCTAACTGTTGCAAAAATGGTCGGGCGCTCATATCGTAGATGGCGTGAATGGCATCCAACCGCAGGGCATCGATGTGGTAATCTTCCAACCAGTAAAGAGCATTTTCGATAAAATAGTTGCGCGTTTCGTTGCTATAAGCATCGTCGAAGTTAACGGCGCTGCCCCAAGGAGTTTTATATTTATCCGTAAAGTAGGGACCGTAATCCCAGAGGTAGTTGCCTTCCGGTCCCAGGTGGTTGTAGACCGCGTCAAGAACGACGGCGATACCTTCTCGGTGACAGGCATCGACCAATTGTTTGAGCCCCGTGGGACCGCCGTAGGAGTTTTGGACTCCATAAACGTAAACGCCATCGTAGCCCCAGTTGCGATCGCCGGGAAATTGCGCTATGGGCATTATTTCTATAGCGTTAACTCCCACATCTTTTAAATAGGGCAATTTATCTATTATTGCTGCAAAGGTTCCTTCTGAAGTAAAAGTGCCGACGTGAAGTTCGTAAATTATCATTTCTGCCAGGGGGACACCCTGCCAGTCGCCATCCTTCCAAGAGTAACTTTGTTGGTCTATTACTTCTGACGGTCCGTGTACTCCTTGGGGTTGATGATGGGATGCCGGATCGGGACGTTCTTTTTCTCCATCTAATCGATAGAAATAGAGAGTACCCGGAGCAACGTTTTCCGCTTCACCTTGCCAGTAGCCCCATTCATCTTTATCTAATTCGATAAACCGTTCTTCGGGAGAGACGATGCGGACTTCGACGCGATCGCGCATCGGTGCCCACACGGTAAATTTAGTTTTATTGTTTCCTTGGTATTGGCTGCCTAATTTCATAAAATTGTATAGTTCGTAGTAATCGCTTCAGCGATTTAGATAAATTGTTCGTAGTAATCGCTTCAGCGATTTAGATAAATTGTTCGTAGTAATCGCT
>CAZUCT010000019.1:0-8563 GCA_964619285.1 uncultured bacterium | reverse complement strand
GTTCGTAGTAATCGCTTCAGCGATTTAGATAAATTGTTCGTAGTAATCGCTTCAGCGATTATAATTACATCCGCTAAAGCGATCGCTACAAACGTCGCAAAGCGATAACGGAACGCTCCACTACCGGAACTACAGTATCTACACTGTAATGCTTGCCCGCTTCCACAAAGCGAGGTTTATTAGTATCAATAATAACAGCCCATTCGCGTTTTTGTAAACCCGGTGGAATGGTAAACTCAATTTTTTCGTAGTGAGCGTTAAAGAAAAGCAGAAAACTGTCATCAATAATCCGTTCCCCGCGCTCTCCACTGGTAGGAATTTCTTCACCGTTGAGGAAAATACCGATCGCTTTAGCAAACCCATCGTTCCACTGCTCCTCAGTCATCTCCCCTCCATCGGGATTAAACCAACCGATATCGCTAACGCTCGAACCGTGGATAGCGCGGCCCTGGAACCATTTGCGACGGCGGAATACCGGATGCTTGCGGCGGAAGTCAATTAATTGGCGGGCGAAATCTAGCAAAGCGGCGTTTTCATCTTGCAAATCCCAATCCAACCAAGATATTTCGTTATCCTGACAGTAAGCATTATTATTACCGCCCTGAGTTCGTCCGATTTCGTCTCCCGACAGCAGCATCGGCACTCCTTGAGAAAGCATTAATGTCACCAAGAAGTTGCGGCGCTGGCGGTTGCGCAGTCGCAAAACTTTGGGGTCGTCCGTTTCCCCTTCCTCGCCGCAATTCCAGGAACGGTTGTGACTTTCTCCGTCGTTATTGTCTTCCCCGTTATCTTCGTTGTGCTTGTCGTTGTAACTCACCAGATCGTTGAGAGTAAAACCGTCGTGGGCGGTGACAAAGTTGATGCTGGCGTTGGGAAGTCGTCCGTTTTCTGCGTAAAGATCGGAACTGCCGGTGAACCGATAGGCAAATTCGGCGAGGGTCTGGTCTTCCCCGCGCCAGAAGTCGCGCACCGTATCCCGATATTTACCGTTCCACTCGGACCACAACAAGGGGAATTTACCGACTTGATAGCCGCCTTCGCCCACATCCCAAGGTTCGGCGATGAGTTTGACATCGCCGATAACGGGATCTTGGTGAACGATATCGAAGAAAGCTGCGAGGCTATCCACTTCGTAGAGTTCCCTGGCGAGGGCGGACGCTAGGTCGAAACGGAAACCGTCAACGTGCATTTGTGTTACCCAGTAACGGAGGCTATCCATGATTAATTTCAAGACCTGTGGATGGCGGACGTTGAGGGAGTTGCCGCAACCGGTGAAGTCCATGTAATAGCGGGGGCTGTCTTCTACTAGGCGGTAGTAGGCGGCGTTATCGATGCCTTTGAGGGAGAGGGTTGGTCCGAGATGGTTGCCTTCGCCGGTGTGGTTGTAAACCACATCCAGGATGACTTCGATGCCCGCTTTGTGCAGGGTTTTAACCATTTCTTTAAATTCCCTAACTTGCTCTCCGCAATTGCCGCTGGCGCTGTAACCGGCGTAGGGGGCGAGGTAGGCGAGGGAGTCGTATCCCCAGTAGTTGGTTAGTTTTTTTTCTTGTAGGTGTCCTGGGTAGCGGAGGAAGTGGTGGACTGGCATTAGTTCTACGGCAGTAATTCCCAGGGTTTGCAGGTAGGCGATCGCTGCCGGGTGTGCCAGTCCGGCGTAGGTTCCCCGCAAGGATGGAGGAATATCGGGATGAAGTTTGGTAAAGCCTCTGACGTGGGTTTCGTAGATAATGGTTTCGTGGGCGGGGAGCCGCAGGAGATTGTCTTGCTCCCAGTCGAAGGTTTCGTCTATTACAATTGCTTTGGGAATTAGATGGCTGTCGTTTTCTTCGCTGTAACTGAGGTCGGTTTCTGGATGCTCCCAAACGTAGCCAAAAGCCTCGGGGCCATATTGAAGATCGCCATCTAAGGCTTTGGCATAAGGATCTATTAGGAGTTTGCTGAGATTAAAACGATGTCCGTTGTGCGGTTCGTAAGGTCCATGAACCCGAAAGGCATATCTCTGCCCCGGGCCGATGCCGGGGAGATAGCCGTGCCAAACGAAGTTGCTGACTTCGGTTAAGGTTATACGGGTTTCGTTGTCTTGTTTGTCGAACAGACACAGTTCGACTCCTGTTGCATTTTCTGAGTAGAGGGCAAAGTTTGTGCCTTTGCCATCCCAGTTTGCTCCTAGAGGATAAGGTTTTCCGGGCCAAAGAGGTACATACATGGTTGTTAATGGGTAATAGGTAATGGGTAATGGGTAATGGCTAATGGCTAATGGCTAATAGCTAATGGCTAATAGCTAATTGTGTTCTCTAAAAAATGCAATCAACAATTAACAATTAGCAATCAACAATTAACAATTAGCAATTAGCCATTAGCTTTCTACTAATTGAAGTATTCTGTTTAGTGGGATTTCGATCCACTCGGGGCGATTTTCTAGTTCGTAACTCAGCTCGTAAACCGCTTTTTCTAACATATAGGCATCTAAGAGTATCTGAGTTTCTTCCTCTGTTTTGGGAATGAAAGATTCCGAACGCGCCGAAGTTAGATAGCTTTTCAAGAAAGTTGCGCTAACCCAGCTATACCAATATTGTCCCCACTGTTCCATCAACATCACGTTTTCGGAACGAATGGTTCCGTTTTTGACTTCTTCGCGCAGGGCGATAGTTGCTGCGTAGTAGAAAGATTGTAACATTCCGGCTACGTCGCGCAGGGGCGATCGCTTCATGCGTCGTTCGCTCAAAGGACGGGGCGGTTCTCCTTCAAAGTTTATAATCACGAAATCCTTACCCGTGTAGAGGACGTTTTCCAGGTGAAAATCGCCGTGACAGCGGACGCGCATGGCGGTAATTTTTAGGTCTAATACCGAAGCAAACTTGCTCATCAATTGCTCTTTGCGATTGATAACTGTTTGCGCCAGTTGCCGAACTTCTGGCGAGAGTTTGGGCATTTCTTGTTTCAAATCTAAGAGAACTTGCCCGGCTAGATTGCGTTTGTATTGATAGATAGACCGCTGGTAAAAGGAGGTAAACGGTTCTGGGGCAAAGTCGGGATTTTCTGAATCTGATAAAGCTTTATGGATTTCGGCAGTTCGCTCTCCTAATAGTTGGGCAGAACCTAGATAAAGACCTATAAGTTCGTAGGCAAGTTCGGTCGTTTCCGTTTCTGTTTTTTCCGCTTCTGTTGTTTCGATTTCTGTTGTTTCGATTTCCGAACTCTTACTTCCTACCAATTCCGCCGCTTCTAGTCTATCTAAAATAGCTTTTATCGAAAGAGACGGAATCTCTACTTCGCTCAAACTATGCTGTTTTACCGTTATTCTTTCGTAGTAGCTGCGCAAATTGTCTAGGGTGTAAGACCAAGCGTCTATCGGGTCTGAGACCTGTTTTTGCAGGACGCCGACGGTGTAACTTTGAGAATTTTTGGTTTGGTATTCTAGGGCTCCCAAAGTAAGAGGAATATGCTCGGCTAAAGGGAGTAATTGAGAAGTAGCTTTGTGGGTTAAAAATCGTCCTATTTCTAAGTCTGGATTTATGCCCGGTTCTAATTTTCGATAGAGTTTTATGATGAAGCTGCTTCCGTAACCAATAGACGTTTTGTTGTGCTTGCTGTCTAACAATTGAGGCTGAATATAGCCCACATTTTTTGCTAGTTCAAAGAACATCTCTGTAGCCGTTCCCGTTAGTTCGCCATTACGACCTGCATAGCTTTTTTTGTTATTAATTATTTGCAGGGGCAGGGTTAAAAATTCTTTGTCCCCTGCGGCATCGTAGATAATTCCGCTAAGTTCGTTATTAGGAGTTTGTAAATAAGCTATTATCTCCTCTGAATTTATGGGCGGCTGTTTTTTATCGCTGACGGGTTCGTAGCTTAATGGCATTAAATAGGTTTCTGGCGAACCCTCGGTATAGTGGAGTTCTAAGAACACTAGGGCGGAGTCAGTTTGTTTTTCGAGAATAGGAATGACTTCGGTTATCTCGGCAGACTGGACGACTTTTGTTTGTCCGTAAAACCAGGAGTAGCCGTACAGATAATTTGACAGTAAAGCTTGTACCTTAGTTTTTAGTTCTGGTTGGGAGAAAATTTTCTGCCACTGACCGACTACAGTGAGAGTGGGTGGTTCGGGACGTTTCCTCCAACCTTCGGTCAGGCTTTGTTGAAGTTGTAAAGTAAACCAGTAGAAGCCGTAAGGACTGAGGCAGACGAAGTAAGACTCTTCTTCGATTTGGGGGAATTTGGTGCGGCCAAATATTTCCACCGGTGTCATGCCTTGGAAGGCGCTTAAGTCTAGTTCTACGGTTTGAACGAAGCGCGATAGGTTGGCTACTACGAGGATATGCTGTCCGGCGTAGGTGCGGGTAAAGGCTAGAACTTTGCGGTTTTCGGGGTGCAATAGCTCGAAGGTTCCCCGTCCGAAAGCTTGAAACCTTTCTCGGGTGGCGATGAGTTTTTTCATCCACCACCAGAGAGAGTTGGAGTTGCCTTGTTGGGCTTCGACGTTGATGCTTTCGTAGTGATATTCTGGATCTAGGATTACCGGTGCGTAGAGCTTTTGGGGATTGCTGCGGCTAAATCCGGCGTTGCGGTCGGCGCTCCACTGCATGGGAGTCCTCACTCCGTTGCGATCGCCTAAATAAATATTATCCCCCATGCCGATTTCGTCGCCGTAATACAAGACCGGCGTTCCGGGCAAGGACAGCAGCAGGCTATTGAGGAGTTCTACTTGGCGGCGATCGTTCCCGAGCAGGGGTGCTAACCGACGGCGAATTCCCAGATTGAGCCTCGCTTGGCTATCTTCTGCATAGACCCGGTACATGTAATCCCTGTCTTCGTCGCTGACCATTTCTAAGGTTAGTTCGTCGTGGTTGCGCAAAAACAACGCCCACTGACAGTTATCGGGAATGGAGGGGGTTTGATTGAGGATGTCGGATATGGGGAAGTTGTCTTCTAAACGCAGGGCCATGAACAGTCGGGGCATTAGGGGGAAGTGGAAGTTCATGTGGCACTCGTCCCCGGTGCCGTAATATTTGGCGGCGTCCTCCGGCCATTGATTGGCCTCGGCCAACAGCATCCGGTTGGGGAATTTGGCGTCGACGCGAGCCCTTAGCTTTTTAAGAAAGGCGTGGGTTTCGGGTAAGTTCTCGCAGTTGGTTCCTTCTTGGACGCAAAGATAGGGGACTGCATCCATCCGCAGTCCATCTACTCCCATTGACAGCCAGAAATCTACTACCTCTAGCACTGCTTCTTGGACTTCTGGACTTTCGTAGTTTAAATCCGGTTGGTGGGAATAGAAGCGATGCCAGTAGTAAGCTTTAGCTACTGGATCCCAGGCCCAGTTAGAGTTTTCAAAGTCCTGGAAGATGATGCGGACTTCCTGGAATTTATCCTGGGTGTCGCTCCAAACGTAGAAATCGCGTTCTTTGCTGCCTTTGGGGGCCCGTCGGGCTCTTTGGAACCAAGGATGTCTGTCTGAGGTGTGGTTGACGATTAACTCGATGATGACTCGGATTCCTCTTTGGTGGGCCTCGTCTAACAGTTTTTTAAAGTCCTCTAGGCTGCCGTAGATGGGGTTGATGTTTTTGTAGTCGGCGATGTCGTAACCGTCATCTCTAAGGGGCGATGGGAAAAATGGTAGGGTCCAGATTGCCGTGACTCCTAAGTCTTGCAGGTAATCGAGCTTTTCGCTTAGTCCTCCGAAGTCGCCGATGCCGTCGCTATTACTGTCGGCGAAGGCTCGTACTGGGACTTCGTAGATGATGGCGTCTTTAAACCAAAGTGGATCGTCTATTAGCATAGTTTTTGAGAATTTTAACTCGAACAAGCTTTTTTAATTTTTCTTGACTTAGAGGCAGTTTTTAGGGCCACCTACTGAAAAAACATCTTACCGGAATCTGGGCTTTTTTTGCTTGGGAGCTTCTCAACTTGATTATTTACGTTTCTGGATTCTTTCATACTTTTGCTCTTACTCTAAGAAAAAGCGGTGTTTTTAACTACTCGTTCTGAGTATGAATTAAGAGATTGACAAATGGCGAATGAGAAATTGTTACAATAATTAACAAAATTTGTTGAGATTTTTTAAGATTTATGAACCTCAAAACACTATCCCCGGGTAAAGCAGAAACTTATTTAGACGGAAGTCCCCAAAACGGGCCAGCAAAAGTCCAATTGCCAGAGACGGCAAAACCCGAGATCGTAGAAGTGGAGGCCGAAACTTCCCCAGAGGAGCCCCTGCTCTTGGTGTCGCCAGGGGCAGAGAGGCCACCAACAGAAGGCCCGCGCTATAATCCAGAGGCGATCGCCGCCCGCTACCGCAAGCGCCCCCTCCAAGTTTGGCGAAGGCAGTTAAAAATAGTATGGAATTTCGCGATTGTTGCCCTCTCTCTCTGGTGGGATAAAAAAAGAAATCGGGTGGCCCAAAACGAACTGAAGAGGGCAGTCCAACTGCGGGAAATTATTACGAAACTGGGCCCGGCCTTTATCAAAGTGGGACAGGCCATTTCGACCAGACCGGATTTAGTGCCCCCTCTGTACTTGGAAGAGTTGGCCAAGCTCCAAGACCAACTGCCTCCCTTCCCTAATAAAGTAGCTTATCAATTTATAGAAGAAGAACTGGGGGCAGCGCCGGCGGAACTTTACGCAGAACTAACAGCAAATCCTATAGCGGCAGCATCTCTCGGACAAGTTTATAAAGGTAAGTTGAAAACGGGAGAAGCAGTAGCAGTTAAAGTACAACGACCTGGATTGGCGGAAAATATCGCTCTGGATTTATATATCTTAAGAGGTCTGGCAGCTTGGGCGAAAAAAAATATTGGCAGAATTCGCAGCGACTTGGTGGCAATTATGGACGAGTTTGGCGAGCGGATCTTTGAGGAGATGGATTACACTAAAGAAGGTCTCAATGCCGAACGCTTTAAAAAACTCTACGGTCATCTTCCAGATATCTACGTTCCTAAAATTTACTGGCAATATACCGGTCGTCGCGTCTTAACGATGGAATGGGTGACGGGCACTAAACTGACTGCCTTGGAGGAAATTAAAGCTAAGGGCATCGATGCCAAACATTTAATCGAGGTGGGAGTGCAATGTTCTCTGCGCCAGTTGCTCGAACACGGTTTCTTCCACGCGGATCCTCACCCGGGGAATCTCTTGGCAAGCCCAGATGGTAAGTTAGTTTACCTCGATTTTGGCATGATGAGCGAGGTTAAGACCTATCAGCGATATGGTTTGCTGGAGGCGGTGGTACATTTGGTGAATAGGGATTTTGAGGGTTTGGCAAATGATTATGTCAAGCTGGAGTTTTTAACTCCCGATACGGATTTGACGCCTATTATTCCTGCTTTGGAAGACGTGTTTAATGATGCTCTGGGCGCTAGCGTTGCGGAGTTGAATTTTAAGAGCATTACGGATAAGCTATCGGCTTTGATGTACGAGTATCCTTTCCGGGTGCCTGCTTATTATGCTTTGATTATTCGCTCTTTGGTGACATTAGAAGGGATTGCGATTAATGTGGATCCCAATTTTAAGGTTTTGAGCAAGGCTTATCCTTATGTGGCGAAACGCTTGTTGAGCGATCCGGCGCCGGAGTTGAGGGCATCTTTGCGGGATTTGTTGTTTCAGGATGACAGTTTCCGGTGGAACCGTTTGGAAAATCTGTTGCGCAATGCTAGCAATAGCGACGATTACGATATTAGTAAGGTTTTGAATCAGGCTTTGGAGTTTTTGTTCTCTCAACGGGGGGATTTTATTCGCGATCGCATTGTTGACGAGTTAGTTAATGGGGTGGATGTCTGGTCTCGCAATACTTTGGCTAACGCCCGGGCTGTAGTTAGCGAGTGGTTGGGTATTAAGAAGCCCAAACCTACGGCTATAACTCCTGCGAAAGCTCCCCAAGGGCAGAAGAATATAGAGCATATTCAAAGGATCTGGGAAATTTTAGATAACACTCCTGGTTTTGACAGGATGGAATTGGTGCAAATTTTGCCGAGTTTGTTAGCGAAACCGGAAATGCAGAAGATGGGGCAGCAGGTAGCGGGGGGTTTGACTCAGAAGGCGATCGCGCGTTTGATTCGTCAGATGTTAGAAGCGCAGGAGTCAAAGACTACCTCCACCAACGGACATAAACCCCATTCCGAGCCTCAGTTATCTTTGCCCGGTAGCTATAAGTTAAGTAAATAGACGGCTAGGGTCAAAAAGGCTAACTCGTCCGCCAGAAACCGGGTTTTTCAAAAAAACCCGGTTTCTTAGAGCTCGGTTTTTGTTTGGGAAAGGCGGGCCGGAGGAATCCAGATTCCCCGCTTCTAAATGTGCCACCATATTCCTAGTCGTCAAGCAAGCAGAGATTTGTAACCTTTAGTAAGTAGGAGTGCCAAATTAATTAGACACCGAACAGACAAGATGTCTGTTCTACGGGGAAAATTTGGGAGCATCTCAATTTTGCATATTTATTTTCTCATGACTCACACTCATGACGAGTGACTCACACTCAAAAAAACCGCTTTTTGTTTGAGTGTGAGTCATGAGTATGAGTGTGAGTCATGAAATTATCGAGGGGTAAAAATTACAAATATGGGATGCTCCC
>CAZUCT010000018.1:13718-43913 GCA_964619285.1 uncultured bacterium | reverse complement strand
AAGCTTTGGGGGAGTTAAATATGTCGAAAGAGGCGGCTAAATTGCATTTAGAAAAGTTAGACGAACTGTTCCAAAAACAAGGCAGCGATGCCATTTACGGTTTGGCGGAGTGGTTAAAACCTCTGGGATTAGAATTAACTGCCGCCGTTCGAGATAGTGACAATAATACCGAGACAAATTCCGCCGAAACTGAAGAATTGGTAGTGCAATAAATCTTTAATAATCGCTAACACGGAGACTTAAGAAACCCGGTTTTTTGAAAAAACCCGGTTTCTGGCGTGGGAGTTTTTTTATGTTCGTTGTTCGTTGTTATTAGGGTTTAATTAAGTTGGGTTTTTCTCGGTGGTATCGAGCGATCGCCCTCTGCCGTTTTATTGCCATTTTCCCTAACAACGAACTGAAGTATAGAATGGGGGCGATCGCTACTACGGTAACTAACATCTTTTCCCCAAACAACTGATATTTATTTGCTAATAAAAAACCTAAGACTAAACTAACGATCGAACCACCAATTGCTAGATTGGTAGCATTTCTTTTCAAAAAAGTTGGATTTTGATAATTAACAGAGCTTTTGGCAAAATCCCGATCGAAAGATGTCGATCTCTTCAGCGCCCAGGGCAATAGAAGTAAAAAAATACCTCCTACTATTGGAGAAAGCATAAAAGACAGCACTATTAGCAACAGTATTATCAACCACCACACTTTCTGTAACAAAAAGGTAAAACCCGATGCTAAGAATAAAAATAGCGCCACTATTGCGTTCGCAATAACATTCATATAGTCCAGCTTTTCAACCGCCTCCGTTTTCACCTCTACTGGAATTACCAAGCTCTCTCCCTCAGCATTACTGTGCAATAAAAGCTCGCGTTTATAAGTTTCTCCCGCAAGCAACTTGCTGGTATCCACAGTAATTTTACACTCAACTTCGTTACCTTGAAACTTATAAGAATCAAACTCGATCCAAGGGTGGTCGTAAGCGGTATGAGGCGGGTCATTTTTATGAGATGCTACTTCCCAGCGACCCGTTAAAATTGTCTCGGGGATTGGGTTGCTAACTATAATTTTTTCTGTCACTTTCTCGCGAAAATCAGAGGCAGAAAATACCAGACTATTTCGATATAGTCTAACTTTAGGCAACCTCTCAACATCCAAAGATTTTAAAACTTTTAAAGCTGTTGCCGCATTAGCATAACGCTGTTTGGGATTTGGTTGAGATCTCTTTTCCAACCAACTAATTAATCCTCGTTTCAGCGGCGGTACTAAATGTTGGAATTGAATTTGATAATTTTCATCGATTAAGTTTCCCAAACTTCCCGAGGGAGTTCCCGTTAACAAACAAATTAAAGTCGCCCCCAAACCGTAAAGGTCGGAAGCGTTTGTTAATTCCCTATTAAATAATTGTTCTGGGGGCATAAATCCCATCGTTCCTTTTACCACGCTACTCGCTGCAATTTCTCCCCCTCCCAGACGGGCAAAACCAAAGTCAACTAAATAAATATTGAGGTGTTCGTCTGCTAAGATATTTTCCGGTTTTAGGTCGCGGTGGATGACCGATGGGTTGAGAGATTGGAGATAAACTAATATTTCTAAAATGGCAACTGCCACCTCTTTAATTTCCTGCGGGCTCCAACTCCGAGAAACTGCCAAAGACTGCGCGTTTATATATTCTTGAACCATACAAAAACCGTCCGCAGTTTGGAAAGAGTCGAGATATTTCGGGATGCCGGGATGGTCGAGATGTCGCAGCATTGTTATCTCTTGTTCGTAGGCGTCGTACTCCGCCCAACTCGCCCCCATTTTGGCAAATTGAAATTGTTTGATTACTACTTGTTGTTTGGTGGTAGTTTGTTCGGCGAGGTAGGTTACTCGACCGCCGATGCTGTTGCGTCCGAGTTCGGAGATTATCTGATAGTTGTTTGGGGAAAAGTCCGGGTAGTCGGTCATGGTTCCGCTCAGTTTGTGCGCTTTTTTTGATTATAATAGCGGAGAGGGTATTGAGGCGATAATTTTAGGAACAAATAAGATTTGACATCGGGATAATTTTGTGGTAAATGATGTATTCTGCTATTAATCAGTTATAATCCAATTATGGAAGCACAACCAAGGGAAATTAAAAATTACTTGACTGCCGATGGCAGAGCTCCATTTGCCGAATGGCGGGCCGACTTGCGAGATAGACAAGCAAAGGCTAAAATTAAGGCAAGGCTTAAACGAATTGCGGCTGGCAATTTGGGAGACTATCGTTCCGTCGGGGAAGGAGTCTGCGAACTTAGAATAGACTATGGACCGGGCTACCGAATTTATTTCGGGCAAGTTGGAAACAGCATAGTGCTTATTCTCTGTGGAGGAGATAAAAGCACTCAACAGCGAGATATTCGCACAGCGATCGAGTATTGGAGAGAATACAGGAGTAGAGACAATGCGCAAAGTTTTTGAAAATTACCAAGAAGAACTAATCGAAGAACTCAAAGAGCCACTGGAAGCAGCAGCCTATATTTGGGCAATCTTGGATGAAGAAGATCCAGAACCAGAATTGTTGCCTTCAGCATTAAGAGATGTAGGTGAAGCTTTGGGGGAGTTAAATATGTCGAAAGAGGCGGCTAAATTGCATTTAGAAAAGTTAGACGAACTGTTCCAAAAACAAGGCAGCGATGCCATTTACGGTTTGGCGGAGTGGTTAAAACCTCTGGGATTAGAATTAACTGCCGCCGTTAGAGATAATCGCAATAATACGGATACCAATTCCGCCGAAACTGAAGAATTGGTAGTGCAATAAATCTCCCCTTAAGAAACCCGGTTTTTTCAAAAAACCGGGTTTCTAAGAATCTACATATCTATATTACCCAAACAACTCCGGCGTAAAACTGCCGTGCAAACCGTAGGGAACGTGATATTTTAAACGCAGTCGCGCCACTGGTTCCTTAGTTAAATCCCGGGCATCTAGTATAACTAAATCGGAACGATGGTTCGCCGCATCGTACATTAACAATAACAACCATCCGTCGTCCTCCCCTGCGCCACCGGGACGGGGAACAAAAATCGGTTCCCCCGCAAAACCGCGAGGCGCCGCACTCCAGATTTGACGTTCCCCCGTTTGCCAGTCGATTTTTAAAACTGCTTGCAAAGGGGCGTTGCCAGTGGGGGCCTCCGCCGCGCCGATATACAGATATCGATAAGGTTGCCCCACCCAGTCTGGATGTAAAGTCGGAAACTCGCAAGTGCGACTTTCTATTAATTGATGTTCGACGCTTTCCGTTTTTAAATTCATCTTAAACCGCCACAACTGCCCCTCGGGAATTGCACTAAAATCGACATCGCGAAAATCGGCATTTGCATCTACATCCGGGAAAGATTTGTAAACAATTGATTCGACAAAAACTTCGCCGTTTTCCTCCCAAGCGTTGGCGTGGTGGAACACGAAACAAGGTTCCGTTTCTAATACTTTCATTTCGCCGCCGTTGCGAGGAATTAAAATTACCTGGGTCGGTTTTTTAGGATTAAACTGGAGGCATTGACCGGCGCTTTTAAATCCCAACATAAAAGGAAGGGGATCTAAACTAACAGGATTTTGGAAAAAGATGCAGTAATTTGGCGTAATTGCCATGTCGTGCAAAAAGGCAAAACCCGGTATTATATGGGCGCGACGTTTTAATAGTTTGCCTTCGGTATCAAACTCGAAAATGGTAATAGTGCTGGACGGTCCCGGTTTGACAGAAAAGTTAATTAATACGTCATTTTTGCCGTCTTTGCCTTTTTCTATTCTGGGATGGGCGGAGAATGCTTTACCACCTTCTAAAAGGCCGTTTAAATCATCCAAACCGATAGTTTCGAGAGTTTTGGGGTCTAACCTGTGGGGTTGTCCGCCTTCCCACAATGCTAATAGTTTGCCGCCCCAATAAATGATGTTGGTATTGGCAATATTTTTGGCTTTTAAATCGAAGATATTAGCTAACCAACCGCCCGGTTTTTGCGTGCCAAAAACGCCGCGATAGAGAATTTTTCCTGCTTTTTTTTCTGCTAAGTATCCTTCGGTTTGAACGTAACGATTTCGATACCGGGCCCGACCGTTGTTAATGGCGATCGCGCTTATCATTCCATCTCCATCAAATGGGTGAGCTATTTTTTGACCGTTAATATCTAGCAAACCGGGACCGTTTCTAAAAAAAGTACCGTTTAAATCCGCAGGAATTTCTCCTTCTATATCTTCAATCCAGTAATCGTATTCGTTGGCTTGAGATTCATAACCCCTCTGCCAATCTTCCCGAGTATAAGACTTGATTATTTGATTTTTTTGGATTGAGTTTTTCTGGTCGATTTTCCCGGTTTTTTTGATTGGCGTTTTTGTCATTTTTTGCTCCTTTTTGTTTGTTGGAAATTGAATTATTTTTTGGTGCGCGGTGCGCTTTCAAAGTCCCCCTTGGGAAGGGGGATGAACGGGGGATATTCTCTTAATAAGCAGCAACCTCGCCTTGTAAAACTGCTTCAGAATTATCGCCCTCTTCCTCCTCAGATAAGGCATTAGCTGAGGGCAACCAACCCAACAACGGCAAGGGTAATAAAGTCGAAACATTGGCGATAACTACTAACAACCAAAGGTTATCAAAATTACTTTCCGTAATTCCCAACCAGTGCATTAATAAAGCACCTCCTTGATAGGAGATAAAACCGCCCAAATTATTCACCGACATCAACACGGCAAATAAAGTCGCTTCTACTCCTTTGGGGCAAAGTCTCGCCGCCAACACTAATACGGGCATAAAGGCAATTTTCCCCGCAACAGCTAACACCAAACTATCCCCCAAACTAAACCAACGGTCATCAATTCCTAAAGCGCGGTTGGCATGGGTAACTAATAATAAAGCTGTCATTCCCAGAACTGCCGAGATAACAGTCGACCAGAGGAATATTTTTCTAAACGGCACCGATTTAAAATAGCTATTGAACAGCCAAACTCCCACCAAACTTGCAATGCTAACTACTAAGTTGACTCGCCCTAAAAATTCCGGTTGGAATCCTAGTTCGTTGGTGGTAAAGTAGAAAAATGCCGCGTCGCTGGTAGGGGTTGCTTGCCACAGAAAAAGGAAGGCTGCGGGCAGCAAAATCGATTTATTACTAATTGCTTGGCGCGTCAAGCGGATTTGTTGTTTGACGCTCTCAAAATCGGTTTTGTAATTGACTTTTTTTTCGCTAATTAACCAGGCTACTGCTGTTACTATTAAAGGGAAAGTTGCGGTTATTAAAAATACAGTTTTACTGCTGAAATATTCCAGAAGAAAACCGCTCAAATAAGCCGTGATAATGCCCCCAAAAGCCATACTTCCCCAACATAAAGATTGGAGGGAACCGATATTGCTGAGGGTTTCTTTTCGAGCTCTTTCTGCTACTAAGGAATCTGCGATAACGTCGCTGACTGCGGTGGAGAGGGAACCAAGAGCGATCGCTACTGTGGCCCCTACCGCCGTATCCACCCAAGTTGCCAAGGCCACCCAAGACAAGGCCCCCAAAAGTCCCGAAGCAATTAAATAGGGCCGCCGTCGATAGCCTAATATGGGCAGTCCATCGGAGATAAACCCAAATAAAGGTTTAACCATCCAGGGCATCATGGCGAAACCTATTAGTACCGAAACTTCTGCGGGGCCGATGCCCAATTCGTCCTTGAGGAAGAAAGACACGGCCAAACGGGCCAACCCCAAAATGCCCTGGACGAAGTACACTAGGGCGATCGCCATTACTTCTGGAGTCGGTTCGTTGCCTAAGAATATCGTTCGTTTGAGGTAGTCTTTAAACTTGGCCCTGCCAGTGGGAGAAACAAACATTTAATTAAGAAATGTAAAGATTTATCAACTTTTTTATCATCTTAGCGCGTCTGGAAGAAAGTGGGAAAGTCTCGGGGCCAGAATATTTGGCTTTGAGAAAATCAAGTAAATTTCTATCCAAGGGCTATTGACTAAAACGATGATTTATGGTAAAAAAAATCCCATTGCTAATTGTTAATTGCTAATTGTTAATTGCTAATTGTTAATTGTTAATTGTTAATTGCTTCCAATGTTCCAAACAACCCGCCGCCGTCTCGCAATTTGGTACGCAGGCATCACCGCCGTTTTATTACTGGTATTTGCCAGCGGCTTCTATTTATACGTTCGCAGCACCTTAATCGAACGAATTGACGATACCCTAGATCATGTAGTGGAAGTCGTAGAGCGATCGCTCGTCATCGAATCTCACCTCAAAACGACCGACAACCCCCCCTTCCGCGTCAACGTCGAAGCCACCTTCCGAGACAACGCCAAAACCGTAGACGACGATCGCATCGACATCGAATGGTTTAGCCCCACCGGAGAACTACTATGGTCGACCCTCTCGGAACCCCTAAACATCCCCATCCACCCCAACCGTCTCGGAGAAACAGTTCGGATAGTTAACAGTCAGTGGCAACCCGCCGAAGATTCTGCCTTTCCCGGGTGGATAAACGAAATCCAACGACAAACCGATGACAACGCCCTATTTTTGCGACAAGTAACCGAACGAGTACAAATCGGTCGGCAAGTGCTAGGATATCTACGGGTAAGCCATCCCTGGTTTGAAGTCACCAAACCGATCCGCCAGCTAGTAGTAGATTTAATAATAGGTAGTTGTTCGATGGTGCTTTGCGTTGCCGCCATCGGTTGGTTTCTTTCCGGTTTGGCCATGGAACCGGTCAGAGAATCTTACCAACACTTAAAAAAATTCACCGCCGACGCCTCCCACGAGCTCAGAAGTCCCATCGCCACCATCCAAACCAACGTCCAAGTAGCTTTAGCAGACCCCCAGTTAGGCTCTCCCGAACACCGACAGCAGCTACAGGTAATAGAAAGATTAACTCGTCGCTTGGGCAGGTTAGTCGAGGATCTCCTATTTTTGGCAAGGCAGGATAGCGGTATCGTCGCCTCCCGTTTTGGGGAAGTGCCCCTGGATGCTTTATTGATGGAAGTCGTAGAAGAACAAAGAGCGATCGCCACCGCCCGAGGCATTACCATCGAGTTGAGATTTTCCCCGTTTGAAGTAGAAGAAGAAGACGCTTTTACCCTCCACGGCGACTGGGATAAACTCGCTCGCTTGTTTGCCAATTTAATTAGTAACGCAGTGGAATATAGTTCCTCTGGCGATGAAGTAGTCGTAGAATTGCAGCGAGTCCCCAAAAGCAAGAGTATAAACAGAAAAAGTAGCAGAAACGGGGGAACTTTGCCCGACGGTGGGGCATGGATTTTAAAAGGAAGCCAAAATCTTAAACTCGATACCCTGCAAGTAACAGTCAAAGACAACGGCATCGGCATACCCCCAGCAAGCTTGCCCCATCTGTTCGATCGCTTCTACAGAGTAGACCCCGCCCGCACCCATCGCAGCGCCGCCGGTTCCGGGTTGGGGCTAGCGATCGCCCTAGCTATTATCGAAAACCATCTCGGTCAAATCTTAGTAGAAAGTCGGCCCCAGGCAGGAAGCAGCTTCACCGCAATCTTACCAATTTTGCCCCTAGAGGAGCCATCGAGAAACCCGGTTTTTTGAAAAAACCGGGTTTCTGAGAGTATGAACATTGCGCACCTTACAATTGAATTTTAAACACATTTTGCTTTTGAAAAAACCGGGTTTCTGAGAGTATGAACATTGCGCACCTTACAATTGAATTTTAAACACATTTTCAACAGTCTTACCCGCAGTTTTCTCTTCCCAACCGATAGACGACAAAAACCCTTCTGGCGATAAAGTTTCTACAGCATCCACCCCCCATTCACCGGTTTGGAGACCTTCTGGAGAATTACCCAGAGGAGGAGTTGTTTTCAGACCGGCTAAAATCAAGACATGACGAGGAGGGGTGTTGCTTTCTGGGGCACGCTTTTTTAGTAAGGAATTAGCACAAATTTCTCCAATTTGGGGAGGAGAAAAATCCTCAGAAGGAAAAATAATTTCTACCATCCAGTGGGGATGATTTAACTGGCGGCATTTTATCTCCGGGTATTGGCGGAGTCCGTCGGCGAAAATTGCCGTAAATTCTTCCCTGCTGAATTTAGCAAAAGTATCTTCCGGCAGCTCGAAGTTATGGGAAAGTAGCATCCGAGTAGTTCCTGGTTCGCTCATTTTTATTTCCTTTTTTATTTGTTTTCTTTTATTAACAGGTTAAAACTTTAAAGCCTTTTCTACTTCATTTTCCACGGGGAGTCCCTCATCCAAATAAATCGCCCTAATATCCTCCGGCAAGTCAGTTTCCAAATGTTTGCATCCTTCTTGTTGCAAAGACTTTACCTCCTGGGGAGAAATTGACTCCCCCTCAGCTTGGAGATAAGCAGCAATGCGCGTTTCGCTCCAATGGAAAGTTTCCGCCATCAACACGATTAACCTCAGAAGCGGTTCCAACTGGTCTAATACCTGTCCCATATAGCACCACAACGGCGGCGGAGAAGTTTCCAAAGAATAATTAATTGATTCCACTGGCGGTAATTCTGCCTCGTTAATACTGACTGCAGCGATATTAATCAACCAGTTTTGGAGAGTGAGATTATCCCCTTCCGGGCTGGCAGTTACACGCAAATCTAGTCCTCGCAACTCGTAGAAGATATGCTGCCAAGTTCTGGCAAATAAATAATCTGCCTGAACCGGCGATCGCACCGAATGTTGGATGAGAGTTTTGAGGATTGCCCCATAGCGACAGTAAATACCCGTGAAGTATCTACCGCGATCGGGGTAGTTTTGAAACAGGGTTAATAATTCGCGATCGCTGTGATGAAACAGAGATTTAACTAAAGGATGATTTGATTCTGGAAATTGAGCGGTTTCCATGGCAGTTGTTAGTTATTAAATGTTATATTAAATGTTAAGTAGGTAGGCAAAAATATTTACATAAAAATTTCCCCGTAGAACGCGGCTATTGCCTGTTCGGTGTCTAATTAATTTTGCGCAGGTACTTAGGACTTGCGTAGTAATAAGGTACCGACTTGTTGGGTTGCGTTTCACAGGAGCCCAACCTACGATTTTCCTTCATCTGGTAGTTTAATTTTGCGCAGGTACTTAATTGCCCGATAGGCGATCGTCTTTTGGCGGCACCGGATCGTAACCCCCTGGATGAAAAGGATGGCAGCGCAAAACTCGCATAATTGCCATCCCTCCACCCCTAAAAATCCCAAATCTTTCGATAGCCTCCATCGCATATTCAGAACAAGTTGGCTGAAACCGACAAGCTGGAGGCAGCAGGGGAGAAATTAAAATTTTGTAGCCGCGAATTAATCCAATTAGCAATTTTTTCATCTTAATTTTCATCCTCAGCTATTACGATTAAAGAATCTTTTTTCTTTAAACTAAAATGCTTGTGGAGGCTGGGAATTAGCTCTACGCCAAAGCCTTTTTCTTCATCCTTAGATAAAGCATCAATTCTAATACCGATACATATTTCATCTCGCTTTTGAGCCGCCAAAACGCAATCGGCAAAAGTTATATCTTGAAACGCCAGGGTTTCTGGTGGGAAATAAAACTCTAAAGGTTTGAGATACAATTCGCAACCTTCAGCCGAAAATAATTCCTTATAGATTAACATCACATCTGGAGCTTGAGATACTTGGGCTAAAATTTTCGACACTAACTTATCAGACAATAAGAAATCCTTAACCCCAGCCTTTACCACCAGTTCCGTATCCTCAGAGTTAACTATTTCTGCAATCAAAGCCGTCGTAACTTCCTTCCCCGTTTCCTTGGTATATTCTAGGAAAATTTCTCGATGTTCCAACAAAATCGTCAAAGTTTTCGCATCAATTTCTTCTGAATTTTCACCGTTAGATGCCAAAATAGAAATGCTATTATATTCATAAGGTTTTAAACATTTTAATCCTTCCAAATAGTTCAGGTCAACTTCCCAAACACTCATTTTTACATCTGGGAAGTTCTTAGAAATTTCGTCAAATTTTGTTTGAATTTTTGGAGTTAACTCCTCTACTACCAAGTTAACCTGCGAGCCTTCCCCTAAATACTCGGCATATCCTTTTAGAGCGATGGGCGCTTTGGCGTTCCAATTAATAATTAGATGCTTTTCAGTTTTTCGCTCCCCACACACTCGGCGATCGCTATAGAAAGTAGCTTTCGACTCTACTGCTACTTCCGACTCAAACTTAATCGTAGAGTCATCTTCTGCTAGGATAATCAGTTCGTCATTATCGGTTAATTTGTAATTAAAATCAGGTTTGACAATCGCAGTATCATCGTATCGACGCACGCCTATGGGCCTGCTTTTTACAAACCTAAATAGTAAGTCGCCAAAAGTTAAACCCCGCCAACCAAGCTTCGACTTATAGAAATAAAATTCGTTATTTTCAAAACCCACTAAATCTAAATATACCGTTGCTAGCCCGATATTGCGGGAAGTTTGAACTAAAATTAAGCCCAAAATCTCAGCTTCATTAAGAGTAGTAACTGCTTTTGGGGCGATACTTTGAGCCAGTCTTCGATATTGCTCCGAGTGTATTTCTGCCACTATGGGTGCCAACTCTTTCTCGTCTTTATCCTCGTTGGCTGCTACTACTGCTAGAATTGCTTTAACTACTCGGGCATCGGCTAAATTTTTTACTTCTTCCGTATCCGAACCTTTGGCATAGTTCAAAATCGCAACAGACTTAGCAAGTTTTACTCCCACTTTATCCAGATTTTTTAAATTAGTTATCTCTCCATTACGAGTGACAATTCTAGTTGTTTTGAGGTCGCCTAAATTATTACGGATATAGTCATCCATATCCTCTTTATCAACCTCAGACAGAATCACAATAACAGCATCTTTTTCCGATTCGTTAGCTACCACTAATTCGCTAATAATCTCTGAAATTTTGTCGTTAAAACCCAAAATTAGAGTATGATTTTTTTCGACCACCAAGCTTTTTCCCTTACGCAGCATTTCGATTTTTGCTTCAAATTGCTGAGTAATAAAAGCTACTAAACTGGAGAACAGCACTAAACCTACAAAAATGGTAATGACACCCACAATTCTTGCAGCAAAATTTGCCTCATCTCCCGTATCTCTTAACCCTATAAGTTGAACGAAAATTTCCCAGGATAAATCCGAGGGGTTTTCTACATAATCGTTAGGGAAATATTCTTCGGCTAATGCCCTAATACCTGACATTAACAAAAAAGCTGCAAAAAAAGCTGATAATAATGCTAAAAATATGGAAAAACCCCCTCTCGACATAAAATTGTCGAATTTGTATTGAAGGCGTTTTTTCAGGGAAAATTTTCCTTGAGACTTTGTCATAATCTAAATAGTTGCCCCATAAAGCTTTAATACCGAACTAACAATTTATCATAATCTGAACTTGTTTGCTAGACTCCCTTTAAGGTTAGGGCATAAGTTGGCCAAACTGCCGAATTTACCCAAAGGCCATTCTTAATGGCATGGCATAGTTGGACAAAAGCGATCGCTATTTTGGCCCTCTTCCTTGCCCCAGCTATGAGGCCATCGATTTTTTGGGCAATAGCGATCGCCTAATTTTCCCAAACCAAAAATAACTACTCTACCCTCCCATATTTCGCTACGAATTTATTCTCCCCACTCTCCCTATTTCTCAACCACGCCCACATCTGGTCTCCTAAAGAAAAATGCCACCACTCGTTAAGATGCTGTCTAAATCCTGCCCCTAACATTATCTCTGCTAATAACTGCCGATTTTGATGATATTCTCTTTCTATCGGCTCTTGACTATTGGCGAAATTATTGGGATAAGAACGGGGCGACAATTCATCAATGGGAGAACCCATATTAACTTCTTTTTCCTCAGAATTAACTAAGGTAACATCCACTGCAGCCCCGGTACTGTGGGGAGGCGGAGTTTCTTTATCCAGACTGGGAAGCGCCCAAAATTGATAGACTAATTCTAAAATTTCTTGTCGTTTTTCTGCTGTTAAAGAGGGGCTATCGGGCGTAAAACCTTCTGCTTTTAAAGCTTCCTTAAAAGCAGAATCAACCATAAATTGTTGCACCGCCACCGGGCGATAGGCATCAAATATTAATATGCGCCAACCGGGATGTTTTTGTTGCAGTTTTGTTTGAGCTAAAATCAAACTTTCTAAAACTGTTTGGCGCAAAAAATAGGGCGAATTTCCCTGACAAAGATGATAGGGCGCACCTAATTTTTGATAGGGATGGGGCGACTCTCTGGCAAATAATTCTAAAGGAATTTTTACTAAGGGTTCGCCCCATTCTTCAATGGGTATTTGTTGATAAGGTTTCATAAATTTTGGCCATGGGGAATGGGGAATGGGGAATGGGGAATTGGGAATGGGGAATTGCAATTAGCAATTAGCAATTAGCAATTAGCAATTAGCAATTAACTTTGACGATAAGCAATTACGGCGTAAAACGGATCTCCTCCACCCATTCCTAACATTTGCAGGAAAGCGGGGGCGCTGGCACGATGGGAAATGGTTTCTGTTTCGCTAAAACCGGGGATGCCGCTGGCATTTTTGACCGAATCAAAATAACGTTTTACCAGTTCGACTCTGCCACTTTCGCTATTATCTCGCCAGGCAGCGATCGCCTTTTGATAAAACATCCTATTGGAAAAGCTAATTATTGCTATCCCGCCGGGTTTTAAAATTCGATGAATTTCAGAAAAAATGGCGTCTGGGTATTGTAAATATTGAACGGACACGCAGTTAAGAACGGCATCGAATTGTTGGTCGGCAAAAGGCAGTTTGGGATTTTGATTTAAGTCTTGGATAATATAACGATTTAAGCGAGGATTTTTAGCTAATTCCTCTTCGTTCATGCCGTGTCCTTCCACCGAAGCAAATTCGATTTCTTTTGGGAGGTGGGAAACCCAACTGCTCATCATGTCGAGGATGCGGGTATTGGGTTTGAGTCGTTCTCGATATAGTTGAGTTAGGCGATCGACGAACCCTTCGTCAACGTGGGTGACGAACCGAGGGAAGGAATAGAAGAGGGTGTCGTCGCTTGGGTCTAGTTTGGTACGTTGTTTGCCTTCTAACAGCATGGTGCTAAAATGGGGGTAAGTTTACCATTTACTGTTATAGAACATTAAGAAATTTTAAGCAAGTAGGCGATCGCTTGAGAAATTTAGAAACCGGGTTTTTTGAACAATACCTTCGTCAAAGAGACTATAGAATTAAGAATACCTTCGCCAAAGTGAAAAATGCCTTAAAAGTAGGTATTGATTAAGAAACCGGGTTTTTGGCAAAAACCCGGTTTCTGGGCACGCTCACATCTAGCGGTGGCGATCGCCCCCACTAAAGACTTAAGATAAAAGTTAAGTTTGGTTGAGCTAAGAAACCCAAGAGCTTATAAGCATCGAGATCTAAGAAACCGGGTTTTTTCAATATTCCCGGTTTCACGCGGGGGAGTTAGCCTTAAAAAAATGACGAAAGTATTGTTGAAAAAACCCGGTTTCTGGGCTAAAATGCTATAATCCTTAAAAGAGCTATTTCAATCTTACCGTTATGGAAGAATTATTAGAACTCAAACAATTATTGCTAAAAGGCGATATTAAAGGAGCCCTGGCTATGGTTGAGGAATTAGAAGAAATGAGTCGCGACGATAAAATTAATAATATTATTAGCTATGCAATTATTCTGTTAATGCACTTAATTAAATAGCAAGCTGAAGGTCGCACAACTCGTTCCTGGGATGTTTCAATTAGAAATTCTGTACGGCAAATTCAAAGGAAAAATAAGCGCCGCAAAGCTGGCGGTTATTATCTCCAACCCGAAGAATTAGCCGAAACTTTAACATCTGCTTATCCCGATGCTCTTGACGAGGCATCTTTAGAAGTTGCCGAGGGCATTTACGAACCGGAAGAGTTAGAAAACATGGTTGACAAACAAGCAATTTTAGACGAGGCTTTGTCTTTAATTTTAACCACTTAAAAATTGAGAAACCGGTTTTTTTTGAAAAAACCCTGTTTCTGGGCTAAAATGCTATATAGCAACCCTAAATCATTCGCGATATCTTAGAAACCTGGTTTCTTTGAGAAACCAGGTTTCTGGCTCCCTAATTTTGCACAAGTCATGGAAGAAATATTAGAACTCAAACAATTGTTGCTAAAAGGCGATATTAAAAACTCCCTTGTCATTGTCGAAGAATTAGAAGAAATGGCTAAAAAAGACATTATCAAAACCATTCGCAGTTATGCCGTAATTTTGCTAATACATCTCATCAAACAGCAAGCAGAAAATCGCACGGCCCGTTCCTGGGATGTTTCTATTCGTAATTCTGTTAGGGAAATTCAATTAGAAAATAAACGTCGAAAAGTCGGTGGCTATTACTTAAATAATGAAGAGCTAATGGAAACTTTAGAAGAAGCCTGGTTTCTAGCAATTAACAAGGCTTCTTTGGAAGTCAACGAAGGGCTTTACGAGGTGAAAGAGTTAGAAAAAATCGTTGACAAACAAGCAATTTTAGATGCTGCTTTGTCTTTAATTTTAGCCCCAGAATAAACTCTAATTTTGGTTTGGAAATTCAACCCAACCCAAACAACTTAACCGATACCCAAACGCCCCGCAACATTCCTCTTATGTAAGTTCTGGAAGTTCTCTAATTCGGATTCTTTTAGAAGCTTGTCCTTGCTCTTGCATTTGTAATTTAATTGGGTTATATAAATCAACTCCTGGTTCTGAATGGGCGATGGAGACAATTAAAGCAGATCTCTGAGTTGGGATTTCCTCCTTTTTGACCCATTTTTTATTACAAGCAACTACTAAATACAAAGGTTTATAGTCATATTTCCAGTTGGATTTCTTAATTTGAAATTGCCCTTTTTGCAGGGTTCCTTTGTTTCTGATTTTCCGTAATGAGGGCTCGAATTAGGTTTGATGAGGCATTGGGAAATTTGGTAAAGAGTTTGGCGGCTAGGTTGGCGACGCGGGGGGCTGAAAAACTCGTGCCAATGTAGGCTTTAAAGAGAGACTGACTTTGAAAGTTTTTATTGAGAGTAATTATGGCAGCTCCCAGGTCGTTGTCAATAACCCGATCGCCGTCTAATACCAAGTCTCCACCAAACTCTACCAGGTCGGGTTTAATCATGCTGTCAACTCCAAACCCGCTACGAGTAAAAGGGGATGGGTATTTGGCGACTTTGGCGATCGCTCTCCTCTTGGCATCGTCTTGATACTGGGAACTGCCTTTTCCCATGGATATAGAACCTACGGTTAGGGCGATCGCTGCAGTGGCGGGGTCTATTTGTTTTTGATGCCTTCAGCGACATCTCCATAAATTGCAATAAGGATTTGGTTTTTTCTCTATTTCTTCCGTTAGGGAGACTGCTTGGGTTAAGAGCAAACTGCCATGAGAAGAGCGATCGCTCCTTTTTTCCTTTCCGCTAAAACCCGCTTTAGTTCTCCTGGGTAGCTCAATTTCTACTTTCGGTAACGGTAAATGCTCGTAATTAGTCATGGATTTTTCCTAGTAATAAATCTCGATTTTGTTGAGAAATAGCAACTACCTCCATTCTGTCTTGATAATGCTTGATTGCTGCTTCCAAATCTTCGGATTTTAATACTTTTTCGCTTTTCAGGATAACCGATTTTATCGCATTCTGACAAATTCGTTCTATGTCTGCTCCAGTTGCTCCGTCTAGCTGATTTGCAAAATCTTCTAAATCTAGTTTGTGCCTAATACTTCCTAAGTTTTTTAATAGGAGAGAATTTCTTAATTGATGGTTGGGTTTTTCTAATAATAAAACTTCGTCAAATCTGCGCCAAATTGCCGTATCTAACATGGATGAATGATTGGTGGCGGCGATAAAAATACTGTTGCTATTTACCGAGTCTATTAATTGCAAAAGGCTATTAACTACGCGCTTAATTTCCCCGCGATCGTTCGCGGCATTTCTGTCTTTACCGAGAGCGTCGAATTCGTCGAATAATACTACCCATTGCCCTCGTTCTATATAGTCAAAAATGAGTTTGAGATTAACTGCCGTTTCTCCTAAATAAGAGGAAAAAACCGCAGATAAATTGACATAAATTAAAGGCAAAGATAAAACGCTGGCGATGACTTTGGCAGTGAGAGTTTTACCGCATCCGGGAGGACCGCAAAATAAAAGATGGGAGCGAGGTTTTAAGTTGTAAGCGCTTAAGATGTCTTGCTTTCTATTTTCCAAAACAACGGTTTCTAAAATCTGGCGGTTGTTCTCGGTTAAAACTACATCTTCCCAGGTTAGGTCGTATTTTTTAACCGTAATTAACGGCAAACCGGTATCTTTTGCTTTGGGAACTTCGGGATAGTTTTGCCAGGGCGAACTATTAGAAGCAACGTTATTTTTTGAGACGGTTAGTTGCAGGCTTTTTTCTAATTCTTTGGCTAGTAAAAGATGGTTTTTATTGCGTTCTTCTTGTATTAATTCTTGGGCCGCAGCATAAAACTCTTCTCGGTCGTTTTCCGAGAAGCTTCTAAAGAGTTTTCTGATTAAATCGCCCCTTGCTGCCATGTTAATAAAAAACGCGGGATGTTTTGGTGGTTGGCAGATTTTACCACGCTATTTGCTGCCATGTCTAGTGTAGCATAAAAAGTCAACATAATTGGATCTAGAATCTTAAATTTAGATTTTAGAACTTTTTTGGGCCCGCAAGCCAATTGGACTTTCAAAGCAAAATGCAGCAGGAAGAGTAAAATAAGTTGACTGAGCAACCTCTAATGGTTTAAAATGAAAACCTGTTTTGGCAATAGTTAATTTGCTGTAATGTTAGAAAAAGTACAACTTTATAACTTTAAAAGTCATCCAAAAACAATCCTTAATTTTGACGATTCGCGACTCCACGCATTAGTAGGAGCAAATAGTTCTGGTAAAACATCTGTTTTGCAAGCTTTAGATTATTTGAGCAGACTTGCCGGTACAGATAACTCATCTTTTAAAGATATTTTTCAGCAGGAAAGTTCCCCTGATTTTTTAACAAGAATTGGGCAGAATAGTATGTCTGTCAGCGTCAGAGCTTTTTGGAAAGTGCCTCAACAAAACAATTGGCAAGCGGGCTATTACTGGAAACAAAATTCTGATTCTTCTTGGTCGCCAAAACTGTCATTGCAGGGGCTAGGAAAAAACGATTTTCCTTTAGAAGGATGGGAAAGTTCCTTAAGCAAAGCCCCATTTTCGCTAATCCAAGTTTTGAGATATTCAGTTTATTTGAAGTTAGTAGCTGCTAATCTTGCTAAAGCTGCTTATAGCGATGCGGTTACGCCGCAAATTGAGTTTGATGGTAGTGGTTTAGCGCCTAATTTAGATTATTTGCGCAGCGAGGCCCCAGATAAGTTTCAATCTTTGCAGGAAATGTTGCAACGAGTGGTTCCAGGTGTTAAAAGATTAGGGGTGAGGCGAGCTAAAGTTGCGGTCGATCGCCAACGTTTAATCGAAGTGGATGGAAAGTCTATTTCTTATGAAGAAAATCGGGAAATGACGGGGCAAGAAATAGTTTTAGATACGAACAGCGGCGATCGCATTCCCGCCCACGCTATTAGCGAAGGAACGATTCTTGCTTTGGGGTTATTGGCGGTTTTAATGAGTCCTACTCCACCCCATTTAGTATTATTAGATGATGTCGAACAAGGGCTCCACCCTAAAGCTCAACGAGAGTTAATGTCCGTTTTTAAGGAAATTATTAAGGCAAACCCCGATTTGCAAATTATTTTTTCGACCCATTCTCCTTATATTGTTGACGAGTTGATTCCCTCTCAAGTTCATGTTTTAAGTAGCGATCGTTCTGGTTTGAGTCATGCTAAAAGATTGGACGAGCATCCAGATATAGAATGGGCAAAACAGACTTTAACTACTGGGGAATTTTGGGATGCTGAGGGGGAAGATTGGGTGGTTTTAGGAGTGGCTAATGGATGAATTTATTGTTATTGTGGAAAGTAGCGCCGATGCTCGGACTGCTACTAAATTAGCAGAGCGCGTTTTAGTAGAAAAAATCGATTGGTTGGAGCCTGAAATGCTCAAACATTTATTTGAGTGGAGCGGTTTAGAAGAAAATACAGAACATTCCTGCTGGAAGGATATTCGGGCTATAATCGAGAGAGCTAAGGAATCGGGAATGCCTATTCCAAAATATTTAGGGCATCGTAAAAATGGAGGAATTAAGGCAGATGGGGCTGCAGCAAAAAAAATTCTTAATTTGGTGTCTTTTTTGCAAAAAAAACGACAGATTAAAGCGGTTATTTTTATTCGCGATTTAGATAACCAACCAGAGCGAAAAGAAGGTCTCGAACAAGCACGCTTTTCTAATACTAACTCAAAATTAGCAATTGTTCTGGGAATGGCAGACAGAATGCGAGAAGCCTGGGTTTTGAATGGGTTTGTGGCACTGAACGAAGGGGAAAAACAAATTTTAGAGGAGATAAGAAACGAGTTAACTTTCGATCCTTGCGAAGAGTCTCACCGGTTGCGTTCTAATTCTAAAGAAGAAAGCGATCGCCTGAGAAATCCTAAAGTGGTAGTTGAAAAATTGACGGGGGGAGATTTTGAAAGAGAGCGTAGATGTTGGGAGGAGACGAGTTTGGAACTTCTAAAAAAAAGGGGTGTTAGTACGGGATTAACGGATTATCTTAATCAAATAGAAGAGCGATTGACTCCAATTATATTATTAGATTAAATTGCTATAAAACAGCTTGGCGAATTACTTCATCAATGGAAGAATCAAATAATGAGTTAAGATTAGATTCTAACAAACTGAGAATTTGAGTTTCTACTGAATTAGAAGGAAAAGAGCCTAACCCCTGGACTTTGCGAAATAAATCATTATAAAAATCTTCGTACTCTTGTTCGAGACCAATAAGAGTCATTGTTGTTAAAGCTAATCCCATAGCAATACCGTGTTGACGGAAATAATGATAATTACTTCCTCTATATTCAAATTGACCAGTTTCGTCAAAATAATGTTCTGTAGTTTTTTGTAAAACTTGGGTTACCATTTTATTGATATTTAGCTTGAAAATGCAAGCATTAATCTCTTGGTGAAAAGCGAAGATTTGACTCTCAAAAATATTCATTTCGTCTATGCAACGATTAATCACCTCCTGTAATTCGTTAATTGCATCTTCTACGGATGAAAATTGGTCTAAATAATTTTCCGAGAGACGGTCTTTAATTTCTCGAATATGACCCTTCATATCGTCAATGCAACTCTCAATTCTTTCATCAAGAGAACTTAATTCGTCATTAAAAGCTTTGATAATCTCTATCCAGAAGTTAATTTCATCTTGAGTGTTTTTATTAAATTCATTATATTCTTTTAGGTGTTTTTGAATTGAATTTCTTTGGCGATCGCGCTTTTCTATTTTTTCATTAAATTTGTCAATTTTGCCATTAAATTTCGATTTTTCCGCTTCAAGACGTTCATCTTCTTGCTGCCAATCTGCCACTAAAGAATCAATGCTGCTACTTTGATATGTTATTGAGTTTCTTTCTCTATCTAAGTAGTCACTCTCTTGGTCTATTGACTTTCTCGCTTCATAAGTCAGCCTAGCAGAACTGCGATTAATTCTATCAATATTAGCATTATATCGATCTAGTCGATCCTTCCATCTTTCGTAGCGAGCGTTTAGATTCTGACGACGCGATAAAATTTCAGCATAACGAGCATTATAATCCTCTATGCGAGAATTAAGTTTTCCTCTCATATTCTCAATTTCTCTACCGAGGGATTCGAGAGAGTCATTAATTAGATTAAAATCTTCCAGTTTTGATAAAATATGATTCCACTTAGACTCTAATTGTTCTCCATAAGATTCTTTCTCCTTTTCCCACTCCTCCAATTCTCGATCTCTCAGTTCATACCCTTCTTGTTGCGGGTCAGAAATATAAGTCTTAATTAATTCGTTAAACGAGTCAATGCTTTCGTTTAAAACATAATTAGTCGCTCGGCTCACATAATCAATTTTGTCATCTAATGATTCAGACTTATATTGTTCAATTGGATTAGAAAAGGCTTGATTAACAATGGTATTTACTTGTTCGGAAATAGAGTTCTCTGTTTGTTCGGATTGAGTGGGAAGACTTACCAGAAAATCGAATAGGTTATAGCAGAGTTTATGCAAAGGTTGATCGCAGGTATCGCTGCCCGTTGGTCTTTGACAAGCAGCATGAGCGTACAATCTAATTAACTCTCGTTTAACTTGCTTAACATACTCATCAGGTGTTTTTTCTTGTTGATACTGAATTAAGCTTTGGAAAGCTTGACCTTTTTCACCTGATAATATCAATTTAGATTGATGTAATAATTCCGATATTCCTTCACCTGTCCAACAATTTACACCCACAATTACGGGTTTACGATCTTCTCCTAATATGCTATGATGAATCTTCATAATTTGAGTAGTTACATCCTGAATATTTGCTTCAGTTGCGGAATAACTAACTCCTGTTTGCTTATTCACAAACATATTGAAAACATAAATAATATTTTGATGCTGCTTTAATAAGTCTCTTAAGTATTTTCTGTCTCCTCTGGCAAATTGCTTATCAGGTGCAATTAAATAATAGACTAAATCTGGTTGAAAATTTAGACTGGCATAGTGACTGATACTTAAATTCTGCTCGGCAGGAGACTGATTTTCTTTGTATGTTGCTAAAGTCACCTCATCTACAAAGGGGAAGTCTTCAAATTGAGGCATCTTAAGGGCAACTCTGTTATAATTTTCTAAGCGATCGTCGCTGCATACCCCCGGAAGATCGAAATATTTTAAACCGATGGGAAATTCAATGAGATTAATTTCTTTCGTACAGTCTTGACGGCCTGTAGATAAAAAATAATCAATTCCTAATAAACGATTTCCTAGTGTGGTTTTACCGCTATGAGTTCTGCCGGTTGCAAAGATATTAATTGAACTAATATTTTGAGGAAAGTTGCTGAGTTTTTCAATGATAAACTTAGCACGAATTTTAGAAATGGATGGGGGAGTAAGTTGGAAGTACATAAGAAGTTAATTAATCTAAAAAATGTTAGCTACGGGATAAGAAATAATTGCTCGATCTTCTGTCATCATGATTAAATCATGTTCTAAAGATTGACAAAGCAAAAGACGGTCGAACGGGTCGTTATGCAAAGGGGGTAATTGTGCTAATTGAGTAATGGTAGTTTCACTAATAGATAAACTAGCAATTTGATGTCTTTCACGCTGTGTGGGAAGGTAAATTTCCGGCGATTCTGGTAAGGGTAGTTTTCCTAATTGATATTTAATCATTGCTTCCCAAACAGAAACCACACTAAGATAAATTTCGTTATCTCGATTACTAATAGCGTCATAACATCTTTCAGAAAGTCGTTTATTATTACTAATAAACCACAGAAAGAGATGAGTATCTAAGAGAATTTTCATGGATTGGCAAACAGGTTAATAATTTCTTCAGGGAGTGGAGCATTAAAATCATCAGGAACGACAAATTCACCTTCACATAAACCAATAGGACGACGCTCTTTTTGAGGTGGATTTGTTGATATAGGTTTAATTTCAGCAATAGGTCTATCTGCTTCCGTAATTATGAGGCTATTACCTTCTTGAATCAGTTTGATAAATTCTGATAAATTTTGTTGAATCTCATCTATGTTTAGACTAATCATGGCATTGTTTTGGTTTAATAATTTCTTTAAATGGAGTAGGTATTACCCACTCCACTTAATTATAACAAGATTATTTGAGCAAAGCACCTTCTAAGATTTTGATAATTTGTGCTTCTGCTACGTCAGGCTCTTTATTTTCTGCTAATTGATTGATTTTGTCTCGATAGCGACTCAAATTAGCTTGCACTTGTTGTTGACCTAACTTAATCACATCTTCAAAATTACTTTGCAAGTCTGTAGAAGGATTGGCACTTTCAATTCCCAGACCGATAGCTAATAAATTTTCAACAACAGGATAACCTCCTTGAATGAACTCTTCGCCAACTTTTTTGAGCTTTTGAACGGTGTAAGGAACTTGTTTAGTTACCTCTTCTTTCCTGGCTTTCATACCAGCTAAACGCTTTTCCATTTTTGTAACTTTTTTGACGATAGGTTCTATGACATCTTCTTTGACAGTAACTTGTTTCTTTTGTTTTTTCGCTCCCATTGCACCACCTGTGACAGCACCGCCAATCACAGCAGCAACAAGAGGGACTGCTAGTCCGCCTGTTGCTACCGTAACGCCAGCAGCAGCTAAACCCATTATACCAACGGTTAGTGATCCTAAACCTGCTAAGGAGCCAACAGTAGCACCCCCAGCAATACGACCGGGCGATCGCCCAGCATCAACAGTTTCAACTCTTGATTGCGTTTTTTCCCGATAATCTATTTCAACATCTGGAACTTCCACATCTTTATATTCATGCTCCCAACCTACGATTTGTTGTTCTGTTTCTTGTTTGTACTCAACAACGTCAACCATTGTTTCAATGGCTTTTGCACGAGATGTTTTGGTTTGAGCGGCAAATTCATCTACTAACTGATACAGCTCCTTTTCCAACTCAACCCGAGTATCTTCCTCCATAAAAATGCTAATACCATAATCGCAAACCGCAGCATAAGCCTCATTTAAAATGCCTTTGCCTAGAGGTGTATCCACTCTTTCGGTAGCTAAACGACTGGCGATATAAATTAATGCTTTTCGATAACGGTAACTGCGTTCTTTTTTGGCAAATTCTTTTAATTCGTCTTTGAGTACCTGTTGCATATTACCGATTTTTTCTGAAGGCAAAATCTGGCAAATTAACTCGGTAATCTTATTAATTCCTGTTCCTTTCAAAGAGTCAATTTCAACTATGTGGGGAACAGTGTTTGGGTAAAATTGTTGGTATATTTCAGTGATGAATTTGCGTGCATCTGCAAGATTTTGTGGTGTGGGTTTTAATTGACCGTCTTTAGTTCGGTGAATATTGAGAGCAAAGATAATATTCTGATTTTGATTGCGTTCTGTTTGGGACTTTAGTAACGCTCTTAAATAGTGTTTGTCGTCACGAACAAACTGCATATGAGCAGCAACTACATATAGAATTACATCTGCTCCAACAAATTTTTGGTTTTGCTCACATTGCCATTCTTGAATCGCAATATTTTCTACTTGAACTCCTTTTGTCTCATATTGAGAGAAATCTAAAACTTTAAGTTCGCTTACTGGATAAATCTCTTCATCTTCATATGCAATTTGTTCAATAAGTAATGCAGCGCGATTAATATTCTCAAATTGCTCTTTGCTTCCTGCACCGGGTAAGTCAAAATAGCGTAAATTACTAGCAAGTTGAAAATACTGAACGCTACTCGTACAATCTTGATGGCCGTGAGATTCCATTGGCGGTTTACCTGTTCCGGTATCTAATAAGGTATTTCCCAGTGATGTTTTACCCGCTCCAGTACGACCTGTTGCATAAAAATTAACTGGTTCTGGGTATAATTTTCTTTTCTTTTGTTCTTGAATATAAGCCTGGGATTCTAAACCAGCTAAATCGAGTTCTCTTGCATCTAACATTCTCAGAACTTCGGGACGATTTTGAAAGAGCATTTTGAGATTGTGTAACGGATTGTTAGACATGATTGCTTATTCCTTTTTTAGATTAATAGACAAATCTTTGAATCGGTTCAAACTTAGGTTTTTCTAACTCTTTTTGAGACTCAGCTAACTTGAGTTGCTGAGTTTCTCCTATGATTTTCCAAGCACAAACAAGTTTTTGAGCATAAGTTAAATCCTCATTTGGTAAAAGTTCTAAACATTTCTCAAGATTTTCAACATAAATTGTTTCACCATCAGTCATTAAAAACTTGATAGTCTCCAAATTTTTGACTTGTTCTAAAGATTTAATACCTCGCATTTCCAACCAAGATTTTACCGACTTTTCTATTTGTTCTTTAGCTAATGATTTGTTATCTAAATGAATCAAACTACTAGCTAAATCTAGGAGCATTTCTGGAACCCAAGCTGATTCTGTTTCCCCTAGCTGTTGGTACAAAGATTGGTAAAATGAAACGACAGATTCAATTATTCTTTCTCGATATTCTAAAGGTATTTCTTCTAACAAATTCGGAAGCAATTTAGGTAGTAAGGGAGGCTGACGCTCTTTTGGCGAAACATCTAAGAGAAAATATTCGTCTGCTATTTTGCCAATTAAGAGACAAATCTGAATGGTAATAAAGCGCGAGAAAGTTTCTCGATCGCCGTCAAGAACTGTATAGTTACGATTGGGTAAATCTTCGGGGCTTTGTCCTCTCTCTAACAGCCGACTTTCTCGTTTAACCAGTTCTAAATCTGCTAAAAACTTCTTGACAACTTCTTGCCCCCAATCTAGATCGAACTCATTCGTCGTTCCCTTCTCTTCAGCTTCAGCATCCCGCTGTTTTTCCCATTTTAACAGACGTTCTTTGGTTGCAGCATATAATAATTCTAGCCAAGATAAGGGTTCTTCTTTAGGCAAAGAATCAATATACGGTTCTTGAAAATTTTGGTTCCAATAACTATATTCTAAATGATAATAAGTCCTCTCAACTACTGCATTAATTGCTAAAGTTGGTTTGGTTTTTAAACCACTAAAAAGAGTTTTAAAAGCTCCCTCTCCATATAAAGCTTTTGTCAGCCAAACGCCAGTAAAAAAGCTAACTTTTCTACCGTTTTGTTTGTATTTTTCAATAAAGGCCCTTAACCGCCTGTTTAATCCTTGTTCGATGTCGGGAAAACTATTAGGAGAACTATTAGCACCCGCACCAGCGCGATCGTGTTTTAAAATGGGAGGTACAAACAAAATTAGTAAATCGTCCGAAGCTATAATTTCCTTAATTTGTTCGTCGTCGTGGGTGAGAGGCCAATTGTTTAAACGTCGTTGCTCGCGAATTACCGTGAGGTTATTTTGCAAATCGATCGCTCTTAACTCTTTTGCTAGGGCAATATCTATTTCTTTTAGTTGAAGTTGAAGCTGTTTTTGCTGTTCCTGTAAAAAGACTTGCAATTGCGCTCTAAAAAGTTCTATCTTCCTGGCATTTTCCCTGTTTAATCTTCCTTCTTGACCTTGAAAATCTCTATTTAATCTGGCTAGCTCTGCTTGTAATTGACGATTTAGCTGTCCCTGTTGAGCTTGAAATTCACGATTTAATCTTCCTTCCTCCGCCTGAAATAAGCGATTAAGATTTGCTAATTCAGCTTGCAACTGGCGATTGAGTTTTCCTTCTTCGGCTTGAAATTGCCTGGTAAGATGAGCTTGTTCGTATTGAAACTCAAATGTTCTCTGCTGCATTACAGCTTGCAATTGCATTTGAGCCTTTTGCATTTGTTGTTGAAGATTATCTCGTTTTTCATAATACTCAATCAAGTTTTCATTGTTAGTACGCAGAGTTTCTGCTGAAATTCTTGCCGGTCTAGTTCCCCAAAATAAATCCTCAATTACATCTGTAATTTGCCCAAAAAAGCCTTTTTTTCCGGGTAAAGATTTGGTCATTTATATTAACCTCTAATTTATTTCAGTCCACGGGTAATAAACTAAAAAATAGATAAAAAGCCTTAAGGTTAAACGTGGGGTGGGGGCAAAGCATTCGGACATCAAAATTTATGCTTTTTCTCATAATTTGAGGGCAATATTTGCCCAACCCAACGTAAGTCCAAAATGGCCACCTAAAGTTAAAACTTGACGTACAGTCCAACCACTTCAATTCATTCCGCCAGAATCTACAAACAATATCCAGTCATAATCCGGACAGTTTTCAGGGAAATTACTGAAACCTGCATTCTAACCTTTGCGCTTGGGGCGGTTTGGGACTCTGAAACCTCCATTCTGCCCTTGCGTCGGAAAAAGTGTCCGCTGATACAAAATAGCAGTCCTAACTACTTTTTCGGGAGAACTACTCTTATATTTTTCGAGTATGCTTTTGTTTATCCTAGCACTAATTTTTAATTTCGTGTCTGCCAAAAAGCCTACTTATTATCGGGACTTTTCCCACCAAAAACCCAACCAAATATCGGGAAATATTGGTCAATATCGGGCAATGTTGGCAAATATTGGGAAGTGTTGGGTTATAATTAGGACTGACCCAAAAAAACCATCCAAAATCCATGAGCCTTAAAGAACTGTTACAACTCGCAGACGAGCTAGTATTTACCAGAACCGGCAAGCACCTCAATGACTTACAAGAGACCATTCTGCGCGGAACCTGGGACGACGAGGACTATAAAGATATTGCCAGCGAGGTACACAGATCTGAAGCTCGCGTTAGAGAGGTAGGTATGGAACTATGGCAGATACTTTCACAAGAGTTAGGGGAAAAAGTTACTAAATCTAATTTTCGCTCTGCAATGGAAAGATTCCAAGTATATTTATTTCAATCAAATTTTGCACAAGATTCCGTGCAAGTTATCTGCGAACAAAGCAGACATCCCCCAGATACACCAAACACAGACCAACCTAACGCAAAACAACCTCCAACTCGACATCAAGATTTAAGCGAAATGCCGGAGTTGGAGGATTTTTACAGTCGCGCTACCGAACTCGAAACCCTCACAACTTGGATAATAAAAAAACGCTGTCGCTTAATAACTCTCACCGGCATCGGCGGTATCGGTAAAACCGCATTAGCAGCGCAACTGGTTCGACAAATTCAAGATGAGTTTGAATATGTCTTATGGAAAAGTCTTAAAACAGCCCCCACTTTATCAGAATTTAAAACTAACTCTATCGAGTTTTTTTCTAACTCAAAAAAGCAAGCTTCACTTACAGTTAACCCCAAATCAATACCTTTAATTAAGTATCTACAAAAGCATCGCAGTTTAGTAATTTTAGATGACGTTCACAATCTTTTTTCTAGTGGAGAATTGGCTGGAAAATATCAAGCGAAATGCAAAGAATATCGCTCTTTTTTTAAAGATATCAAACAACTATCCCATCAAAGTTGCTTTCTGTTAATAGGATGGGAACCACCAGGAGAATTTCCTCAAGTTACCAACCAAAAAACTCTCGTTCGTAGCTTACAACTTTCTGGTTTAGAGCTGACAGGAGGACGAGAAATATTGAGAGATTGCGACTTAGCAGAAATCGAAAATTGGGAAACATTAATTAACCGCTATCAAGGCAACCCGTTATGGTTAAAAAGTGCGGCTGCTCAAATTCAAGAGGTGGGAGGAAGCTTGACAGAGTTGTTGCCAGACGATACTATCCTATTACCGGAAGGTTTGAAAGATATTTTACGGGAACAGCGCGATCGCCTCTCGGAAACAGAAAAAAAACTCATGTCTTTCTTAGCAACAAAAAACGAACCTATCAGCCTGGCACAACTTTTGGAAACCGCACAAATGCCGTCCTCCGATTTAATCAACGCCTTACAATCTCTATGCCGGCGTTCTTTTTTGGAAAAACAAGAAAATGTTTATATCGTTCCACCGATATTAAGGGAAGAATTGGAGTAGGTTTTCTCTCGTTGGCAGGGTTGGTAGCGAACAGGCAGGATGCCCGAACAGGCAGGATGCCCGAACAGGCAGGATGCCTGTTCTACGGACGGGGGTGGGGAGGCGATCGCCTCCTGGAAAACTCCGAAAACCCAGAAACCCGGTTTTTTGAAAAAACCGGGTTTCTTAATATTGTTTAATTCCGTTAAAAAAAGCGATCGCTGCCTCTCTTTCTGCTTTAAGTTGGCGAAGTTTATCAATAAATGGAGGAGGATTTCGTTGCTGTTCTTCTCGGACTTTGTGACTCCATTCTAACCAGTCGGCAAGGTAAGCGCTGACTTTTTCTCGATCGTTAAAATAATACAAAATTGTCGCATAAATTTGTTCTTGGGTTAAGGTGGGATAAGTTTGGGCAATTTCTTCTGGAGTTCGGCACTGATGAATAAAGGCATACAAAATCGTTTCGATGCCGATGCGCGTTCCCTTAAGACGAATATCATCGGGGGCGAGAAAGTCAAAATAATCTTCTAGTAACATGGCTTTTTTGTCAATTATCAACGTTTTTCTAGTTTAACAAAAGCGAGTTAATTTGCGAAACCCGGTTTTTTGCCAACCGGGTTTGGAGGAGCCCGCAGTTAATTTGCGAAACCCGGTTTTTTGCCAACCGGGTTTGGAGGAGCCCGCAGTTAATTTGCGAAACCCGGTTTTTTGCCAACCGGGTTTGGAGGAGCCCGCAGTTAATTTGCGAAACCCGGTTTTTTGCCAACCGGGTTTCTGGGTTTTTTGCCAACCGGGTTTCTGCTGGGGCCAAAAGCGCGAAGGCGTTGCGCAAGCGGCATGCAACATCGCTCAAAAAATGGCGAAGGTATTGAGTTAACCGATACCCAAACGTCCCGCCAAACCAGGAGATAAAGGCAACAAAGTAGCGATAGTCAGAAATAAAATCAACAATCCCAAAGCCGCCCTGGCATCATCTGGTTCCGTGAGTTCGTTAAAACAGGGACGTTCCAAATCTCGCTGCAACACCAAAATCGCGATCGCCCAATACAGCGCCAAAGGAGTCACAAAAGAAGCGATCGCCAACACGATAAAAGTAGCGATCGTCGCCCTACCAGCAATTTTCCGTCCGTAAATAGCCTGAATAATGCGCCCGCCATCCAACTGCCCTGCCGGCAAAACGTTAATAGCAGTAATCACCAAACCCAACCAACCAATAAGAGTCAGCGGGTGAACGTCAACTAGCGGCTGTTGCAACTGAGAACCCAAAACCACCCGCGCCAAAGTTCCCACCAACACCGAACCGCCGAACAACTCCGACGGTACCTGGAACAAACTGCCGGGGTGGGAGAGCAACAAACCTATTAACAGCATTGCCAAAGAAACAATACCGCCAGCAGCCGGACCCGCAAAAGCAACATCAAATAACACAGTCCGGTTAGGCAAAAACGACAAAAAGCGATTGATAGCCCCAAAACTGCCAATTTGCCAAGCCGGCAAGAAAAACGGCAAACTAAAGCGCACGTTGTGACGGGAAGCTAACACTTGATGGGCGATTTCGTGGGCCCCCAAAACGGCCAAAAGTCCCAGAGCAACAGGTAACGCCTCTTGATAGCGCCCCGGTTCGTTAAAAATATCGAACCCTTGCAGCAACCCTCCAGCTTCTAAACAGGTAGCAACGGTGGCGACGAAGAGAACTCCTGCCAGAGCATTTTGAGTAACCGTAGCCGGTTGGGGGTCGTTTTTACTCGGCAGAACTACGATAACCGGTTTGCCCTGGGTGGGACTTTCCACTAAAAAGAGTCGGTAGCGATCGCCCAATACTTTCTCCAAAGAAGCAGCGAGGCGATCGCGAACTGTTTGAGGCTCCCCGCCGCGCAAGTTGCCTTTAAAAATCGCCCCCTCTTGATAAGGAATAGTATCCGTGGCAAAAAAAGTATCGATACCGAAGATACCTTGAATCTTTTGTAAATCTTCGTTGGGAATGGGAACAAACTCAGGATCTGGTTTTTCCGTATCGGCGGGCGATCGCTCCGGTTGAGTTACCGGTTGTTCCTCCTTAGTTTCCACCCTTTGAACCACTTCCTCCTGGGGCGGCGACTCCGAAGAAGGAGGCGAAGTCGGTTCGGTGGGAGTTTGTTCTTTGGGAATTTGTTTTTCTATTTCTTCCTGTTGTTCCGCTGCAGCAATTCGGACTTGTTGTCCCAAATAGATGTACAATCCCACGCAAGCCACCAAGAAAAAGAGGATTGTCGCCAGATTAACGTAAACGCCCGCAGCGAACAGAGCAAAAAACAACAGCCACGGCGCCATCAGCACCACCGACTGCAACCAAGCGAGAACCCCCGCCCTGCCGTAAGGTCTGGCTCGATTATATCCCCAAGCCAGGATTCCCATAGCAATTAGGACTATTAATATTGTCGTCGTGTTTTCCGATCCGCTCGTCATATTAGAACCTTAAATTATTTCTATTCTTAACCGATTGTGGGTAACTCATACTCATACTCATACTCATACTCATACTCAAAAAGAGAATTTTTTCTTTGAGTAACAGTAAGAGTATGAGTTTCCTAACCCGCTGTAGGGTGCGCACCGCGCACCATACCCTCAACCGGGATTTACTTTTTCGGATTTGGCCATTGCCGCCAAACACCAGCCTCCGGCCATCCTTGTCCCCGGACATCTTAAGGCTCTAGGATAACATTTTTAAGTAACGCGGCGTCCCATCTAAAAGGCCATCTTGGAAAAACCAGAAACCCGTTTTTTTGGACAATACCTTCGCCCTGGTACCCGTAGTTCGGTAGCCGCGAACCTGTTGGGTTTCGTCCCTCAACCCAACCTACAATTCCGTAGCC